>CAYRDY010000006.1:0-17869 GCA_964423195.1 uncultured Catenibacillus sp. | reverse complement strand
TGACAGCGAATGGTATATTTTTGTATAACATGATGATATGATCAATTTAAAGGCAGATGTCTGGGGATTGTCGGGCATCTGCGTAAATACCGATCACCACCAGATGTTTCAGATAGGGGGATGAGATTGTGGGCAGGGTTTTGGGCGTGTGTGTCAGTGAGAGAAAAGGCACACAGAAAGAGAATGTTCACAAGGCCTTATTTATCGAGGACTGGGGCATCGAAAATGACGCGCACGCGGGGAAATGGCACCGTCAGGTGAGTCTTTTATCCGCGGAGCGCATCGATGAATTTCGCGCGCGGGGCGCGGTGGTGACAGACGGCGCCTTCGGAGAGAACCTGATCGTCGAGGGTATTGATTTCAGGGCGTTGCCTGTCGGGACGCGGCTGCGATGCGGTGATGTGGTGCTGGAAGTGACGCAGATCGGCAAGGAATGCCATGCGCACTGCGAGATTTACAAGGTCATGGGCGACTGCATCATGCCGCGGGAGGGGATCTTCGCGAGAGTCGTTCGCGGCGGCGTGATCGCTGAGGGTGATGAGATGGAAATCTTTGTGGAGGATTGAGTATGGGCGACTATCCGATGAATGTTTCGCTGGAGGAAGCGTTGGAATATATGATGGCAGGCGTCCGGCCTGTGGGGACTGAGCGGGTGGATATCCGGGATGCCTGGCGGCGGGTGCTCTCGGAGGATATCAAGGCGAAAGAAAATATGCCGCCCTTTGACAGATCGCCCTATGACGGATACGCCCTGCGCAGCGAGGACACGGCTGGGGCTACAGGGGAACGGCCGGTGACTCTGAGCGTGATCGAGGAGATTCCTGCCGGACGTGCGCCGAAAGAGCCAGTCGGAGCCGGATGCGCGGCGAAGATCATGACCGGCGCGCCGATGCCGGAGGGTGCCGACGCTGTCATTCCCTTTGAGCAGACGGTATTTGATGAGGGAAGTGTGACTGTATTTGCCCCCGTGCGCGCCGGAACCAATGTGGTTCGCGCCGGAGAGGATATCGCTGCGGGCGACACGGTTTTGCGCAAGGGGCTTTTGCTTGAGGCGGCGGAGATGGCGCAGGCGTCGGGGCTGGGGTGCGATCGCCTTGAGGTTTACAGGCAAATTTGCGCCGGTATTTTGTGCTCCGGCAGTGAACTGACCGATGTCGGGGAGCCCCTGGCGCCGGGGAAGATCCGCAATTCGAACGGATATATGCTGGCGGGGTATCTGCGCGCGGCGGGCGCCGGGGTTAGGGATCTTGGCATGGCCGATGACGATGCCGCGGGGATCGCGAAATGCCTGAGGACGAATATTGACCGGTGCGACGCCCTGATCACGACCGGCGGGGCTTCCGTGGGCGATTATGATGTGATGC
Organism: uncultured Catenibacillus sp.; assembly: GCA_964423195.1. Classification (GTDB taxonomy): domain Bacteria; phylum Bacillota; class Clostridia; order Lachnospirales; family Lachnospiraceae; genus CAKRHR01. The sequence goes on along the minus strand of CAYRDY010000006.1, from coordinate 16,505 downwards.
GCGAAGCGATTGAGATGGCCGGGGGCAGCATCCTTTTCTGGAGAATCAGGATGAAGCCGGGCAGCGCGGCGGTGTGCGGCATGCTGAACGGGAAACCTGTGTTCGCCCTGTCGGGCAATCCGGGTGCTGCGGCAGTGACGCTGCAGCTGTTGGTTTTGCCGGTGCTGCGGCGGATGATGGGTTTGGTCGCCGTTTACCCGCAGCGCCTCCAGGTGAGGATGCTGGGCGATTTTGTGAAGCCGAGCCCCATCCGGCGGCTTCTGCGCGGCAGGCTGGTCATCAAAAACGGTGAGGCGTATTTTGCCGCGTCGGAAAAGCAGAGCAACGGCATGACGAGCGCCATGCGCGGCTGTACGCTGCTCGCGGAGATTCCCGCGGGGACGCGGGAGGTCCGGGAGGGGACGATCATTTTCGCCTATGATCTGGAGCATTTCAGATAGGCGCTGCCTTGCCCTCTAGATATCGATTCCGACAAAAAACGCACCCGTTTTTTTATTGTGGAATCTGTCAAAAAAAAGGAAGAACGATTGGCAAAAATGCTGATTTTTTTCCTGCCTTGCAAATGGCATTGCCATATCAAATTGCGAAAAATCCAGTATTTTCAAGGATTTTGGGCGTTTAGCGTTCGTATTGGAATAGCCGGTCGGCGGCGGTTTCGTCTACTGAAATTATTGCACAAACCTGTAAAATATTATATAATAAAAGCATCGTAAACGCTCATATGCCGTTAAATTTTGCGGGTTCTGGCTCGGCATTAATGATGACGGTTTTTGCCGCTGTCGACAGGCCGTTGGCAAAAGTGATAGCGATGGGCATTTAAGCGAGTAAAATCAAGAAGAAAGAGGAGAAGACAACATGAAGAAAATGACAATCGAAACGGCAACAGTTTACAATCCGCCGGGACATCACGGCTGCACATGCATGCGCTTCCATGGCAAAGATGAGACGGGCGCAGAGAAGTTCTGGATCGGTCAGAGTATCTTCCTTCCGGGCGGCGGCGCCGATTACGCTTACAATGACAATCCGCTTGAAAAAGTGTACTATGTGATTGAGGGCGAGATGACTGTTACGGACGATGCGGGTAATGAATATGTGATCCATCAGGATGAGTGCATTTCCTTCCCTCCGAACGAAGGCCGCTATCTTGAGAATAAATCACGCAAACCTGCGAGGATGCTGGTGATCATCAATTATCCGGGATGATCATACGATTGTTATTGCGGCCTGATTGCGTGGACAAGCCCTATGGCGGGCGCAAGAGGGTCACAAAGAACCGGTTGGACGGTTTTTTGCATCACTGAGTAATCAATTTTTTATTTTCATAGAAGGAGGAGTTTCAAATGGTTCCATTAAAAAAGGATTTCGTTGACAACATGTTTTCTGTGGAGGGCAAAGTTGCCCTTGTGACAGGCGCGACGGGCGCGCTGGGCAAAGTGCTTGCCAAGGCTTATGGCTACAAAGGCGCGAAGGTCATGATGACCGGCCGCAATGCGAAGAAGCTGCAGGAGCTTGAGGATGAGTTCAAGGCCGAGGATATCGACTGCGCATATTTTGTCGCGGATCCTGCCAAGGAAGAGGATGTTCAGGCGCTCATCAAGGCGACCGTTGAGAAATACGGCGAGATCAATATCCTGGCTATCTGTCATGGCTACAACAAGGCTCAGAATATCCTCGATCAGTCTGTCGCTGACTGGCAGTATATCATGGATGCCGACTGCAAATCCGTCTACATTGTCTGCAAATATGTGGCTCATCAGATGGTGGATCAGGGCAAGGGCGGCAAGATGGTTGTCGTCACATCCCAGCGCTCGAAGCGCGGCATGGCAGGTTACACAGGTTATTGTACGTCCAAGGGCGGCGCTGACCTGATGGTTTCCAGTATGGCCTGCGATCTCACCGCGAAATATGGCATCAATGTCAACTCCATCTGCCCGACTGTGTTCCGCAGCGAACTGACCGAGTGGATGTTTGATCCGGAATCAGCCGTATATCAGAACTTCTTAAAACGTGAGCCGATCGGTCGTCTGGCTGAGCCGGATGATTTCGTAGGTTTCGCGCTGTTCCTCTCATCGGATGCTTCCAACTTCATGACAGGCGGCAACTATGACTGCAGCGGCGGTTATCTGACCTGCTAATCTGGAAATCGCGACAGTTCGGTTGAGCATTTTTCGGCGGCCGGGCGCGGGGCGCTCCGGCACGCCGTCTTAAAAATCAAGGAGAACAAAGATGAGAGAGATCAAGAAATTCTTAGTGTGCGGCGGCGGCATGATGGGTAGCGCGATCGCCCAGATCCTTGCCGGCCTCGACGGAGTTGAGGTTTGCGTCTATGACGTTTACCCGGTGGATATCGAGGCGAAAGTGCGCGGCAATATGAAGCTGCTGGTCGAGAAAGGCATCGTGACGGAGGCGGATGTCGACGCCATTGTCTCAAAGATCAGCTTTACGCAGGATATCCACAGCGAGGGCGTGGCGAGCGCAGAACTTGTCGTCGAGTGCGTGCTTGAGGATATGGAGCTGAAGCAGAACCTGTTTGCCCAGCTGGAGGAGATCGTCTCTGTGGATACGATTTTCTGCACCAACACATCCGTGATGAGCCCGACAGAGATCGCTTCCAAGTGCGTCCACAAAGAGAGACTGTGCGGCACGCATTTCTGGAATCCGGCATTTTTGATCCCGCTGGTCGAGGTCGTCAAGACGCCGGACACCACGGACGAGGTGGCCGACACGGTGATGGATATTCTCACGAAGGCGGGCAAAAAGCCGGTGCTCTGCAAGAAGGATGTCCCTGGCTTTATCGCTAACAGAATGCAGCACGCACTATGGCGTGAGGCCATTTCCATCGTCGAGCGCGGTATCGCGGACGCAAAGACGGTCGATGATGCCTGCAAGTATAGCTTCGGCCTGAGGCTGCCGTACCTGCCGCCGTTGGTCAATTCAGACATGGTCGGCACGCAGCTCACATACAATATTCACAGCTATGTGCTCAAGGATCTTGAGGACAGGCATGACGCTTCACCGCTGCTCGCCCAGATGCTTGAGGAGGGCAAGATGGGCTTCCGCGCGGAACCGGTGGACGGCGTCCGCGAGGGTTTCATGAAGTATACGGATGAGGAGATCGCGCAGATCAACAGCGGTCTCAACGAATATCTGATCAAGATGCTTTACGGCAAATAATCGTCAGGCAGATTTCAGTGCCGCGCGGCAAATCCATGCGGGGCAAGTTTCTATTGCCCCGTGGCAGATCAAAGCCAAACAGGTTTCAAATGCTCTGCGGCAAACGCCTGTTTTGCGCGGGCATTCATTTATGTTTTATTTAATCTTAGGAGGTAGATTGAAATGGGAAAGAAAGTTTTTGTTGATCTGACACATCCTTTTAGCGCTGAGATTCCTCGCTGGCCATATTTTGACAAGCCGGTGATCGACAGCAAGCACTCGATGGCCAAGGGCGGCGTCCTGACTCAGTATGTCGGCTGCACCATGCATACCGGCACGCACTGCGACGCACCTCGCCACGTGATGGAGAGAGAATTCGACGGCAGGAGAGCGCGTTATACGCATGAGATGCCTGTGGACGCTTATACCGGCGACGCGATCTGCCTCGAAATCGAGATTGAGAGATGGGGTCTGATCACAGGGAAACATCTGGATGCGGCATGCGCAAAGGCCGGCATCGATCCTGCGGAGCTTGAGGGCATGGTTGTATGCCTGAACACAGGAATGCACCGCAAATTCGACGATTCCAAGGAATACTATCATTATTCATGCGGCACAGGCGTAGAGGCCGGCCGTTGGTTTGTTGAGCACAAGGTCAAATGTGTGGCCATGGATATGCAGGCTCTGGATCATCCGCTTCACACCGCCATGGGCAACAATGGCATGACCCGTATGAACCTTCTCGGCGCGTCAGGCAGACCGATCACCGAAGAATACAAAGAGCTTTTCGGCGAGGAGGCCTATGCTGAGTTTGATAAGGAAGAGTATATCAGGATCCACGGCAAAGAGGCGTATGACAAGAAGTATGGCGATCTCGAAGCGATCGGCTGCTGGGGCACCTGGGAGCCTTGTCACAAGATGATGCTTGGCCATGGTATTGTCGGTGTTGAGAATCTTGGCGGCGACCTTGACAAAGTTTCCGGCAAGCGCTTCAGATTCTATTGCTTCCCGCTCAGATGGTACATGGGCGACGGCTCGATGGCCCGCTGCGTGGCAGAGATCGACGAAGATGATCTGAACGATGTTCCGGACAGGACATATCTGTACTGCGGCACGGGCTGCCAGGATCGCGACAACTACGGTTTCACGAATCGCTGAGATTACGACATTATCCAGACGGAGCGCGAGTTCCGTCTGGATTTATGAGTATAGGAGATCAAAGGAAATGGCAAAGAAGAAAACGATTATCACAGCGGCCGTGACAGGCGCATGGCCGAAAAAAGAGAACAATCCGAACGTACCTATGACCCCGCAGGAGATCGCGGATGATGTCTATGCGTGCTGGAAAGCCGGCGCGGCGATCGCTCATCTCCATATGAGGGATGACGAGGGCAACGGCACCATGAGTACCGAAAAATTTGTCGAGACCGTCAATCTGATCAAGACCAAATATCCGGATTGCGATATCATCCTGAATCTGACCACATCAGGCGACATCCATGCGGATGACGATATCCGCGTCGCGCATATCAAGCTGTTAAAGCCGGAGATGGCTTCCTATGACTGCGGTTCCATGAACTGGCTCAACAGCGGCCTCTTCATCAACTCCCCGAAATTCCTTGAGATGTGCGGACTTCTGTTCCAGGAGACAAATACCAAACCTGAGATCGAGGCCTTCGATCCGGGCATGATCGCCAATGCCGCGTATTACTTGAAGAAGGGCGTGCTCAAAGCGCCGCTTCACTTCCAGTTCTGCATGGGCTGCGCAAACGGCATTCCAGGTTCCATGAAGAACCTCGTCTTCATGAAAGAGACGATGGAGGCTCTGTGCCCTGGTTCCACATGGTCATGCTTTGGCGTTGGCCACAGCGCCATGGAGATGCTCTACGGCGCGGTCGCGCTCGGCGGCAATATCCGTGTCGGCATGGAGGACAATGTCATGTACGCGAAGGGACAGCTCGCCGACAGCAACGCTCAGTTTGTCGAGCGGGCGGCGCGTGTCATCAGAGAGTACGGCAATGATGTCGCTACGCCGGACGAGGCGCGTGAGATTCTCGGACTGAAAAAATAGGGAGCGTCTGCGTATGACTTGGGGCGCGCTATACTTTTATTATCGGTGCCCAAACTGCGGCAAGCAGTTTAAGTACGCGCTTGACCTGATGACAGAATTCGGCGACGATTTCGGCCGCTGCCCGGCGTGCCGGACCGCGGGGACATATGTCAAGGAGGGCGCGCGGACACCGGATGACCTCGAATATGAGGAAGTTGAATAACAAAGTCATGAATGAGTGCTGAGAAGAATGAGACTTTTCGGCACTCTTTTTTGTTGTATTCTGCATTTTTTTCAGAAAAATAAACTTTACTTATGTGCAGTCTTGCGGTAAAATAAATCTGAGAGGTAAAAATAAATAACGAAAGGATGTTAAAGAAATGTCAAACGTTTTATACGAAGTCAAAGGCGGTGTCGGTATTCTCACCATCAGCCGCGAGAAGGCGCTCAACGCGCTCAACTCCGAGGTGCTCGCCGATCTGGACGCGGCTCTGGATGCCGTCGACCTTGAGACCGTCAGATGCCTGATCATCACGGGCGCGGGACAGAAGTCGTTTGTGGCCGGCGCTGACATCGGAGAGATGAGTACCCTGACGAAGGCTGAGGGCGAGGCTTTCGGCAAGAAGGGCAACGATGTGTTCCGCAAGATCGAGACATTCCCGATTCCGGTGATCGCCGCGGTCAACGGCTTTGCACTGGGCGGCGGCTGCGAGCTTGCCATGAGCTGCGATATCCGCCTCTGCTCAGACAATGCGGTGTTCGGCCAGCCGGAGACAGGACTTGGCATCACCCCTGGTTTTGGCGGTACGCAGAGGCTGGCGCGCCTGGTGAGTCCGGGCATGGCCAAACAGCTCATCTATACCGCTCGGAATATCAAGGCGGACGAGGCCTACAGGATCGGTCTTGTCAATGCGGTCTACCCTCAGGAAGAGCTGATGCCAGCCGCAGAGAAGATGGCTGCCGGCATCGCCAAAAACGCGCCGATCGCGGTGCGCAGCTGCAAGAGGGCGATCAACGACGGCCTACAGGTCGGCATGGATGAGGCCATCGTGATCGAGGAGAAGCTGTTCGGCGGATGCTTCGAGACCCACGACCAGGTGGAGGGCATGTCGGCTTTCCTTGAGAAGCGCAAAGAGAAAAACTTTATCAATAAATAAAAAATAATGATTGAGGAGGAGATTTTGCATGAACAAAGTATTTATCGTCGGCGCGGGCCAGATGGGGCTTGACATCGGCCAGGTGATGGCAAAGAAGGGGATCGAGGTTATATTCAGAGATATCAATGACGAGATTCTTGACGCCGCGAAGGCCAAATTAAATAAGGGCCTTGACAAACTGGTTTCCAAGGGAAAGATGGACGAGGCGGGCAAAGAAGCCATCCTCTCAAAGATTTCCTTTACCACAGATATGAATGCCGCGGCGGACGTCGACCTTGTCCTTGAGGCGATTGTAGAAAACGTTGACATCAAGAAATCCGTATTTAAGGAGCTGGACGGCATCTGCAAGCCGGAGACGATTTTTGCCACGAATACGTCATCCATTGCGATCACACAGATCGCGGCGGCCACGGACAGGGCGGACAGATTCATCGGTATGCATTTCTTCAATCCTGCGACCGTGATGAAGCTGGTCGAGGTGATCAGAGGCCTCCACACCTCGGACGAGACTTTCAAGACCGTCTATGATCTGTCCGTGGAGATCGGCAAAGACCCTGTGGAAGTGAAAGAGGGTCCGGGCTTTGTCGTCAACAGAATTCTTATCCCGATGATCAATGAGGCGATCATGGTGCTTGAGGAGGGCCTCGCCTCTGTCGAGGATATCGACAAAGCCATGAAGCTCGGCTGCAATCATCCGATGGGGCCGCTGGCGCTGGCTGACCTGATCGGCCTCGACACCTGCCTCCATATCATGGACGTGTTTCTCGCGGAGACGGGCGATTCCAAGTACAGGGCGTCCAGACTCCTTCGTCAGATGGTTCGCGGCGGTAAGCTAGGCCGCAAGACGGGCGTAGGTTTCTACGATTACAGGAAATAATTGACGGGCGGCAACACTGCGGGTCGGGGGCGATGCGCTCGGCCCGCGGGCTGCCACATTTTATGAGCCAACAATTAAGGAGGATATATCATGGATTTTAGTTTATCAAAAAAGCATCTTCTCGCGCAGTCTCTGTTCAGGAGCTTTGCTGAGACAGAGGTAAAGCCGCTTGCCCAGGAAACGGACGAGGAAGAAAAGTTCCCGAAGGAAACGGTGGAGAAGCTCGGCAAGTATGGCTTCCTCGGCATTCCTGTCGACAAGGCATACGGCGGGCAGGGATGCGACACGCTGACATACACACTCTGTGTCGAGGAGCTGGCGAAAGTCTGCGCGACGACGTCTGTCATCGTCTCCGCGCATACATCCCTCTGCATTGACCCGATCATGACCTACGGCACGGAGGAGCAAAAACAGAAATATGTGCCGGATCTGGCGACGGGCAGAAAGCTCGGCGCGTTCGGCCTGACTGAGCCGGGCGCCGGCACGGACGCGCAGGGACAGCAGACCAAGGCTGTGCTCGACGGCGACGAGTGGGTACTCAACGGCTCCAAGTGCTTTATCACCAACGGCAGCTACGCCGATGTCTATATTATCATCGCCGTGACCGGCGTGACTGAGAAGAAAGGCAGAAAAGTCAAAGAAATTTCCGCGTTTATCGTAGAAAAGGGCACACCGGGATTCACCTTCGGCACCAAGGAAAAGAAGATGGGTATCCGCGGCTCGGCCACATATGAATTGATCTTCACGGACTGCCGCATTCCAAAGGAAAACATACTCGGCAAACAGGGCAAGGGCTTCGGCATCGCCATGCATACACTGGACGGCGGACGTATCGGTATCGCCTCCCAGGCGCTCGGCATCGCGGAGGGCGCGCTTGACCGGACGATCGCCTATGTCAAGGAGAGAAAACAGTTCGGGCGCTCGATTTCTCAGTTCCAGAACAGCCAGTTTGTTCTTGCCGATCTGGCGACCAGGATTGAGGCCGCGCGGATGCTGGTCTACAAGGCGGCCATGGCCAAACAGACGCAAAAGGTTTACAGTGTGGAGGCCGCGATGGCCAAACTGTATGCCGCGGAGACCGCGATGGAAGTGACCACCAAGTGCGTGCAGCTCCATGGCGGTTATGGCTATATCAGGGACTATGAAGTCGAGCGAATGATGAGAGACGCCAAGATCACAGAGATCTACGAGGGCACATCAGAGGTTCAGCGCATGGTAATTTCCAGCAATATTTTGAAATAAGGAGGACTTGTCGTGAAGATAATCGTTTGTATTAAACAGGTACCGGACACGAAGGGCGGCGTAAAGTTCAATCCGGACGGTACGCTTGACAGAGGCGCGATGCTCGCTATCATGAACCCTGACGACAAAGCAGGCCTTGAGGCGGCACTGAGAATTAAAGACGAGACGGGTGCCGAGGTGACCGTGCTTTCCATGGGTCTGCCGAAGGCTGAGGATGTCCTGCGCGAGGCGCTGGCTATGGGCGCGGACAAGGCCATCCTTGTGACCGACAGATGCTTAGGCGGCGCCGACACATGGGCGACATCATCCACCATTGCCGCGGCCATCAAAAATCTTGATTATGACCTGATCATCACCGGCCGTCAGGCGATCGATGGCGACACGGCGCAGGTCGGTCCTCAGATTTCCGAACACCTGAACATTCCTGTTATTTCATACGCTCAGAACTTAAAAATTGAGGGCGACAGCGTGATCGTTGAGCGCCAGTTTGAAGACAGATATCATGTACTCAAAGTGAAAATGCCTTGCCTGATCACCGCGCTCGCTGAGCTCAACGAGCCGCGTTACATGACGCCGGGCGGCATCTTTGATGCCTACGGTCCTGACGACAGGATGATCACCTGGGGTCGCGCGGATCTCCCGGAGCTTGACGATGCCAATATGGGTCTTAAGGGTTCCCCGACACAGATCGCGAAGGCATCCGACAAGGTGAGAAAGGGCGCGGGCGAGACGGTCAATCTCGACCCTGATGAATCCGTCGCCTATATCATGAGCAAACTGACTGAGAAACATATCATTTAATTTTAAGGAAAAGTGGTGAATGTAATGGGTTTAGAAGAATATAAAGGCGTATATATCTATGCGCAGCAGGTGGATCAACAGTTGAGCGGCATCTCCTTTGAGCTGCTCGGAAAAGCCAGGGAGTTGGCAGCGGCGCTGGAGACGGAGACGACGGCAGTCCTGATCGGCTCGGGCGTGACGAGTCTGGCGGATGAGCTGGCCGCTTACGGCGCCGACAATGTGATCGTTGTCGATGATCCTGAGCTGAAAGATTACAGGACAGAGCCGTATGCGCATGCGCTGGCCTCTGTCATCAATAAGTTTAAACCGGAGATTATGCTGGTGGGCGCTACGGCGATCGGGCGTGACTTAGGGCCTCGTGTCTCCGCGCGTGTGAAGACCGGCCTCACCGCCGACTGCACGATGCTTGAGATCGGCGACTTCCCGCTCGCACCGACACCGGGCAAGGAGCAGAAGCACAACCAGTTGCTGATGACGCGTCCTGCCTTCGGCGGCAATACCATCGCGACCATCGCCTGTCCTGAACATCGCCCGCAGATGGCGACCGTGCGTCCGGGCGTGATGCAGGCGATCAAGCGGATCGATGGCGCGAAGGCCAATGTGATCGAGTTCAATCCTGGATTCACGCCGAATCACAATTATGTCGAGATCCTTGATGTCGTCAAATCGGTCGTCGACACGGTGGACATCATGGACGCGAAGATCCTTGTGTCCGGCGGCCGCGGCGTCGGCAGCCCTGAGAACTTCAAGATCCTTGAGGATCTGGCCAAGGCCATTGGCGGCGAGGTGAGCTGCTCCCGTGCCGTCGTCGATTCCGGCTGGAAGCCGAAGGATCTCCAGGTCGGACAGACCGGCAAGACCGTCCGTCCGAATGTCTATTTCGCGATCGGCATTTCTGGCGCGATCCAGCATGTGGCCGGCATGGAGGAGTCGGACATCATCATCGCGATCAATAAAGATGAATCCGCCCCAATCTTTGATGTCGCGGACTATGGCATTGTGGGCGACCTCAACAAGATTGTGCCGAAGCTGACGGAAGCGATCCTGAAAGCCAAAGCGGAAGCGAAATAAAGCATGAAAATATTATAGCGTTTGCATCATCATTCATGTCGCCTGCGGCGGCATGGCAACAAGTTTAAAATAAAATTCAAGATTTGTAAGGTATTTCTACAAACGGATGGAAAGAGTTGACTACATGGCTTTGTAGTTGACTCTTTTTCTTATAGGGGTGCGCCGCAAGGGTGGCGTGCGAATTTTAGATTTGTCGGCCCAGCTGCCGGGAGATCGGGAATTTCGGGGCGCCGCGCGGACGGCGTATGAATGTTTAGTCAGGACAGGGGGTTTTGATATGAGAGTTGTCGGTCAGTCGTACACGAGAGTCGATGCTTTTGCCAAGGTCACCGGCGAAGCAAAATACACCGCCGACACGGAGCCAAAAAATATTCTCCACGCCAAGGTCGTCCACGCGACGATTGCCAATGGCCGGGTCAAGCGTTTTGACCTGTCGGAGGCGCTTGGTGTGCCGGGTGTCATAAAGATCGTCACCTGCTTTGACGTGCCGGATATTCAGTTTCCGACCGCCGGCCACCCGTGGAGTGTGGAGGAGAAACACCGCGATATCTGTGACCGGAAACTTTTGAATGCGCGGGTGCGCTTCTATGGCGATGACATTGCCGCGGTGGTCGCCGACAGTGAAGTGTCGGCGGCAAGGGCGGCCAGGCTCGTCAAGGTGGAATATGAAGTTTTTGACCCGATCGTGACGGCGGAGGCGGCCATGGCTGAGACGGCGACGCCGCTGCATCCGGACATCCGCGCGGATAATGTGATCGCGCACACACATCTGACGATGGGACCGGCGGATTTCACCTTTGAGGATGGGCTGCGGGAAGCGCGGGAGATGTACGGCGAAGAGAATCTTGTGATCATTGATAAGGTCTATGACACACCGAGAGTATCTCACTGCCATATCGAGCTGCCGGTGTCATGGGCGCAGGTGGAGGACGGCAGGGTGGTGATCGTGTCCTCGACACAGATTCCGCATATCGTGCGCCGCTGCGTGGCGATGGCACTTGGCTGGCCGATCGGGAAAGTGCGGGTCATCAAGCCCTATATCGGCGGCGGTTTCGGGAACAAGCAGGATGTCCTCTATGAGCCGCTGAATGCCTATTTATCCATTGCCGTCGGCGGCCGCGCGGTCCGGCTGGAGGTCAGCCGGGAGGAGACGATCGTCTGCACGCGGACGCGGCACGCGATCAGGGCGCACTGCCGAGGCGTCGTCACAAAAGACGGGCGGATCCTGGCGCGGCAGATCGACGCCATCGCCAATAACGGCGCCTATGCCTCCCACGGTCACGCGATATGCGCGAACTGCGGGAATGTCTTCAAGGACTTATACGATGATCAGCTGGGGGCGGAAGTCGACTGCCGGACGGTATATACCTCCTCGCCGACGGCGGGGGCGATGCGTGGCTACGGCATCCCTCAGGCGATCTGGTTTACGGAATGTTTGGCGGATGATCTGGCGGCCGCTATCGGCGCAGACCCGTGTGATTTCAGGCTGGCAAATTGCATGAAGGACGGGTTTGTCGACCCCGCGAACGGCATCAAATTTCACTCTTACGGCCTGAAAGCGTGCATCGAAAAGGGGCGCGAGGCCATCGGCTGGGACGAGAAACGCCGACTGTACAGGGATCAGTCGGGGCCGGTGCGCCGCGGCGTCGGCATGGCAATCTTCTGCTATAAGACCGGCGTCTATCCGATCTCTCTGGAGACCGCCTCCGTGCGCATGGTGCTCAATCAGGACGGTTCCGCACAGCTGTGCATGGGCGCGACGGAGATCGGGCAGGGCGCGGACACGGTGTTCACACAGATCGCCTCAGAGGTCACCGGACTGTGTCCGGAGCAGATTCAGATCATTTCCTTCCAGGATACGGATGTGACGCCGTTTGACACCGGCGCCTACGCGTCGAGGCAGACCTATGTCTCCGGGATGGCCTGCAAGGCCTGTGCCGGGGAATTCAAGGCGAAAATCCTTGCGTATGCCGCCTATATGATCAACAGTGCGAGGACGGACATGGTGCCGACGGTCTATGCGGAAACTGTGCGAAGAGCGGCGGATCTGATCCGGAGGGACGAGCAGCCTGTGACGGCGGAAATGCTGGACATTTCCGAGGGACAGATCGTCGAAAAAGCCGGCGGGGAAGTCCTGTTTGACGTGGGCGTCGTGGCCGAGACGTCTTTCTATTCACTGGATCAATCACAGCATATCACGGCGGAGGTGACGCATCAGTGCCGTGACAATACATTTGCCTCCGGCTGCTGCTTTGCTGATCTCGAAGTGGATATGCCGCTCGGCAAGGTGAAGGTCAACCGGATCATCAATGTGCACGATTCGGGAATCCTCATCAACCCGAAGGCGGCGCAGAGCCAGGTGCACGGCGGCATGAGCATGGGGCTGGGCTATTGTCTGTCCGAGGAATTGATTGTCGATGAGAAGACAGGCAGGGTCTTGAATGACAACCTGCTCGATTATAAAATACCGACGGCGATGGATACGCCGGATCTGGAGGCCGAATTTATCCAGCTTGACGACCCGACAGGGCCGTTTGGCAACAAGGCCTTAGGCGAACCGCCGGCCATTCCGGTGGCCCCGGCGATCCGCAACGCGATTCTCAATGCGACCGGCGTCGCGATGGATGTGATTCCGATGACCCCGCAGCGGCTGACAGAGGCGTTCAAGGCCCGCGGGTTGATCTGAAGTGTCGGGAGGGGATGCGAGATGTTTGATATGAGTTCCTATTATGAGGCGGAGAGCGTCCGAGACGCGATCAATGCGCTCGCCGCGCATGCGGACGCCGAGATTGTCAGCGGCGGCACGGATGTCATGATCCGGGTCAGGGACGGAAAAGATGCCGGCAGGATGCTCGTCTCGATCCAGCGCATTGGCGCGATCAAGGGCATTCGATTGATGGAAAACGGTGATCTGTGGATCGGCGCGGGGACGACATTTCACGATATCACCGACCATCCGCTGATTCAGTCCCTTGTGCCGATGCTCGGCGAGGCGGTTGATACGGTCGGCAGCCCGCAGATCCGCAATGTGGCGACGATCGGCGGCAATATCTGCAACGGGGCGACGTCAGCGGATTCCGCGCCGACCATGTGGACGCTGGACGCCATTGTCGTGCTGGAGGGACCTGACGGCGAGCGGCAGATACCGATCTGTGAATTTTACACGGGTCCCGGAAAGACGGTGCGCGAGCGCTGTGAGGTGTGCACGGGGTTTATCATCAGAAGGGAAAATTATGAGAACTTTTTCGGCGTTTATATCAAGTACGGCAAGCGCCGGGCGATGGAGATCTCGACATTGGGCTGTGCCGTGCGCGTCAGGTTGTCGGAGGATAAAAAGCGATTTGCGGACGTGAGGCTGGGATTTGGCGTGGCCGGGCCGACGCCGATGCGCTGCCGAGCGGCGGAGGCGCGGCTCACAGGGTGTTCAGTGTCGGATGCGGTGGCGCGGAAGGATTTTGTGCGGACGGCGCTAAGCGAGGTCCATCCGCGCTCATCCTGGCGCGCGTCGGAGGAATTTCGCCTGCAGCTCATCGGAGAACTCACAGGAAGGGCACTGGCGGAGGCCGTGCTCAGGGCCGGAGGTGAGGCAAATGTTTAAGGTCATCCAGTTAAAAGTCAACGGCAGAGATGTGGAGCTGGCAGTGGATGTGCGCGCGTCCCTGCTGGATATGCTGCGCGGGCAGCTGGGGCTGACTTCCGTCAAAAAGGGCTGCGAGGTCGGCGAATGCGGGGCGTGTACCGTGCTTGTGGACGGCAAAGCTATAGACAGCTGTATCTATCCGGCTGTGTGGGCGGACAAAAAGACCGTGCTCACGGTTGAGGGGCTGATGGATGAAAACGGCGGTCTCTCCTTTATCCAGAAGGCGTTTATAGAGGAGGCGGCGGTGCAGTGCGGTTTCTGCACGCCGGGGCTGATCATGAGTGCCGTGGAGATCGTCGGAAGTGGGCAACAGTACAGCCGTGAGGAACTGCGCAAGCTGATTTCCGGCCATCTGTGCCGATGTACCGGCTACGAAAACATTTTAAATGCCATGGAGCGCATCATGCGCGAGGCGGCGTCCGGCACACCTCAGATTGAAGAAAATCTGCGGGATCTGAAATGCAAGGCGGGATCATCGTGCGAAGACAGGGGGTGACGGCAATGCCTGACGGCGGACGGGAAAATATTTTCGCGATCAAGGGGCATCTCTGCATGAGCAGGGACAAGACGGCGATTGATGTCTCTGAGAACAGCTGGCTTGTATGCGCAAACGGCAAAAGCCTCGGTATTTTTAAGGAATTGCCGGAGCGCTTTTGGGGCATTCACTGTACGGATTACGGCGATCGCCTGATTATTCCGGGACTGATCGATCTGCATCTCCACGCGCCTCAGTACGCTTTTCGGGGCCTGGGGATGGATTTGGAGTTGATCGAATGGTTAAATAAGCACACATTTCCTGAGGAGGCGAAGTACGCCGATACAGCGTACGCCGCGCGGGCCTATGAGATATTTGTCAATGACCTGATGGACAGCGCGACGGCGAGAGCCTGTATTTTCGCGACAATCCACACGCCGGCGACGCATATGTTGATGGATATGCTTGAGGCGAGGGGATTTTGCGGCTATGTCGGCAAGGTGAATATGGACCGCAACAGTCCGCCGTATCTGTGCGAGAAAGACGCAGAAACATCGGCAAATGACACGGACCAATGGATCCGGCAATGCCTCGAAAAAGACAGGAAAAATATTCGGCCGATCCTGACGCCGCGGTTTGTGCCGTCGTGTTCGGATGAACTCTTTGAGCTGCTCCACGGCCTGCAGGAAAAATATCATCTGCCGGTGCAGTCCCATCTGTCGGAAAATCTGGGCGAAGTCGAATGGGTCTCGTCACTGTGCCCGGACGCGGCATTTTATGGGGAAGTCTATGACAGGTACGGGCTCTTCGGCGGCGAGTGCAAAACCGTGATGGCGCACTGCGTCTACAGCCAGGACGATGAAATCGGGCTGATGAAGGAGCGCGGCGTCTTTATCGCCCATTGTCCACAGTCCAATACCAATCTGTCATCGGGTGCCGCACCGGTGCGCCGATTTCTGGATGAGGGGCTGAATGTGGGGCTTGGCAGCGATATCGCCGGCGGGAGTCACCTGTCCATGTTCAGGATCATTTCGGAGGCGGTGGCTGCCTCCAAACTGAGATGGCGGCTTTTGGATCAGTCGCTGGCACCGCTGCGGTTTGAGGAAGCCTTTTATATGGCGACAGAGGGCGGCGGCGCATTTTTCGGGAAAGCCGGGAGCCTGAAACCGGGCTATCTGTTTGACGCGCTGGTACTGGATGACGGTGCCTTGCCGCACCCGCAGCAACTCGATGTGAAGGCGCGGCTGGAGCGGATCATTTATCTGGGCGACGAGCGGCAGATCCTGGCCAAATATATCGGCGGGCGAAAAATATTTGACAAATCGAATTGAAACCTGTATTGGATCGCATGGGGATTTCGGGAAGTGACCCGGCATATGGGCATCTTGCGGAAAAGAGGGAAAACGCATGTACAGATATATTTTGTTTGACCTGGACGGGACGCTGACGGATCCCCAGGAGGGTATCACGAAGAGCGTGCAGTACGCGCTGGACAGTTTCGGCATCCGCGATCAGCCGCAGGAGGTGCTGAATAAGTTTATCGGACCGCCGCTCAAGGAATCCTTTATGGTCTATTACGGCATGGATGACGCGCAGGCCGACCGCGCGGTTGTCAAGTACAGGGAGCGCTTTAGCGCGAAAGGCATTTTCGAGAACGAGATCTATCCGGGCTGCAAAGAAATGCTTGGGACGCTCAAGGCGGCGGGCAAAATTCTGGCCGTGGCGTCCTCGAAGCCGGAGGTCTTTGTGGAGCGGATTCTGGAACATTTTGATATCCGTCAATATTTTGATATCGTCAAGGGCAGCTTCCTCGACGGGCGTCGGGTGAAAAAATCAGAGGTCATCGCGGCGGTTTTTGAGGAGCTGCCGGCGGGTTTTGACAGGAATGAGCTGGTGATGGTCGGCGACAGGCATCACGATGTGGACGGCGCCAAAGCGCTTGGCGTATCCTGTATCGGCGTTTCTTTTGGCTACGGCGGGCGCGAGGAGCTGGAGAGCGCGGGGGCGGATGCCGTGGCGGACGATATGGCGTCACTCTG
>CAYRDY010000005.1:48436-51295 GCA_964423195.1 uncultured Catenibacillus sp. | reverse complement strand
CCGTTCATCCGCATCTCGCTTTCGCAGAGTATTTTACTCTGCGATTTTGTTCCATGATGCCTTTTCTTTTTAAGGATTCCGATTTTCACTGACCCTGTTTTTGACCCCTGATAATATTTCGGAGAGCTTATTCATATTTGTCTGCTTCAATTCCATGGAGGGATGGACATATCTGTTCATGGTAATGGCTACACTGGCGTGGCCAAGAATCTCTGAAAGCGTTTTGATGTCAAATCCAAGCTCTACGCATCTTGTGGCGAAACTGTGACGGCAGGTGTGCATCGTCGCGTTATTGATTCCGCAAGCCTGTATAATCCTATCAAAGTGATTTTCCATTGTTCTGGGTTCGATAAATGTCTTTTCCTTCCCCGTCAAAAAGAAACAGCCGTCTGGTTGCCTCATATCGACAAGTATGTTAAAAATTTCGTCAGGTAGGGGAATCTCCCTGATGGAACAGTCACTTTTGGGCCGCTCAATAATGACACTGGTCTTATGCCCATACGCATCTGGCGCCTGAATGCGCTGCATTCCCCTTGTAATACTTAGCTTTTTTTCTTTAAATGAGATGTCACTCCACATCAGAGCGCAGAGTTCACCAATGCGCAGTCCTGTATAGAGACAGAGCAGAATTCCCAATTTGATAAAGTCCAGCCCATCCAGAAGAAAGGCACTCAAAATTTCCTGCTCGAAATTGCTGAATACACGCAGCTTCTTATTTGATTGCTTTACTTCAAGTCCTCTAAAATCAATGACGCAGACACATTTTACATGTCGAACATAATCCATGACATTCTTCATCACTGAGATGATGCTTGCTGCCGTTTTGGGTGCTAGTCCCTTTCCTCCCTCATCAGGATCCGCAAGAAGTTTGACCGTAAATGTCGAAACATCATTTCTCGTAATATTCACCACTTTCATGTTTCCGAATTCGGGAAGCAGGTGTTTATCCAATACACCGCGATACTTCGCGAGGCTGGATTTCTTTAGTTTTGGCTTTGCGGAAGACAGCCATTCTTCCGCGACCCTGAAAAATTCTACGTCCAGAACCTTCACTCGCTCCTCCTGCAGGGCATTAGACCTCTCTAGCTGAGCGGCTTTTGCCGCAATCAGCTTCTCTTTGGCTTCTTGGTATGTCTTTCCGAAAACCGAACCAGTGACGGTCGTTCCATCACCCCTTAACTTTGGATAACGCCCTTCCCAGCGCCCATCTCTTCTTTTTCTAATGTTTTCTCCACGTTTTGCCATTTGAAAGCCTCCTTTGACCCTTTTTCTGACCCCTTTAATGGAGTCGATAGATCTAATTTTCGTTTAAAATTAGAAATATGTATAGAATTTTCTAATATTTCTTTGTAAAATTTATTTGAAAAAATTTATAAATTCATTGACAAAGTTTAGATTAAAGTGTAAAATTTTAATAGGTTTTTGTTGCCTTGACTCAAATAGCCTTTTCTTACAGTAAAATACTCTGCGAAAATATTGGCCCCGCAAGATTGCGGGGCCATAGTGCGGTTCTTCGGTCTAACCGGCGAAAATTCGGTTGTCGAGGTGCAAAATCAGGACTCAAAAACACAAAAAAGCTGCTGCCTTGACAGAAAAAAAGACACACGCCAACCATCGGAGATGTGTCTAAATTTCAACCAAGACAACAGCTTTATTCTTTTCTTTTAGTTTAATGCTTCCCTCAGCCGCTCCAGCGCTTCAGAGAGCAGACTGCGGCGCGTGGCGATGTTGATCCGCTCAAAGCCCTCGCCGGCCCTGCCGAATATGGCGCCGCTGTCAAGCCACAGTTTCGCCTTATTGACGATCAGATCCTCAAGATCGCGTTCAGGCAGGCCGAGGGCGCGAAAATCCAGCCAGAGCAGGTAGGTCCCCTCCGGCTCGATCAGCCTGATCTGCGGCAATTTGTCTCTTAAGTATTCCCTGACAAAAACGAGATTTTCCTGCAGATAGCGCATCAGCGCCTCATACCACTGCCCGCCGTACCTGTAGGCGGCCTCGCAGGCCACAAGCCCAAGCGTCCCCAGCTGACTGTATCCGGCCGCGGCGATCTGCCGCTTCAGCGCGCCCCTCAATCTGCTGTTCGGTATCAGGATGTTGGAGATCTGCAGCCCCGCCAGGTTAAATGTCTTGGCCGGCGACGTGCAGGTCACGGTGATCTCCCTCAGATTTTCGTCCACGTTCAACAGCGGTGTGTGCGCATAGCCGTCGAAGGTAAAGTCCTCATGGATCTCGTCACTGACAATGATCACATGGTGTCTGAGACATATCTGTGCGAGCTGCATGAGTTCAAGGCGCGTCCACACCCTGCCCACGGGATTGTGCGGGCTGCAAAATAAGAACAATTTGATGTGATTCTCGACGATTTTTCTCTCAAAATCCCTGAAATCGATATGGTATTTCCCGTCGCTCCCCAAGAGAAGGTCGTTGCTGACGACCACGCGGTGATTGTCGGCGATCACCTCCGTAAAAGGGTAATAGACCGGCTGCTGGATGAGAACCGCGTCGCCCACATCTGTATAGGCCTTGACCGCCATCGCCAGGGCGAAGACGATTCCCGGCGTCCTGACGACCCAGCGCCGCTCAATGTCCAGACCGTGGCGGTTTTTCATCCAGTCCGCCAATGCCTCAAAATAGCTGTCCTCAGGCTCCGAATAGCCGAAGATCCCATGCGCCACCCGCTCCTGGATGGCGTCCAGCACCAGGCTGGAGGTCCTAAAATCCATGTCCGCGACCCAGAGCGGCAACACATCCTCCGGTCGCCCCCTTCTCGCCGCGAAATCGTATTTCAGGCTGCCCGTATGTCTGCGTTCGATGATCGCATCAAAGTCGGTATTTTTCTCAATCATGCTGCTTCCCCCC
>CAYRDY010000005.1:44169-48336 GCA_964423195.1 uncultured Catenibacillus sp. | reverse complement strand
TCATATGAGTCCATCGCGTATTTGAGATCCGCGATCAGATCCACCTTGTCCTCTATGCCGGCCGACAGGCGCAGAATGCGATCCGTCAGGCCGTTAGCCAGCCGCACTTGCTCCGGGACGTCGGCGTGGGTCTGGGTACAGGGATAGGTGAGCAGCGTCTCCACGCCGCCCAAACTCTCCGCAAACGGAATAATCCTCGTATTTTTCAGTATGTGGTGCGCCAGCTCACGGCTCTCCACCTCAAAAGTGATCATCGATCCGAAGCCCCTGGCCTGGCGCTTGCAGATCTCATATCCGGCACTGCCCTCGATGCCGGGATAATACACCTTTTTGACCCTCGGCTCTGAGAGCAGATAGGACGTGATCGCCATGGCGTTTTCCTGGGCTTTCTCCATTCTCAGGGGCAGCGTCTTGATGCCCCGAAGGATCAGCCAGCTGTCCGCAGGCGAGAGACCGGAACCCACGGTCTTGATGATAAACCGCATTCTCTCCGATATTTCCTCGGAACCGGTGACGACAAACCCCGCCAGCGTGTCATTGTGCCCGCCCAGAAATTTGGTCCCGCTGTGGATGACCACATCGGCTCCGAGCTCCAGCGGATTCTGAAAATATGGCGACAGAAAGGTGTTGTCGACGATCAGGAGCAGATGATGCCGATGGGCTATGTCCGCCATTTTTCGGATATCCACGACATTCATCATCGGATTTGTCGGCGTCTCAATAAAGATGGCTTTGGTATTTTCGTTGACATAGCGCGCCACGTCGGCCGTGCTGCAGTCGATATGTGAAAATGTGATGCCGTTTTTTTCGCTGATATGGTTAAAAAGGCGGATGCTGCCGCCGTAGAGATCCGCGTCCGTGATCAGGTGATCGCCGGGCCGAAACAACTCCATCAGCGCGGTGATCGCGGCCATTCCGCTGGAAAATGCCAGAGCGTCGACCCCCTTCTCCAGTGAGGCCACCACCCGCTCAAGCTGCTGCCTGGTCGGGTTCTGCATTCGGGTATAGTCAAAGCCGGTGCTCTGCCCGACCTGCGGGTGCGCGTAGGTCGCTGTCTGATAGATGGGGAAACTGATCGCGCCCGTCGTCTCCCTCTCAAATTTTTCTTTATTCCCATAGATACATCGGGTCGCAAAATGAAGTTCCATGTGCGCTTTTACCCTCCCACCGCGTTCATGATATTGTGTATTTATCCGCATTGCCATAGCGATTTTGCCGCGTAATTTTCCCCCCGCTAAAGCGATTTTATAGGCCCGCGAAGTCCAAAAACAGCAGCCGCATTTTTTCCTCGCTGTCAAAAAATTCATTTTCATGCCTCGTCCCCTCAAAGACAAGGCGCCCCCTTCTGTAGGCGAGCAGGCGGCAAAACGGCACGGGCTCCCAGCGCTTGATTCCGAGTGGTCTGGTGGAGACGAGCAGCGCCTCGCCCTCATGGCGGCTGTACAGGCTGTCCCTATAATTCGTGTGGACATAAAAAAGTTCCCCGTCAAACAGGAGGAGATTGACCTTGTTTTCCGGCGTGATGGCGCAGATAATCCCATCCACCAGGCAAAACCGCTCCTCCAAAGACAGCGCGCGCCCCAGACTTTCCTGCGCCTCGTTGACTTTGCGGACAATACAGCAGAGAATCCGCTCGCTGTCCGTCTGCCCTT
This sequence comes from uncultured Catenibacillus sp., assembly GCA_964423195.1. Lineage (GTDB taxonomy): Bacteria > Bacillota > Clostridia > Lachnospirales > Lachnospiraceae > CAKRHR01. Next base: position 46,684 of record CAYRDY010000005.1, on the reverse strand, counting down.
GCTGCTCGTGGATAAACGGATTCAGCATTTTGCTCTCAAAAATCGTGCCGTTGTGCGCCAGCGTCCACGCCCGACCGCTGTCGTCGCGTATGACGAACGGATGCGTATTCTCATAGTCCATCGTGCCCTTGGTCGCGCGCCGGATATGGGCGATCATCTGATCCGCCTCGATCTTTGCCCGCAGCCGCTGCCTCAGATAAGCGCTCTTGCAGGAATTCTGCGCCTCCTTCTCAAGCGACACGGCGCCGCCGTAGAAGAAGGCCATCCCCCAGCCGTGCGGATGATCCGTCCCGTGTGAGAAAAATTCTCTCAGCAGTTGATTCAGTTGCTTTTTTTGCGGGGAACAGATCCCGAATAATTCACACATCTACCTGCCCTGTCTTTCCCTGTCTGCCTGTCTTTCCCTGTCTGCCTTTCTTTCTCTGTCTGCCTTGTTTTCCCTGATCTGCTCTATTTTTCTTCTCCGTCTTATCATTTTCTTATCCGCCCTGCCTCTCCCTGGTCAGCGCCATCGCCTTTTCCACAAAATCGGACTGGAAGCGATCACGAATCTGCCACGCGTAGCGATTCTTAGGATTTATAAATTTCTCATATTCAAATTCCAGAATGTCTGACACCGGCAGACCCAGTTCCCGATAAAATATCTTCATCCGGTCAATCACACGCATGGCCGTGTCGGCGACGGAGTCATTGGCGCCGTCGGGCATCAGTATTTTGACGGTTTTCAGGTCATAGTGCGCGGCGTTTTTAAAATTCCGCACGGCCTGTATCTGATCCTTTCGCGTGAATGAGGCGATCGGCTCGGCCGCCAGCCATATCATCAAGAGCTGCGCGAAGCGGACGTCTCTGTATGCCACCCCTGTCTCTGTCAGCGGATTGAGGTCAAACATGCGCAGCTCGATGTGATCCACACCGTTAGCTCTCAGCGTCTCAAGATGATTTTCGCCTCTCGGCTTCAGGCGAATCGGATAATACAGTTCGGATGGCGCCTGCAGTAGGCCCTGATCCACATACCTCTGGATGCTGTCCGCATAGCTCTCGATGTCGTCATAGTCAAAAATCGGCGCGAATTCATTCCAGTAGCCCATCTCACTGCAGCGCACGGAGGCCATGCCCGTAAAGACGCCGTGGTCATAGACGCCCTTCTCCACGAATGAACTGTCCAGGACGGGGCTGGCCGCCGTCACCGCCACGAGAATCCACCCGTAAGCCGCCATCCCCTTGGCCAGTTCGAGGTAGAGGTGATCCTTATACGCGCGGAAATCCTTAAATTCGCGCATCTGCGCCTCGTAGTCGGCCATCAGCAGCGCCTCCGGAAACGAAAAGTTGACATGAATCCCTGAGAAGGTCATCTTATAGCGCCCGTATTTCTCGGACAGATAATCCCTGTAAGCGGTCTTTGAGAAATGTTCCCCCGCAAAGACGGCCACGGGAATATCCCGCTCATTCTCGATATACGGCGGGTTGGAAAACGGCCATAAATATTCCCTTTCGGGAAGCTCGCGCAGGCGCCTGTAAATGCGCTGATTGTGAAACTCCAGCTCACCGATGGCGTCCTCTATCGTGTGTTGGACGGAAGTATTGATCTCCGTCTGATTTTCACAGAAATCCTTCACGATGTGGGCGTCGTTTGGAAACGGATGCGGCGTGTGCGCAAATTTCCCGTTGCCAAGCACCCGCAGGCTCTCTTTTTCCAGGCCGAAATTACCCTCCAAAATATGCTCTCTGATATATTCATTCTGTAAATGCAGCATCCTATTCTCCACTGTAACTATTTGCCGAAAATAATTTAAAAGCGTGATCCGTCGGAATTGCTAAAATCGACCGATAAATCTCATTTTCCATGAGATTTCGCTTCAACGAATCGAAACTCATACAGCTTTGTCAGTGTTTTTTTCGCCTCAAGCGCGTAGAGACTGAGCAGCGCGGAGGCGCAGCCCGCGTTCCCCACATACAATCCCAGATAGCTGACCACCTTTTCAGGGATCGTGCGCGTCCACGCGCCGTACCACGTCCGCAGTCCCTCATAAAGCGTCGAGGAATCCGACAACATTTTATCCGCCGTCCGGACGGCATACGTCAAAAATTCCGACTGACGCGTCAACTCGTAGACATTGATAAAATGCTCCAGAAGTCCGGCGCTCCCGCAGCACTGGCACATGCTGTTCCAATAGCCCCACGAATAGCTCTCCGGCGCACCGGCGCGGATAACGCCGCGTGAGAGCCAGATGACCCAGTCACGGTAAATCTCCTCCCCTGTGAGTTCATAGAGCTTGCGAAATACGAGCGTGGTCCCCGCCGGACCGTGGCAGGTACTCAGGTAAAATCGATCGAAGGTCGGGCCGGTCTTCGGATGATCCTGGTAAGGGATCAACATACCGGTCTCATCGCCGACGGCAATATGCATCAGGTATGCCACGCCGTCTTTGGCGAGCGACAGATATTTTTCATTCTTTGTCTCGCCGTACAGCACGGCAAACATCCACGCCGTCCCGGCTGTCCCGTGTGAAAAGTT
>CAYRDY010000005.1:9108-44069 GCA_964423195.1 uncultured Catenibacillus sp. | reverse complement strand
GCCGCCTCGAGCAGGTCATCGGCCGTCTTTAAGACAAACGCGAGGTATTTCTCCTTTCCGGTCGCCTCAAACAGATCCATCACAAACGATGCCTCGCCGATCGGGCCGTTGGAATAGCCGATCGCCCATCCGGGAACCTGTAGAATGCCCTCCAGCTTTCCGTTTAGGACGCTCTCATACCACTCAGGACCGGAGGCCGTCGCGATGAGATGCGCGGCCGCCGCCTCCGCCTCATCGAGCCATCGCCTCTCGCCCGTCGCCTGATACAGGCGCAGGAAAAAGAGTCCGATGCCGGAAGCCCCGGAATACAGGCAACGCTCGTTAAATATCATTATGTCATGGAAGCCATTCTGCTCCGGTGGGTGCACCTGCCAGACTCTGCCGTAAGGCGTCTCCACAGCATATCGGTCAATCCATTCCGCCGTCTCAAGTGCGGCCTGCAGATAATCTTCCTTTGATTTTTTTCGCATAAAAATTTTGGGCGTATAGCCATTTATCCCCATGATGATTTTCCCTCCTATATATAAAATTCCGTCATGTCAATAAAACGGGACAAAAATTTCTGTGTCCGCTCCTCCTTAGGATGCGTCAAGATATCCCGCGGATGACCCTCCTCGACGATCACGCCGCCGTCCATAAAAATCACATGATCCGCGACATCCTTCGCAAAATCAATCTCGTGCGTGACGACGACCATCGTGCACTCAGATTCTCTGGCGATCTGCTTCATCGTTTCAAGCACCCCGCTGACCAGCTCCGGATCCAGCGCGGAAGTCGGTTCGTCAAACAGGATCACTTTCGGCTTCATGGCCAGCGCCCGCGCGATGGAGACGCGCTGCTGCTGTCCGCCCGAAATCTGGTACGGATAATAATCCCTCCGATCCGCCATGCCTACTTTTTCCAGATAGTACATCGCCTGATCCTCCGCCTCCTGTTTGGAAACCTTGCGCACCACCTTGAGCCCCTCGGTCACATTTTCCAAAACCGTTTTATTCTTAAACAGATTATAGTGCTGAAAAACCATCGCCGTGTGCATCCGCATCTCGTGTATCTGTTTCTTTGACGCGTGCGCCGTATCGACGCGCAGATCATCGAGCGTGATGATACCTGAGTCCGCCGACTCCAGAAAATTGATGCAGCGCAAGAATGTCGTCTTCCCTGATCCGGAAGGGCCGAGAATGACGGTCACGGATCCCGTGTCAATGCTGCATGAAACACCCTTCAGCACTTGCAGACTTCCGAACGATTTATGAATATCCTCAAACTTTAACATCGCTTCTCCTTATTTTTCAGATCTAGGCCTTCAGAAACACCGCGTTTTTCTTTGAATAGACATTCATCAGTTTTTCGATGACGGCGCTGATGATCCAATAGATCACCGCCGAGGCGATATAGCACTCCAGATACCTGTATGACGTAGCGGCCTCCAGTTTTGCCCCCGCCATCAGGTCGAGCACCGAAATCGTAAACAAAATCGATGTTCCCTTTAATAGATTCAAAAACTGGCTGATGAGCGGCGGGATCGCGTAAATTACGGCCTGCGGGAAGACAATCCGCAAAAATCCCCTCCCCCAGCCCATGCCGATGGAGAGCGCGGCCTCCATCTGGCCTTTATCGACAGACTGCATGGCCCCGCGCAGCACCTGGGAGACAAAGGCCCCCGAATAGACGGACAGCGCGATGATTCCCAGAATATCCGGGTCAAATGTCGTGACCTCCGCCACGACCCCCAGCTGCTTCAGATACAGCGTAAACAGCGGCACGCCGTAAAAGACAATAAAAATCTGAATCATCACGGGGCAGGCCCGGATCAACAGTACAATCACGTTGACGATCTGTGATAAGATCGGGATTTTGTTTATCTGTATGACCGCGAAAACAGCCCCCAGCAGAAAGGCAAAAACCATCGCCAACAGGGCAATTTCCAATGTCTTAGGCAAATATTTAAAAAGCCTGAAAAATACACGCGCGGTATATTGAATATCTATTGCTTGACTCATCTTGATCTCCATTCTGCCATATCAACCGGCGGCAATCCATGGTGCGCAATCTTTTACTGGCCCAGCTGATTCTGTCTGATTCTCTTCTCAAGGAAGGAGAAAAACAGGTTCAGAATCAGGCAGAGCGCGATGTAAATCACGGCGACCGCGATATAGACTTCCAGATTTCGGGCATTGACCGCGCCGAGCATTTTCGCCTTTGTCATAATATCGATCAGCCCGACATTAAATAAAAGCGATGTGTCCTTTAAGGTCGTAATGATCAGGCTGGAAATATCCGGCAGGGCATACGCGAACGCCTGCGGGAATAAAATCCTCAAATATGCCTGATGCGTTCTCATCCCGACAGATACCGCCGCTTCCAGCTGTTCCTTTCCGATCGAGGTCAGTGAGCCGCGCAGCGTCTCCGCCATATATCCGGACAGATGCAGCGACATGGGCACGATGGCATAGACGAGCATCGGCACCGAACGTGTATCTTTCATCCCAAAAAGGCTCAGCAGCACCGGTATCGCAAAGAGGCAGATAAATAGCTGGGACACCAGTGGTGTTCCCCGCGTAAATGAGATAAAGACGCGCAGGATCTGGTAGAGGACCGGTATTCTCTCCGAATTGACATAGGCAAAGATCGTGCCGAGCAGACCGCCGATCAAGACAGCGGCCGCAGCCGCCGCGAGAGTCAGAGGTACCTGTTCGAGCAGCTGCGGTATAGCTTTAATGATAAATTCTGGGTCAAATAATTTCATTGAACAACCTCTTTTTTACGGTAGGATTCCTTTGTGTCGTCCACTCCGACAAATTATTCCTTCGTGTCGTCCACTCCGGCAAATTATTCCTTCGTGTCATCCACTCCGACAAACTGAACGGAGAGCTGTGACGCCGTGCCGTCGTCAAGGAGGCTTTGCAGCGCTTCGTCAATCTTCGGTATCAATTCCTCATTTTCAGGCGTTTTGGCGAGAATATAGTACTCAGGGTTCGAGACAATGGCATCGCCCACCATCTTTATATCAAAACCGTTCTCCTCAATCGCGCTGTTTGTCGTTGCCACGTTGGCAACCGTCGCATCGGCCTGACCTGTCGCCACCAGCGGCAGCGTCGCCGTCGCTCCGCCGTCGATGAAAATCATATTGATCTCACCGTCATGGGTGTCGTTCCACTCCTGAACCTGGGCGACGGCCTCCGAGGTTGATGTGATGGCAAAAGTTCTGCCGTCCAGATCATCGTAAGTCACGGCGTCGTCGTCCGAGCGGACGACCAAGTAGCTATGCATGTAGTCCGTAGGCACTGTATTGAAAAGATATTTCTCATCTCTCTCATCATTGTGGCTCAGCTGATTCGCGATCATATCGATCTGCCCCGCATCCAGAGACACAAAAGCGGCGGAGAGATCCATCGTCTCAAACTGGAACTCGACATCCGGAATCAATTCGTCAATCGCGCGCAGAAGCTCGACATCATATCCCGTCAGCTGATTATTTTCATCTTGATAAGAGTACGGATAAAACGCACCCGTCGTTCCGACAATGACGGTCCTGACATTCCCGGAGGCCTCCGTCTCGGAACCGCCGGCCACCTCGCTGCCGTCTGTCGCGCCGCCGCCCGCTGCGCCACTGCTCTCTGCCGCACTGCTGTTCCCTGCCGCGTTGCCGCTCTCCGCCGCGCCCGCGCCATTCGCTGCCCCGCCGGAGCCGTCGGAGGACGCGCTGTTCCCGCAGCCTGTGAGTATCACGGCGCCCATCAGTGACGCCGCCATCAGCACACCTATAATCTTTGTTAAAACTTTACCTCTCATCATCATTCTCCTCTTTCAAACTTTTCTTATGTTCGAATGCCAGTATTTAAATTATTCCTATAGGTTAACTATGCTTTCGACGGTTAAAAGAATACCACATACGGAAAATATTGTCTAATATACAAAAAAAATAGCCTGATATAGAATCATTCTATATCAGACCAAATCAAACGAAACCAATCAATTTTCGCAAACCATTTCGAGTATCAATCCGGCGCAGTCGGCCATCTCATCGATATGTGTGCGCTCCCGAAGCGTGTGGACGTCGTGCATCCCGTTCGCCACAACAATGCCATTGATGCCGTTGGCCTGAATATGGTTATTGTCGCTGCCGCCGAATGTCTCCACGAGCTGTACCGGCAGATGCATGGTCTTGGCAGCCGCCTTAAAAGTGCGCACGACATCGTCGCCCTCGCCGACCCGGTAAGCCCCAAAGGCTTTATCCGCCTGAAGATCCACGCTGCCGCCGAGCTGCGCGGCACATTTTTCAAATGTCTCCCGAATTTTTTCTATCCAGTATGCCGCCCGCTCATCCGCCATGCTCCTGATCTCACCACTCAGGACAACTTCTTCGGGAACAATATTTTTCCCCTGACCCCCATGGATCGTGCCAAAGTTAACCGTGGTATCCTTTTCAACCTGCCCATAAGGCAGACCGGCGATCGCCCGCGCCGCGATGTAGATGGCATGGATCCCGTCTCCGGGACAAAATCCGGCGTGCGCGCTCCTCCCCCTGACGCGGACACTCAGGGCATAGATCGACGGCGCCGCGATGGCGGCCGTCCCGACCGCGCCGCTCATATCCAGCACATAGGCGGATCTCGCGTGAAATTTTCTAAAATCAAACAGACGACTGCCCTGACAGTACGGTTCCTCGGCCGCCGGAAAGAACAGCTCGATATCCGGATGAGAGAGGTGATTCTCCCTGATCACGCTGAGGACCTCCAGAATCTCCGCAATCCCCGCGGCATCGTCCGCCCCAAGCACGGTCGTGCCGTCCGAGGTCACCGTGCCGTCCCCGTGGATCACGGCCCTTTTGCCCCTGCCGGGCCTGACCGTGTCCATGTGCGCGCAGAGCAGAATCGCCCTGTCGCGATTCTCGCTCTGACTTTTCAGATTTCCCGGCAGGCAAGCCCACAGATTCCCCGCGGTTTCGCCCTCCGTCTGAGTCCCCTCCGCCTGAGTCCCCTCAGTCTGAGCCTCCTTCGCCTGGGTCTCATTCGCCTGGGTCTCCTTCGCCTGGGTCTCCTCCGCGCAGACCCTTTGCAGCTTCCGCGCCGCGTCGTCCTCAAAGGCGCAGATGCCCAGCGCTTTCAGTTCCCTCTTCAGTTCGTCGGCCATTTTCCGCTCATGAAACGACTCCGCGTCAATCTCTGTCAGGCGGATAAATGTCGCAAGCAGCCGCTCTCTATTGATCATATTTTCTCTCTTTCTATTACAAATACTCATGCATTTTTGCGAATTTTACAGCAAATTTAAATATTTTCTTAGTTTACTGAGGTAAAGTTCACCGAGGCGGCTTAAGATGGCATCTTTTCTGACGATATAACCGATCTCCATCAGGCTGTTCTGATTTTCCTCATCCTCGCGAAACGGTACGGCCACATAATCGCCGCCGTTGAGTTCCTCGCAGATGATCCCTGAGCACAGCGTATACCCGTTCAGGCCCACCATCAGGTTCAGCATCGTCGCCCTGTCGTTGGCCTTGATCACCCGCGGATATTCATTCATCGACAATATCTCCTCGGCGAGGTAAAAAGAACTGTTGTCCCCCTGCTCAAAAGACAGACACGGATATTTTTCAAGCTGCGCGAAGCTGATCGAATCCTGAGACGAGAGCGGATGCCCCTTCCAGAGATAGACGTAAGCCCGACATTCGATGAGGCGATGAAATGTCAGACCTGACGAGCGCAGCAGCTTCTCCAGCGATTTGCGATTAAAATCGCAGAGATAGAGGATCCCGATCTCACTCTTCATCGTGCTGACATCGTGGATGACTTCCGCCGTCTTTGTCTCCCTGATCGCGAATTCATACCTTGACATATCAAATTCCTTCGCCATATCGACAAAGGCTTTCACGGCGAATGAATAGTGCTGCGCGGACACGCCGAATTTCTTTTTTAGCGTGCCGCTCTTCCCGTACTTCTCCAGAACCGCCTCATACTGCCCGTAAATCTGCTTCGCATAGAGCAAAAACTCCGTCCCGTCGTTCGTCAGAGTCACACCCCGCCCACTCCTGTGAAACAGCGTGATGCCGAGCTCTTTTTCCAGTTCCTTCATGGCGCTGGTCAGGGACGGCTGCGACACATACAGCTTCTCCGCCGCCTTGTTCAGAGAATTTGTCTCAGCGATCGTGATCAGATAATGTAACTGTATCAATGTCATTTCCCTGTCTCCAAAACAAATATGATAAGGTTTCATTTAAACCGCGTCTGATAAAGTCTCATTCATGCTCCCCGTCCGGTAGCCCTGCAAGTCCATCGTGATATAGGTAAAACCGAAACTTTTAAACTTTTGCACGATGATGTCCCGCTTTGCCAGAATCTCGCCAAATTCCTCAGGAAGTACCTCTATCCGCGCGATACTGCCGTGGATGCGAACGCGCACCTGGTGAAACCCAAGATCAAGGAGCAGCTGCTCCGCGCGGTCAACCATGGCTAACTTTTCTCTGGAAATTGTCTCGCCATAGACAAATCTGGAGGAGAGACAGGCAAACGACTGCTTGTCCCATGTGGACAGTCCCATGGCTTTTGAGAGCGCGCGAATATCTGATTTATAGAGCCTGCACTTCCTCAGCGGACTCTTTACCCCCAGTTCCGCGACAGCCTGCAGGCCGGGCCGGTAGTCGCCGTTGTCGTCCATGTTTGAGCCCTCCACAATGGCCGCCAGATTCTCTTTTTTTGCGATTGCCCCGATCTTCTCAAACAATTCTCTCTTGCACAGATAGCAGCGGTTCCTCGGATTCTCACAAAATCCCTCGATCTCCAGCTCCTCGGATTCTACAACGAGATGCCGGATGCCCTCCTGCCGGCAGAAATTTTTTGCCTCATTGAGCTCTCTCTGCGGAAACGAGCAGGACATCGCCGTGACCGCCACGCACTTATCGCCCAGCTCATCATGCGCCGTTTTCAGCAAAAATGTGGAGTCCACGCCGCCGGAAAACGCGACCGCCACGCTGCCAAGCGCTCTCAAATATTTTTTCAGACAGGCCAATTTCTCCAACTGCTCTGTCGATACGCTTTGAACATCCATTTCCATATCTTCCTTATCGCGATGATTCCCCATTCAAATAGCAATCGAGTAGGGGCGATTCACCCCTCCTCGCCGCACCGTAAAAAATAGCTGTTCAGACAAATCTGAACAGCTATCATTATATTTCTATTTGCCTACTATGTCAATAGGTAATTGGGGAATTAAATTGATTGATGCTAACTTACGGATGGCACCGGCCGCACGGTTCATATCCCATCGCGATGACCTCATCGCGCGTCCCCGTGAAATAAGTTTTGTTGCTCTCATCCATCTGTTCCACGCTCGAACAGCTCGGAACATGAAACTTGAGTGTATTTGTGTTCAGAACATATTCCGCCGTATCCGCCTGTCCATCGCTGGCCGGACCTGCACTTTCCGTTGAATCCGGGTCCTTGGCCTTGTCGGATCCGCTGCCGCTTGAGACGCCGTTCTCAGACGCATCTGAGGGCACGGTCCAAGAGCCGCTGGCCGGACCTGCCATACTCAGGGTGTCGGCATCCGCGTTTCTGCTGACTGTGAAACTGACGGTCTCCCCGTCGCTTCTGCAGATAATGTCGCCCTGCATATCGGTGCGGTATACCCGGACATCCGCGTCGCGCAGACGGCTCAGCGTATCCTCCGTCGGATGGCCATAGGAATTACCGGTGCCCACGGAGATCACCGCGTATTCAGGCATGATTTCCCTGAGAAACGGATACGTCGTCGAATTCGCACTCCCGTGATGGCCGACTTTGAGCACAGTGCTCTCCAGAGTGTAGCCGGCATCCAAAATATCCTGCTCCTCCTCGCGCTCTGCGTCTCCGGTAAAAAGAAATGATGTCTCTTTGTACACGATCCGAAGGACAATCGACGTATTGTTCGGATCGTCCGCATCGATATTGATCGGTCCAAGCACCTCGACGGAAGCGCTTCCCAGAGAAAAACTGTCCCCTGCGGACGGAACCGTGATGGGGACATCCTGCCTGTCCAGATAGGAGACAAAATTTTCGAAGCACTCGCTGTCATAGCTTTCCACAGGACAGAACGCCGTGTCGACTGAGGCATAATTCAACGCGCCGGCAAGCCCGCCGACATGGTCCTCATGCGCATGCGTGCAGACAATATATTTTAAATGATCCAGAGACAGCTTTCTCAGATACGTATAGATCAGGTTGGAATCCTCCACATTGCCGCCGTCGATGAGCATCGCCTCCCCATCGCAGATGACCAAGGCCGAATCCGCCTGCCCCACATCGATAAAATGAATCTCAAAGCCTGAGTCATTCACCGGCTCTGCTTTATCCGTACTTTCGCTGTCCCCGCGGGCATTCGCGCCATTTTCGTAATTCATTTGGGCGGGGGAGCCGGAAATGTCTTCCACGCCATGGCTTGCGCAGCCCGTCAGGGAAAAGATAAATGTAAAAATGATCAACAGACTCAAAAATTTCTTCTTCATCTTCATTTTACCCCAGATATTTATTCATGATTTCCCGATTCATCTCAAACGGATAAGTCGCCATCTTCCCCGAATTGCCAAGTACCTCCGCCATATTGGCTTCCCAGAGACCTTCCGGCAGCGCCGGTTTGCCGATCAGAGCATCCAGATAAGCGCAAAATTCCTCCGCATTCTCAAATCCCGCAGCGCGCAATACTTTATTTTTCAAAGTCTCATCCGGATAATATCTGACAAATCCGCCCAGCGTATAGCCACAGGCCGTGCCGTGCGCTGTCCCCAGCTCATACGTCAATTTATAGCTCAGAGCGTGCGGCAGACCCGTGCTGGTGTGCGTGATCGCAATCCCGCCCATCAGGCACGCCTGTATCATCGCCGCGTCGTCCGCGTCTGTCATTGTATCATCCAGCAGATGCTGTCTGAACTGCCCCCAGAGCCGAAGACCCGCCTCGCTGAAAACGCTAGTCATCGCGTCCGCCCTCGCCACCATCCGGCTCTCCACCAGATGCGCCAGCGTATCCACGGCCGTACTCACGCGCCCTTTTCGGCTTAGGTGTCTCAGATATCTGCCGTCCCACAGCGCGAGTGTCGGGAAGACCTGATGGCTCATGCTCTTCTTCGTGTGTTTGTTGTGAATGGTCAGGATCGCCCACGGCGTCACCTCGGAACCGGTGCCCGCCGTCGTCGGTATGGCGGCCACCGGCAGGGCGTCCAGCGCCACATCCCGATAGAGGACCGACGCGTCCAGCTCAGGGTGGGCGATCATCATGGCGATAGCTTTGGCGGCGTCCATCGGCGAGCCGCCGCCCAGGCCGATCACAAAGTCAACCCCCTGCGCGATCCCGAAAGACGTGGCTTTCATCACTGTCTCTATGGACGGATTCTCCTCGATGTCGTCGTAAATCACCCACGGCGTGTGCTGTCCGTCGAGCGCCTCGGTCACATCGTCCAGCGAGCCGTTCACTCTGGATGAATGCCTTCCCGTGACGATCATCGCCCTGCTGCCGAGGGCAGCCAGCTCCCCCGCGTGGTTCCTCACGCAGTCCCGCTCACAGTAAACCTTTGTCGGCATGTAAAATTTCATGCTATCCCCGCTTTCATATGACAATTTTTTCTTGATTCTCCAGGATTCTCCTTTCGAATGACGTCCCTGCAAAAGCTAAATTTTATAAAAAGTATAACACGCCGCCGAGAAAAAATCCACCACCATACTCAAATTAAAAAGCAATATTTGCGCTGGATTTTCCAATATTTACGATTTACTATCATTTATTCACAATTCACTATTTTATCTACTATTTAATGATTACGGTTTGATTACGGTTATCTGTGGTTAAATTGACAACCTTCTGTTTTTTTTGTATAATTGAATTATCACAAATGACAAAAATGGCAAAAAATTTTCTCTCAAATGATTTGGATTCGACAGATTTTTTCAAAGGAGCAATATGATGCTGCTATCAAAATATACGACTTACGGACAAATCAGAAACTATATTATCACTCACTATTCCAAATCCCATCCTTTTCTTGATTATTCTGAAGTTATCCGCCGTATGGATACCGATGGGCTCCTCCTGCCTGTCATGCCGGATTACCCTGACTATCTGGGTACTGAAAATTCACTGACGCTCGAACAGACCATGGATTTTTTCAACGCCATCCCTCTGGATGTCACTCATTTCCTTTATGGTCAAACAGGGGACAATCTGGCATCATTCCAATACAGTAAGGATATCTCCTGCTCCTGGCATATGCCCTATGCAAATGAAATGTTGCACACTCATGAAAAATACGAAATCATTTATACTTACCATGGTACCTGCTGTCTGTCTTTTGAAAACGAGAAAAAGATGTTTAACGCCGGAAACCTTTTTATCATCACACCAAACTCCAGACACAATATCATCACATCTCCGGAAAGTATTGCCATCAGCATTTTTGTCAGACGTAATGTCTTTGACGATGTAATCGGAAGCCTGCTCAGTGATAATGACCTCGTTTCCAGTTTGTTCCGCCATACGCTCTATGACAACGATTCAAACTATCTGAATCTCAGCGGCATTGAAGAACCGCCCTACCGAAAAAATATTATGGATATCTTTTTCGAATGTACAAACCAACGCAAATACAACCGGGCTTGTTCACTTGGCTTTTTTATCATGCTGATTGCCTGTTCCCTGCGTCGTTACAACAGTTCGATGACTTTCCATAAAACGGCGCCGCCGACACAGCGCGATAATTTTGTGTATATCCTTGAATATATGCAGCAGAATTACCGCACCATCACCTTGCAAACGCTGGCGGAAACTTTTCATTACACACCCGCTTACCTGAGCAAACTTTTCAAGAAAAACATCCGGAAAAATTTCAGCGATGCCCTGCAGGAACTAAAAATGCAAAAGGCTCTTGAATATCTGGCAAATCCAAACATTAAGATTACAGAATTGGCAGATCTTGTCGGTTACGAATCAACCGAGCATTTTTCAAGAACCTTTAAACGTCATTTTGGCATTTCACCGCTGAAATACCGGATGCAGAATTTCCACTCAGATGAAGAAATCTGATGATCGTCAGTAGACTGCATTGGGTTGGCAGCGTGACTCAGATACTCAGACTGGCTACAGCATGGACCTCCCATATTTTTAATAATGAAAATCCTCGAACGGCAGCGGCCAGGCTTTCGTCGTCTTCGATGACGACCAGCCGCCACTGTTTCCCGCTTCATAATCCATCAACGGCAACCCAAGCAGACCATCATTTTTTGAACAAAAATGATACAATTTCCATGTACCATGATCCTTGATAAAATAACAGTAGTATACGCCGCCGCCCGGATAATACTGCCGGTTGATGCAGTCCTCATCATAAAATACCGCAACGCCGATGTTTCCCCAACAATAATCAATCCATACGCCCTCCGCATGAAGTCCGTCATCACTGATCTCAATCACCGGCATACCACCGTTATGGCACTGCGGATATTTATACAGATATTCACGCCCCTTCAGAATCCCCCGTACCATATCATAGGCACGCTTTTTAACCGCGTCATAACCAGTATATTTTTCAGAAAAATGCAGAACAATTTCTTCCTGGCTATTTACCATATAATTATCCACAAAATCCTCCAGCTCTCCGCGCTTGAGCCGTTCAATCCATTCGACAAGAATGGATTCCAATATGAAAACATCCTCAGGCCGATTGTTTCGCGGCGCCTTTGCTTCCGGCAACAGGCGCTTTTTGATCACTGTCTTTGTCCTTGGTGCCGTCCGCTCGTCATAATCCTGCGGGCTCAGATTGATATACGGCCTGTATGTCACAGAACTGATTCTCCATTCTTCAGACTTTGATAACCCGAATGTCATCCTGCCGATGCGGACATGAAGCGGATAGGGAATTTGACCGATACCCCATGCCTTCCCCCTAAACTGAAAGACCAGAGCCAGACAGGAAGCGCTAAGCTTTCCATCCTCCATTGTCAGCGCAGGTTCCGTCAAATCCATGACCTTCCACGGGTAGAGATTTCCGTTGGCATCTTCCAGAACCTGCAGCTCCCGAAGCCTTGCCTGAACCGCCTCGGTGCCCTTTGCCCGACCTGATGTCAGATACGGAATCTCATACACCATCTCCTCACTTATCTCCATCCATTTCCATTGATCTTTTGGCTCCTCAATCACAAACCGGTTTAGCAAATTCCGAATCTGCACATAATCCCACGGCAATACCTGTGCATCAGCTGCCAAAATCGCTGTCTCCTCCGACGATAATGCGGCGGAAGCACTGGCTCTTCCCTCCGCCGCCATCGCTGCGGATGTGCCGTCGAAAAGTGCCGGTTCCCACTGGCTGTCGTAATCAAGTGGCTTCATATGCAGCAATTCCATTACAGACAATCTTCTGATTCTATATGTGTCGTCATCACATCTCACACAGTGAACCCAAAATCGCCAAAATGAAAACTGTACCGTCTTCTGATCCCTGCTCAGCGTATATGTATAGGTGTTCCAATGGCCATAAATCTCTCCGGTCGTCTCATCTGTATATTCAGATGGTGTATGAAATAAGTGAAACTGTCCAAAGGTCTGAGCTTTAAGACTTTTCAGAGCTTTCAGAACAGCGGATTTTCCCTTACAATCAATATCCAGATCAGGCATATAAAGACTTACCTGATCGGAATCCTCAAATATGCTGTCAAAAAGCAGATCTGTCCGGCCGAACGGCCACAGCTGCTCCAGACGGGCCATGATTATTTTCATTTGCGTTACCGCATATGCATTCATATGAAATTTACCACCCTTTTAAATGAAATCTATTGCCGAAACTTTCATCTGTTTAGATCGCAACTGTTTATAATATAAAAATCATTCATTTTTTCCATAATAGAATTCTTCAAACGGCGCAGGCCAATCGCCTTTTTCTCGCCGAGACGCCCATCCGCCGCAAGTGCGTGTGTCAAACGGCCAGCTCTCAAGCCCCCAGATACCGGATATTTTGGCCCGGAATTTATACATTTTCCAATTGCCGTCTACCCTAACAAAACTGTGGTCATATACGCCAAGTCCCGGAAAATATGCGCGCTGTGTCTCGTCTTCGTCATAAAAAATATTGCCGCCGATATTGCCAAAAGCCATATCATACCACGTCCCGACAGCATAATCGCCCTCACCTGAAAACTCAATGACCGGTGTGTTTCCGGAATGTATCTGCGGATAGTGATATAAACTCGGATGCTTCTCTAAAAAAGGCCCGACCAGGGCATTGCAGCGCCCGTAAATCTCATCGTAACCGCGAAAAGTATGATTGGAGAGATTCATGCTGATTTCTTCCCGCGAATTGACCATAAACCTGCCCGGAAAAAGACCGGATTCACCGCGCTTCAAGTAATCGACCCACCATGCAATAATGCTCTCGATTTCAAAAACATCCGCCGCATGAATCAGCGCATCGTTTCGCTCAGGCATCGACGGGCGCTCAAAAACAGCGTCACTGTGTTTAAAATCACGCTTATTAAAATATTTTTGATCCGTCAGCTCCAAAACATCCTCAAAAGAAACACTCCGAATTTTCCACAATCCTCTTTCTTTCTCAAATACAAACTGACAGATACCGATACGCGTATTCATCGGATACGGCGCTTCTGTGTATCCGAACGCTTCCCCTTTGAAAGCGTGAATCAATGCCGTCACATGCCCCTGCGCCCGAAGACCGTCTGCTTCAATTGTAAAGACCGGATTGACCAGCGAAGAAATATGAAACAGATACATTTCACCGTTGGCGGCTTCCGTTTCTGCCAGAACAGCAATTTTATCCGCATAATCTTCCACCTTAAATGGCTGACCATCAAAATACGGCGCAATATCCAGACAGATTTCTCCCTCAGAAGTCATCAAAAATGGCCAGCGTCTGAAGTCATATCGGGCAAACCTTCCGATCAGGTTCCTCAGTCGCACATATTCGTCCGCATCTTGTTTCTGCACGCCATTGCCCGAAACCCATGGCAGTGGAATGTTTTCTTTTTTCAAAGCACATTGCCATGGATTCAAGGACAACAGTTTGATCACAGACAAAGACCGGATCACACACCGCCCCTCATTTTCCAAACACTGCACCTCAATACGAAGATAGCCAAAGCGAACCTGTTTTCTGTCGGCACTGACCTCGTAGAGATAGCTGTTGCAATGCCCGTAAAGTATAGGCTCCTCATCTTTCTGTGCCCAGTTGTGAAGCATCAGCAAATACTTCTTCCCAGACAATCTGAGCTTATCCAGTGCCTCTCTTACCGTCAGGACGCCGCAGCCCTCAATCTCCAGATCAGGAATGTAGACCTGCACCTGGGCCTCAAACATGGCCTCGCCGACAGACGAAAGTGTTCCGTTAAAACAATCTGCCGCCAGATATCCAAGCATCTGCTGCATTTGAGCTGCCAATTCTGCCCTCATTTTCTATTCGCCTCCCGTCATCTTTGTTGTCACACCCTCAGGGTATCTGAAATCTTCAAACGGCAGTGGCCACTGCTGAGGGGTTTCGGCATTTGACCATCCACCGGTCTCATTCACGTCATATTCTATCTCATGCAGTCCCAGAATCACCGGTTTCCATCCAAATTTAAACAGGCGCCATTGACCATTTTCACGGATAAATTTGTGGTAATAAACACCGATACCCGGAAAGTACTTTCTTTTGATATCATGATCACCGTAATAAACACCGGCACCGATATTGCCCCAGCCGTAATCCAGCCAGGCTGCTTCCGCCTCCATACCGTCCTTGCTGACTTCAATTATCGGAGAATTGCCGGTATGAAACTGTGGAAATTTTTTCATACTCTGGTGATCTTTAACCTGCTCATTGATCAGCCGGTTCGCATGTGCCGTCACCTGGTCATAACCATAGTAACTCTTGGAAAGACAGATACTCAAATCATAGAATGAATTTTTCATAAATTTATCCACAAAATCCGGCAGATCACCGCGTTTCAGGCGCTCTGTCCACTGGGGAAGCACAGACTCCAGTACAAAATAGTCCTCTACAGATATATTTTTTACTGGCTGCGGCGGCTCCTGCCGCCCAAACTCATTGACCTCCTGAATGTATCTGAGACATTTTTCATTGTCATAGACATGCGCATCAAATATCAGTAGCGGATGCGGCTGCACATTGAGAATTTTCCAACCCTGACGGGTCATCTCAAATTCAGCTTCCAGAAGTTCAATATCCTCACACAGTGTTGCCTGAAGGCTTTCCGCCGCATTGTCCTGTACTCCAGCAGTCTTCCGACAGCCATAATTCCTGCTGTATGCACAGAACAGACCTCTGGCCCTGTTCCCGTGAACAACGATCACAGGATCTCCGGCAGCTGTTACGATCCGGTACTTCTCAAGTGTTTCTTCCTCCGCGGCCTGGTTCCTGACGGATGCAAGATCAATTACGGCATTCCGCGATAAAAACTGCAGTCTTGCCATCGGTCCAGCCCACAGATAACGATTAAAGATCCCCCGAATCGCAATGTAATCCTCTGGGGTAAGCGCCATGATATCCTCCACCGGCGCCGTGTCGCAAAGGTTTTTCGGCATCTCACCGGATATGCGTCCTCTGGCGGCTTTCAGATACAAAAGACCAATGATGGAAAGTGAATGAATTTTCAAATATGTTTCTTTTTTAATCGCAATCATTTCAATTCGGTGGTAGCCCATCCGAATCTCTCCTGATTTCTGATAAAAAAATGTATATGTATTCCAATGGCCATAAAAAATCTTTTCATCTTCACTACAGGTCACCGCATCCGAATGAAGAATCGGCAAGACCCACTGAGTCTTCGTGGCGTCGAGATTTGCAAGCGCCGTTCTGACTGCCTCATAGCCAACACAGTCAATTTGCCTGTCCGGAATATATAGCTTTACGCAATCCGAATGTTCAAAATACCCGGCCATATCCGCCAGAGTTCCCCGCATCCGATGATACATCAGTTTCCCGGCCATCTGTTTCAGCTGAACATACGCCTGTTCTTTCATGAATGATTCCCTCCTATGTCCCGATTTTTCCTGTTCAAATCCTTTGCCGGCGTATCTGAACCAGAAATATACCGTTTCATTCCATTTAAAAAACAAAACTGCCCTCTTCCCTTCTTACCTGAAAGGAAAAGGGCAGTTTCCTGAAACGGTTATATCCTGCTCACATTTTATCACAGAAATAACGGTTTTAACGCTTATTTGTTTGCAATTAATTTGCGGATATTGATCACATCGCCTTTTGTCGTTGTGTAATAACCGTCGATAAAATCACGGGCACCAAAAATCGTATTGGAAGATACCAGCGCCACAGATGTTACATTCTCATTATAAATTTCAAGCAACTGTTTGCTGTACTCTTTTGCTTTTTCAAGATCCGACGTCTGGTAAACGCCCGCCAAAAGTTCTTCCAGATTGTCAACACCGTAATCCGGGCACTGAGACCAGTTTTTCTCTTCTCTTGTGCGGCTTGCGTCCATCGTATAGAATGGCTGTGTATCATTGCCGGAGAAGAATGAGCCGATCGTCGCGTCATAGCCATCCGGTTCATTGGCTGCACGGTCACTCCACGTCTGCATATCACACAGGTCAAGTTCAACTGTAATCCCTATCTCAGCCAAATTGCTCTGAATCACCTGGGCAATTGACTGGTAATTGCTGCCACACATCAGGCGCATCGTAATGCCACCATCCGCATAGCCTGCCTCAGACAAATAAGACTTCGCCTGTTCCACATCATAGGTGTACGGATGATCAATTTCAACATAGAGCGGATTCTTCTCCGGAAGCAGAACAGATACCGGTACCGCGTAATTTGAGAAAGCGACCTGAGCAATCGCATCTTTATTTATCGCGCAGGCAATCGCCTTGCGGACAAGCAGATCATCAAACGGTTTCTGTGTGCAGTTGATGCTCAGCATCTGGAAAGATGCGGACTCGATCGGCACAACACTTAAACCGTCAATCGCTTCGATATTCGGTGCCAGAGCTGTGTCAAGCGTTTCAATCAGATCAACATCTCCGGACTCCAATGCCAGTGAACGCGTGGTTGCATCCTCGATAAAATAAATCTCTACTGTTTTATAATACGGTGCCTCGCCGTAATAATTTTCATTTCTCTCCAGAATGATACTCTCGCCCATCGTATAGGAAACAAATTTGTAAGCGCCGCTGCCGTTGACTGGATTGGTCATGATGCCCTCGTAGCCGCCATTCGCCTCTGTCACAGCTTCACTCATAATGCCGAACGGCGTAGATGCCAGCGCTGTGAACGCGCCGCTATATGGCTCAAACGTTACGATATCAATGGTGTAGTCATCAATGACATTGAAGTTTTCCACATCATAAAAAGAATAATCTGCCGGGTCATAATCAAAACCAAACTTAAAGGTATACAATACGTCATTTGCCGTGATTGGTGATCCGTCAGTAGTCACCGCATTCTGTACCAGATGGTAACGCATCGTCTTCTCATCAATTGTCTCCCAGGATTCCGCCAGCATCGGCTCATATTCGTTGGTCTGAGAATTGTAGAAAATCAAGTTATCATACAGAGCATTGGCGATGTACGCGCCGCCGGTTCCGCCAAAGCCGGTAAATTCAGTTGCTTCTCTGGCGACCGCCATTTTCAATGTCTCATCGCTGGCACCGCTGCTGACCGGTTCACTCTCCTGCGCGCCCTGAGTGTCCTCCACTGCGCTGTCCTGTGGTTCTGTCTCAGCGGGTCCATTTGTATTTGCCGGCGGTGTGGTCTCTCCATCCTGACCACCGCCGCAGGCGGCAAGTGAAAATACCATAGCCAGAATCAACCCCAGAGCTAAAAACCTCTTTTTAATCATTTTTTTACCCTCTTTCCTTAATTAAATTGATATAAAAATTAGCTGTGCTAATTCTGTACCCCATTCTATCGATCACCCGTCGTCATTCAGCCCTTGTGTCTCCATTTTCATTGAGAAAGCACGCACACAGGTGACCTTCTCCAACATCCGCAAGTTTTGGTTCTTCTTTAAAGCACCGCTCCGTCGCATACTCACATCGATTTGCAAACCGGCAGCATGGCTTGGGATCAATCGGGGATGTCACTTCTCCCTTGAGGATGATCGGATTGTGCTCACGGTGGACGCTCGGCACCGGTATGGCCGACAAAAGTGCTTTTGTATACGGATGCATCGGGTTGCGGAACAGCTCTTTTGCCTCACATTTTTCGATCAGGCGACCGCGATACATCACCACAATCTCATCCGAGATATGCCGGACAACAGACAGATCGTGTGTAATAAATAGATAGGTCAACTGATGCTCCTTCTGAAGATCCTGAAGCAGATTCAAAATCTGAGCCTGAATGGAAACATCCAGGGCGGACACCGGTTCGTCACAGACAACAAATTTCGGACTCAGCGCAAGTGTTCTGGCGATGCATACTCTCTGCCGCCGTCCGCCGTCCAATTCATGCGGATAACTCAGCGCAAACCGCTGCGCAATGCCAACCATGTCCATCAAATTCCTGACGACTTTCCTGCGCTCTTCAGCCGAATCATAAACATGATAAATCTTCAGCGGTTCTTCAATAATCTGGGTTACACTAAACCGGGGGTCAACAGATGAAAAGGGATCCTGAAAAATAATCTGCATTTCCTTGCGCAGTTCCTTGACCTCGTGTTTTGAAATGTTTGTAATGTCACGGCCATTATACTTAATCTGCCCCTCAGTCAATGGCGTCAGCTTCAGAATCGTGCGCCCCAGCGTTGACTTGCCGCATCCGGATTCGCCGACGACGCCCAGCGTCGTTCCCTTTTTAATGCTCAGAGTAACATCATCTACCGCATGAAGCCAACCATTTGGGACTTTAAAATATGTCTTGATATTTTTAGCTTCAACTATATTTTCCACGGATATACTCTCCCCCTACTCACCCTGTTTTTCTTGCTTATCCTGCCCGGCAAAAAGCACACATTTCACAAGATGGCCATCTCCGATATCAACCAGTGGCGGCTCACCCGCCTTGCATGCGTCACATCTGTGTTCGCAGCGATCGTAAAAACTGCAGTATGGCGGCAAATCCATCGGATCACTCATCAGTCCGGGGATTGGTTTCAGCCGCTCCACATCCGTGTCGAGGCTTGGAATTGACTGCAAAAGTCCCACCGCATACGGATGGCTTGGATGGTCAAAAAACTGCTCCACCGTTCCGTACTCCACAATCTCTCCGGCGTAGACAATCGCGCACTTGTCACAATTGTCCGCAACAATTCCCAGATCATGTGTGACCAGCACCAATGCCGTTCCCAACTGTTGACGGAGCTTCCTGATCGCCGCCAGCACCTGCGCCTGAATCGTCACATCCAAAGCCGTTGTCGGCTCATCAGCCAGAAGGAGCTGCGGATTGCATGCCAAGGCGATTGCAATCACAACACGCTGTTTCATACCACCGGAAAACTGATGCGGGTACTCCGAAAAACGGTCAGCAGGAATACCGACGGATTCCAGCATTTCTATGGCCTTTACCTCAGCCTCAGCTTTGGAGATATGATTGTGCAGATGTATCACCTCGGCGACCTGATTGCCAATTGTAAATACCGGATTCAATGATGTCATCGGATCCTGAAAAATCATGCCGATCTCATTTCCCCGGATTGTTCGCAATTTTTTGGGCGACATTTCCAGAATATTTTCTCCGTTATAAATGATCTCCCCCTGAATGACATGTGCAGGAGGACTAGGGAGAAGCCCCATCACAGAGAGGCACACGGTCGTCTTTCCAGCGCCTGTTTCACCCACCAGACCCAGAGCCTCTCCCTTTCTCAATTTAAAAGATATATTATTGACCGCTTCAACGATGCCATCCTCTGTCTCATAATGAATCACAAGATTGCGGATATCCAGAAGGGCATCTTCCGTCGTCGCATTTTGATCAGCCATTGTCTACCTCCGGATTATTTCATTTTCGGATCAAGTGCATCCCTGAGTCCGTCGCCAAAGAGATTGATCGCCAAAACCGTCAGAACAATCATCAGTCCAGGGAACAAAATATAGTAGGATGCCGTCGTCAGAAAAGTGCGCGCTTCAGAAACCATTGCGCCCCACTCAGCTGTCGGCGGGACAATGCCCAGACCCAGATAACTGAGGCCTGATACGACAAGAATGGCGCCTGCCGATCCACTGGCTGTCTGAATGATAATCGGTCCCAGGGCATTCGGCAGCATATGTACGAACATCTGGCGCAAATTTCCAGCGCCGAGTGCTCTGGACGCTTCAATAAAATCGCATTCCTTTACCGTATAAATCGCGCCTCTGGCAACGCGCGTATAAGCCGGCGTCAAAGCAATCATATTGGCAATAATCAGGTTGCCTAGGCCGTTGCCTAGCGCAGCCAAAACCGCCAGTGCCAACAGCATAGCGGGAATTGCCTGAAACATATCGCAGACGCGCATAATCACTTCCTCGACCGCACCGCCATAATATGCGGCAATCACGCCCAGCACCGCGCCGCAAGCCATGCTGGACACAGCACAGCAAAAACCGATGGGTACAGAAATTCGGGCGCCAAACATCACTCTTGAAAAAATATCCCTGCCATAATTGTCCGTGCCAAACCAATGTTCCCTGCTAGGCTCTGCAAGCACCGCACTGTAATCCTGTGCGTTCGGATCATACGGCGCCAGTACAGAAGCCAGCACAGCTACGACGACCATCAGAATAATAAAAATCAGGCCACCCACAGCAAGCTTGTTTTTGAACAGCCTGCGCATGGATTCCTTAAATGGTGTTGTTTCTTTTCTCACTCTGCTTTGATCTTTATTACTTTTCTTGTGTTTCTTATCGTAAGCCGCCATCGCCGGCGTATAAATCTTTGCCATTCTCTCGCCTCCTTATGCTGCTGTATCCGCAGTTCTTCTAGTTGTCTTTCTCTTGTATTTTGCCATAATTCTTGGGTCGACAAATGCATACCCGATATCTACCACCAGATAAACGACGCTTAACACGATCGCAAGGAATAATACGCCTCCACGTACCGCCGGAAAATCACGGGCATTCAGGGAATCCACCATATATTTCCCGATCCCTGGAACCGCGAATACTGTCTCAATCGTCACTGCGCCGCCGAGCAGGCCACCGATACACCCGCCAATATTGGTAATAATCGGTATCAGCGCATTTTTCAAAGCATGCTTCCAGATAACAACATATTCTTTCTGACCTTTGGCACGCGCTGTCCGGATATAGTCGGAACGAATCACATCCAGCATACAGGTGCGCGTCATTCTTGCGATACCTGCCGCGGAACCAAGCCCACATGTCGCGACGGGTAAAATCCATCCTTTGACCTCCCATACACCGGCTGACGGCAGCCATCCCAGCTTGACGGAGAAAATAATAATCAACATCAAACCCAACCAAAACTGCGGCACTGACTGAGCAATCAGTGATATAAATACGGACAGCCGGTCAATCCATGAATTATGATATACGGCCGACACAATGCCCAATGGCAGCCCCACGGCTAGCGCTACCAACAGTGACCATGCCGCTAACTGCAGTGTCTTCGGCATTCTTGCGATAATATCATTGATCACAGGCTGTTTGGTCCGATAGGAAGTCCCAAAATCACCTTTCGTCACCAGGTTCACAATATAACGGCCCCATTGGACAATGACCGGATCATTGAGTCCGAGCTCCTCTCTTTTGGCCTCTCTGACCTCAGGGGGTGCATCCGATCCCACAATCTGTTCCACAGGATCACCGGGTGTCAGCACAGAAAGTACAAAAATAATTGTAATTACGCCCAACAGCACCGGTATCATTAACAAGATTCTTTTTGCTATAAACCGGAACATGTCTAACCTCCACAATTCGTTTCTTTTTGACAGATTATATCATTTAAAATATATTGGTTAAATGATTAAAATTGTCTCATTTTTGATATATTTTGTGTTCAAAATGAGCCGTAATTCCCTTCATCTAATGAAATTACGGCTCACTTTTATCATCTATGTGTCGAGACCATAGACCTACTATATTATTTTTATTTTTCCCTACATCTCCTGTATCCGGTCAATGACTTTGATGTAGCGGCCATCCTCAGTCACAGATACGATCTGCTCCATCTCCTCGACGGACTTCAGCGGCTCAGGGATATCTCTCGTCGCAAATGACCCCGAAAAGCGGACACAGGTGCCGCAGGATGAGCTCAGGCTCCGCGGCACCGGCATCAGACGGGCCGCCACTCCGAGGCTCCCGCACAGGCGCTGAAACTGCATGGCCGCAAAATGTGAATAAAATGTCGCGATATAAGTGTACATGATTCTCTCCGTCCCGCCGTCGGCGGAAAATGTCCGCGGGTCGCTATCTCTGTGCCGCCAGCCATCAACGGCCAAAATCTCTTCGCCCGTCTCCTCCGCCGTCGACGGGCAATTTGTCTTCGGCCTGTCTCGTGCCGTTTTACCGGCTCAGGGTCAGCGTATACTCGCCGTCTCTCTCCTCACATTCGACCCGATAGCCCTGGTGAGTGGCAAAGCGGGTGACATTTTCCTTAGAGACAACGTTGTCCACCAGCACCTGATATTCTTTCTCGCCGGAACGCATGGCGTTTTCAGCCATGATCACCGGCTCAGGGCATGAGAGCCCTCTGGCATCGATCGTTTTCATAGGCTCCTCCTATCTCAAGCTTCCTTTTTTCTGAATGTATTCATGCAGGCGATCACGATCAGGACGACAAAACCGATCACCACGGCGATCCGACCGTTCATGGTCGGCCCGTCAGCTGAGGACGCAAGCCCGAAATTGTGGGCGAACGCCGCGCCGATCATCATGCCGAACACGGTGATCGCCGAGTCCGTATTGCCCTCCCCTGCCAGGATCAGCTGGCGCAGCGGACAGCCGCCGAGCAGGACACAGCCGAATCCCGCCAGAGCCATGCCGAGCGCATTCCACAGACCGTCCGTGTGCGCGATCGCCTGACCCGCGAATCCGAGATGAAAGAATGACGTTCCCGTGACAGCGGTCAGGATCACATTGCCGAACAGGGCGCTGACAAAGATCGCCAGAAATCCAAGCAACAGCTTCCACTCGCGAAACAGCACCGCGTCGCGGATGCCGCCGACCATGCACAGCCTTGTGCGCTGGGCCAGCGCGCCCACGATCAGTCCCGCCGCCAGCGAGATCAGCAGCGGCGCATGCATAGCCCCAGGACCGGCCCCCGCCTCGGAGAAGAAAATGAATGCCGGGGCAGCGATGAGCAGCACCAAAAAGGTGATCTGAACCGCCGGGAATATGGCGCCCTCCGTGACCTGCATCTTGTATGTCCGCTTTAACGAATAGCCTTTCTTGAGGAATACGACGCCGAACAGAATACCGGCGACAAAGCCGATCAAGCCCAGAGCCGCGTTCAGATCGCCGCCTGCCAGGCGCAGCACCATGCGGAACGGGCAGCCCAGAAACATCAGACACCCGATCATCACAATAAACCCAGTGACAAACCGCGTCAACGGCGCCGAGCCGCCCCTCGGCTTAAATTCCCTCGTCGCGATGGCGAGAATACATGAGCCGAGCACCAGTCCGATGATCTCCGGACGGATGTACTGCACAGCGCCGGCGCGGTGCAGACCCAGACCGCCGACCGTATCCCTCAGAAAGCAGGCAATACAAAAGCCCATATTGGCCGGATTCCCGAAAAAGACCAGACATACCGCGATCAGTCCGATGATGACACCTGCAATAATGATCGTAAGCTTCTCATTCTTCTTCATCAACTTTCCCTCCTGTTGAATTTCTATTGACTTTCATCAACACTTATTATATCATCATTCTATCATTTTTCCATAAAAAAATTTAAACCTGCAGTTTTCGGCAGACGGCAACGTATTGCTCTGCGACAAAAACCCCAGGTTCTATCCACATGGCGAGGTATCGTATGCATCAGATTTATTTGGACCATGCCGGCACTTCCTTTCCAAAAGCGCCCGGCGTCATCGAGGCGATGACAGAATATATGCGGCACAACGGCGCGAATGTCAACCGCGGCGGCTATGGCCGCGCCTACACAGCCGAGGAGACCGTCTTCGAGACGCGCGAACTGCTCTGCCGCCTGTTTCATTTTGACAGGCCCGCCAATGTGATCTTTACCTCCGGCATCACCGCAAGTTTAAACTTTATTCTCAAAGGTTTCCTGAAAGCCGGCGACCATGTCCTGGTGACTGCCATGGAACACAACGCGGTGATGCGCCCGCTGCGGCAGCTCGAAACGCGCGGCGTGACATTCAGCCGCATTCCCTGCAGCGGGGACGGCCGCCTGATGTCTGAATCGATCGAACCGCTGATCCGGCCGAATACGCGGGCGATCATTGCCCTGCACGCCTCCAATGTCTGCGGGACGGTCATGCCGTTGGACAAAATCGGACAGATATGTGCCGCGCACGATCTTTTTTTCATCGTCGACAGCGCGCAGACTGCAGGCGTACTGCCGATCGACATGAAGGCGATGCACATCGACGCCCTGGCATTCTCCGGGCACAAGGGACTTCGCGGTCCTGCCGGCATCGGCGGCTTTCTGGTCACGGACAGGCTGGCGGCGCTCATGGAACCGCTGATCTGCGGCGGCACCGGAAGCATCTCCCATACGGAGGAGATGCCGGATTTTCTGCCCGACCGTTTTGAGGCGGGGACGCCGAATCTGCCGGGCATTTACGGGCTGAATGCCGCCCTTAAATATTGCGTGCGCGATGATTTTCGAATGATGGGTCAAAACCGCGCCCAAGAGATGGCCCTGACCGAATCATTCATTCAAGGGCTGCGCAGCCTTGACCCGCTGCAGAAAAAGATCCGCATCGCAGGCCCGGATGACTGCGCAGAGCGATGCGCCGTGGTGTCCGTGCAGACGCTGACGATTGACATGGCCGAGGCCGCCGATCTGCTGGACACAAAATTTGGCATCATGGCCAGAGTTGGCCTGCACTGCGCGCCGAATGCCCACAGAGTGCTGGGCACTTACCCCGCCGGGACCCTCCGCTTTTCCTTCGGGCCTGAAAATACGACTCAGGAGGTGGAGACAGCCATCAGCGCGCTGGAAATGATCGTCTGACGCCATCAAAGTCACTGTTCCGGCACCAGGCGGTCTAACTGCGCGAGCGCGTCGCTGCTGGTCGTGTTATAGATATCCAGACAGTAAATCACGTCACGGATGTCTTTTTCATGGACCAGATCCGTCAGAGTGCCATCGTAATATCTGAAATCAATCCAGTAGATATACTCATAGTGGTCAACCAGAAACGGGACAAAGGCATTCCCATAGGAATCCTTGATGACGACACATGCGCTGCCGTCGCTGATCCGCGGATTATGCACGTAGGACAGTGGCTGATCCGCCCCTGCGAAGCAATAGTACTTGGCGCCGGTGTCATAGTCCTCCACATCTGTGATGATCTCCCAGGCCATCTCAGCGCCGTTCACGTCCACAAAGGTCATGTTGTTTGTGTCCACAGGCACATAGGCCGTCACCGTGTCCGGATGATTTTTCATAGCACTGGAGAGCGTCTCCGAGTAGAAATAGCCGAGAAATCCCGGATAATTTCTCTCCTCAAACTGGTCCAGCGCGTGCGGAGTCAAACCCTTTTCCTTACAGAAATCAACATATGCATAGTAAGCGCCCAGAGCCGTCCAGTGATGATCCGTGCGGAAATAGATGTATTCGGCATTATGCTGCTTCAGGGTATCAAAAATATTCAAGGCATGGACGCCGGATGCCATCTGGCTGTTGATATACTCGATCGCCTCTCTCTGATCGCTGGCGCCCACATCGATTGCCAGTGACTGGTCAAGCACGACGCCGGAACTGAGCGGCGCGATCAGCGAATAGACCTGGACATCCTCGCCGAGGACCTGATGGGTGCGGTTTAAAAGCCGCGCATACTGATCCGCGGGCATTTTGCTGAAATAATACAGGCTGTAGGCGCCATCCCCGGATACATAGACCGACCCCATGATTTCCCCCGGCGTCGTGACAGTACCGTCAGGCAGATCGGTTTCATCCGTATCTTTCGTATCTTCCGGAGTCTCCTGCGCAGTATCCGCGGTATCGCCGGTCTGCGACGTGAATTCCGTGTCGTCAGTGGCAGGCTCGCTGTCCGTCGGATCAGGAATCTCCTCCGCGGAATCATTTTTCACAATGAACTGCTCAGAGCGATCGCCGTAGAGCGCCTGCAACTGGTGCGCTCCGCTGATCAGAGGATCCCTCAGCGGGTATGTATCCGAGTACCACTGGTCAATGCCCTCGGTAAAACTGCCGTCGATGAGCCCCGACAGGGTGAATTTTGGAAAAGCGGTCAGCGCCCGCTTCTCGATCTCGGACACTTTGGGGCGCAAAAACCACAGCGCTCCGATCACAGCAAATATCCCAAGCACTGTAAAAAAGACAATATTTTTGATTTTGTAGATCCTTTTCAGCTGCTGTTCTCTCTTTATCTTCCTGTATTTATTCGGTTTGTCTCTATTCATCTTGTCTCCAATCAGAAATTCCAGTAAATAAACGGGTTATAGCTGTTTCCGGTGAGCACCATCGCCGATAAAATCAACAGCAGGACCGGATGAATGATCTCAACCGCCGCGTAGATCCACATGACGGCCGTGTGCTCTTTGGACTGATTTTTTAGCCAGCGTCTGATCCTGCTGCACAGAGGCGTACAGCCTATGATGGACACGAGCAGAAGCAGCCAGTTGGATTTGAGCGTAAACTTCGACAAAAGATTGACGAGGGGATTTCCATTAAGGCAAAACATCCCCAGAAGCACTGTTCCGAGCGACGACAGATCCTCAAATCTGAAGATGATCCAGCAAAAGTAGACGATGATCAAAACTGCGATATGGCGTATCAAAGCCGGAATCTTTTGCAGTCTCTCACCGATGACAAACTTCTCTATGACCAGAATGACAAAAAAGTACAGTCCCCATAGGATATAGTTCCATGAAGCGCCGTGCCAGAGGCCGGTCAGGAACCACACGACCAGGAGATTAAAAATCTGTCGGCCCCTGCCGCAGTGGCTGCCGCCCATAGGAATATAGACATAATCCCTGAAAAAACTGCTCAGGGTGATATGCCAGCGCTTCCAGAAATCCTTTATCGAACCCGCGATATAAGGGTAGTTGAAATTCTCCGGGTAATGGAACCCGCACATCAGTCCCATCCCGCGCGCCATGTCGGAATACGCTGAAAAATCCAGATAGATCTGCAGCATATAGGCGAGTCCCGAAATCCAGAGTCCGGCCGCCGGCGCTGCCGCCAGCGCACTCGCGTCCCCTTTAAAAAAGGTGTCGGCCACAATGGCGCAGGAATTTGCCAGAATCGCTTTTTTGGCCAGCCCGACTGTAAAGCGGCTGATACCGCGGGAGAGCTGTCCTGTGGTCGTATGGCGTTTTTTCAGCGTCTTCTCGATATCGCCGTAGCGCACGATCGGACCCGCCACGCACTGATGAAACAGGCTCGCGTACAGCAAAAGCATCCAGAACTGCCGCTGCGCGGCGACTTTTCCCCGGTAGACATCCACCACATAGGAGATGAGCTGAAAAGTATAAAACGATATTCCCAGCGGAAGCGCGATCTCCGGAATCTCTTTGGGTATTCCGGTGAACAGACGGAAATTTTCGAGAATAAATTCGGTGTACTTAAATACGCCCAATACCAGAATCACGATCGCGATACAGCCGATGAGCAGGCCCCGCTTGATCTTCTCATCGCGATTGCTTTGCGCTTCGCGACTGGTCTTCTCATCGCGATTGATCGCTTCGCTGCCCTTGATCCTCTCCTCGCGCTTTTCGATCTTCAGGGCAAAAAACCAGCACACGGCCACGTCAAACAGCATGATCGCCACAAAGCCGAGTGACGACCAGCTATAAAAGATAAGCGATGAAACCAGAAGGCAGATATTTTTTGCCTTCATACTCCTGCAAAGGCTATGCACAAGAATGTTCACAGCAAAAAAAGCGAATACAAAAAGCATGCTCGAAAAAACCATTAGAAGTCACCTTTTCAACCGACTGCAAGCGAGACATATTAGAGACAATCATGCATCATCTTGAGAAGCAAAAATCTTAAGAAAAAATTTTTTCAGCAATAAATTCTTAAGAATTGAAAAAGCCCGACATGGAGGACATGCTGCCATCCGTGTCGGACCTTCTTAACACCTGATTTCGCAGAAAACGAAATTAACGCTTGGAAAACTGTGGCGCACGCCTTGCTGCTTTGAGACCGTACTTCTTTCTTTCCTTCATACGCGGGTCTCTGGTGAGATAACCGGCTTTTTTAAGTGTCGGCCTGTAATCCGCGTCTGCCTTGAGCAGCGCCCTGGAGATACCGTGCCTGATCGCGCCTGCCTGGCCCGTGAAACCACCGCCATGGACATTGACCTGCACGTCAAATTTGTCCGTGGTGTTGGTCGCCACAAGCGGCTGCTTGACGACGACTTTCAATGTCTCCATGCCAAAATAATCATCGATGTCTCTTTTATTTATCGTCACTTTGCCTGTACCCGGTACGAGGTATACCCTGGCAATGCTTTTCTTTCTTCTGCCTGTTCCGTAATATTTTACTGCTGCCACTGTAATTTCTCTCCTTCCAAATCAAACTCTGATCAGTACTTCAATTCTAATACTTCCGGCTGCTGGGCCGCGTGCTTGTGTTCCGGACACGCGTACACATGGTGCTTTTTCTACATCGGCCTTCCCTAAGGCCCTTTTGGAAGCATGCCTTTTACAGAGAGATAAATAACATCTTCCGGCTTTTTGGCCATCATTTCCTTTAATGTCGTCTCTTTGAGGCCGCCGACATAATCTGAATGTCTGTAATAAATCTTTTGATTTAATTTCTTGCCTGTCACTCTGACTTTCGCCGCGTTGACAACGATCACATAATCGCCGGTGTCCATGTACGGCGTGAAGGTCGGTTTGTGTTTGCCTCTCAGCACTTTGGCAATCTCCGATGATAAACGTCCTAAAGTCTGTCCATCTGCGTCAACGACATACCATTTTCTCTCAATCGAAGACGCGGTAGCCACATAGCTTTTCATGTCTTTTCCTCCTCGTGATAGTACATAACAATGAATAAATTTGCTTATATATTGTTTAAATACTATACTCCGGGGCTTTGGCTATAGTATTCATAAACATATCATCACATTTTTCATGCCGAAATCGTGCCTTTTCATGAAATCATGAGACAAATGCCTTTTCGGCGTTCGTATCATATTATATGGCATGCGTTATTTCTTGTCAAGCGTTTTTGCAAATTTTTGCCGGACGTCACGGCATCATTTGAAGCGATATTTTTGCGATATTTTTGTCCGAATTCTGACAGGTCCGGTCCGCGTCCGCCGCGCTTTGGGCAGCCTTTTTGCTCACACGCCCTCGCCTGAAAAATCCGGAATAAAGCTCTCTTTTGACGTCCCGCCGCGCTGAATATAGGCATTCTCAACGCCCAGACCGATGGCGAAATCCACCAGTCTCTCGTAAGATTTTCTTTTCACTCGCCGGTCAAGCTCCGGAATGCCCCGCACCTGAGGCATCGGCGTATACTGATTCATCAGGCTCAGATAAACCTGATTGCCGTAGGTCTCATAGACATGGCGCACGATTTTTTTGGCGTCGATCAGCTGCCCCGGCAGCATCAGATGGCGCACGATCACGCCTTTGCGCATCAACTCCTGCCCCCCGCCGCGGGAAAATACCGGCGCGCCCGTCTGCCGAACCATCTCCGACAGCGCCGCCTGCGCGACCCGCGGGTAATCCGGCGCTTTGGAGTACCTCTCGGCGAGCGCGCTGTCCATATATTTAAAATCCGTCAGGTAGATATCAATATAGCCGTCCAGCATCCTCAGCGTCTCCACGCGCTCATAGCCGCCCGTATTATGTACCACAGGAATGTGCAGGCGATGGCGCACCCTGTCCAGGGCCTTGATGATCTGCGGCGTATAGTGGGTCGGCGTCACCAGATTGATATTGGCCGCGCCCTTCTCCTGCAGCTCCAGAAAGATATCTCCCAGCCGCTCCTCGGTGATCTCCCGCCCGCATCTCGCGGCCGCGAGGTCACTGTTCTGACAGTACACACAGCGCAGCGGACAGCCGCTGAAAAAAACAGCACCGGAGCCGGGCGCCCGAACACTCATCCGCGGCGCGTCCGCGTCATCTGCATCTCCGGTCAAATCCCATTCATCCGGCCCGCCGGAAATACACGGCTCCTCCCACATATGCAGTGCCGCCCTGCCGACCCTGAGGCGGTCATCCACACCACAGTATCCGATCCCTCCGAGATCTCGGCGCACGCCGCACTGGCGCGGGCAAAGCCTGCATCCGTCCTCCGCCATAACTAGCACCCCCGTATCACAGTGATCTGATCCCCATCCGTGTCAAACCCTGTGTCGACGCCTCCCATCCGGTAAACAGCCGCCTATCACAGATATTTGATCTCCATCAGTGTCAGACCCTGGGGCGGCGCCGTCGGCCCGGCGATCCGCCGCTCATCACTGTTGAGGGCGCGCCATATATCCGCCTCGCTTTTTTGGCCGAAGCCCACTTTCAGGAGCGCCCCGACAATAATTCTTACCATATTGTAAAGGAATCCATCGCCGGTCACCGTCATGGTGATCATGCCGTCGTCGTTCTCGAAATCCAGAGATTTGACCGTGCGCACGGTACTCGCGGCGGAGGTCCTCAAGGAACAGAAATTTTTAAAATCATGCCTGCCCACCAGCAGGGCACCGGCCGACCTCATGGCCTCCTCATTGAGTTTTCTCGGCACAAAGTAGCTGTACAGGCGCTCTTTGGGCAACATAAAACGGCGATTCAAAATCCTGTACTGATACGTCTTCAGCGCATCGCGATAGCGCGGATGAAAATCCGGCGCCACCTCCTCCGAGTCCTGAATCACGATATCCCGCGGCAGCCGCTGATTGATGGCAATGGCAAATTTTTTATCCTCAATATTTTCCTTATTTGTATCAAACACCGCCACCTGCCCCAGCGCGTGGACGCCCGCGTCCGTGCGGCTGGCGCCGGTCAGCATAATCTTCTCACCCAGCGTATCCTCGATGGCGCTCTGCAGCACCGACTGGATGGAGATGCCGTTGGGCTGAACCTGCCATCCGCAGTAATTTGTCCCGTCATAGGCCACGATCAATTTGATCCGCCGCAACGCTCTCACCGTCCCACCGCATTGAGCGCGATCACCGCCGCCAAAAAGGCGAACAGCACCGCGTAGCCGATAAAATCCCGCCGATAATATTTGAGCGGCTTCATCTGCGTGCGGCCCTCGCCGCCGTGATAGCAGCGCGCCTCCATCGCCAGTGCCAGGTCATTTGCCCGCCGAAACGACGATACAAACAGCGGCACCAAAATCGGCACCATCGCCCTGGCGCGCCGAAGGATATTGCCGCTCTCAAAATCCGCGCACCTGGCCTGCTGCGCCTTCATGATCTTATCCGTCTCCTCCAAAAGGATCGGGATAAAGCGCAGCGCGATCGACATCATCATGGCGATCTCGTGAACCGGAAAATGTACCTTTTTTAGCGGTCTCAGCGCCTTCTCCAGGCCGTCCGTCAAATGGTTCGGCGTCGTGGTCAGCGTCATCAGCGACGACCCGATGATCAGATAAATCAGGCGCACCGCCATCTTGACGGCCGTGATCACGCCCTCCCGCGTCACCTTAAAAATCCATAGGCGCCAGATCTCCGTGCCCGGCGTCAAAAATAAATTGAGCGCCGCCGTGAACAGCAGAATAAACAGGATCGCCCGCAGGCCCTTGACCATAAATTTGAAGGGCACTCTGGAGATGATGATCACCGCCGCCAAGAACGCCGTGATCAGGGCATAGGCAAAAATATTGTCCGCCAAAAACAGGGCAACAATAAATATAATCGTCCCGGCAAGTTTCACCCGCGGATCCATCCTGTGCAGCACAGATTCCGCAGGGTAATACTGCCCCAGTGTGATATCTCTGATCATCGGTCCGCCTCCGCCCTCAGATTCCTCAAAATGACGGCCTTGGCCTCCTCAACCGTCGTCACGGTTTCCGGCACGTCAAAGCCCCTTTTGGCCAGCCGCCCCATCAGATAGGTCATCTGCGGCGCCGCCAGTCCTATCTCTTCAAGCGCCTCATAGTGCTTAAACACGTCCTTGGGCCGATCATCAAAGATCACGCTGCCCTCGTTCATGACGATGACGCGCTCCACGTAGCTGGCGACTTCCTCCATACTGTGGGAGACAAGGATGATCGTCATGTGCAGCTCCTCATGCAGGCGCTTCATCTGATCCAGAATCTCACCGCGCCCCCTCGGATCCAGACCCGCGGTCGGCTCATCGAGGATCAGCACCTCCGGCCTCATGGCCAGCACGCCCGCAATCGCGGCCCGTCTCTTTTGCCCGCCGGACAGCTCAAACGGCGGCTTCTGCCAGTATTTTTCGCTGAGGCCCACCATTTGCAGTGCCTCCCTTGCCCTCGCCTCACACACCTGCGCGGACAGGCCTAAATTTTCCGGGCCGAAACACACATCCTTCATGACCGTCACCTCGAAGAGCTGATGTTCGGGATACTGAAACACCAGTCCGACTTTTGAGCGCAGATCTCTCATGACAAAATGCTCATCGTAGATATTCTGCCCGTTATAATAGATCTCTCCGGAGGTCGCCCGGATTAATCCGTTCAGATGCTGGATCAACGTCGATTTTCCGGAGCCCGTGTGCCCGATCAGGCCGATAAACTCCCCGTCGCCGATCTCCAGGCAGACATCGCTGAGCGCCTGCTTTTTGAAAGCCGTATCCGGACTATATATATAATTGATATGTTCTAATTTTAAAGCCATACTGTGATCTCCGTGCCGTCGCCGACACCCTATACCTGTCCTATTCGCCACCGCCATTCACACTGCGCTTGGCCCGTGCGCCGCCGCTTCTCATGCTATGTCTATCTCACGCGCGCCGCGTCCCGTTACGCCTGCCGCGTGGCGGCCTTATCGCCCTGTGTCCATGTCGTGTGCCAGCGAGACGATCACTTCTTCCAATTCCTCGATCGTCAGAATACCGTCCGGTATCGGCAGTCCCGCTTTTTTTAGCTCAAAGGCCAGTTCCGTCGCCTGCGGCACGTCGAGACACAGAGCTTTTAAGCGCTCGGCCTGAGAGAAAACTTCCCTCGGCGTCCCCTGCATCGCGATCCGGCCATTGTCCATCACCAACACCCTGTCCGCGCAAATCACCTCATCCATGTGATGGGTAATGAGGATGACTGTCACGCCGACCGACTGATTGAGCTCCGTGACCGTGCGGATCACTTCCCTGCGGCCGTCGGGGTCAAGCATGGCCGTCGGCTCATCCAAAACGATACAGTCCGGGCGCATCGCCATCACACCGGCGATCGCCACCCGCTGCTTTTGTCCGCCCGACAATTTGTTCGGCGAGTGCTCTCGGTAATCCATCATCCCCACCGCCTCAAGGCTCTCAAAGACGCGCTTCCAGATCTCATCCGTCGGCACGCCCGTATTTTCAGGGCCAAAACCCACATCCTCCTCGACGATACTTCCGATGATCTGATTGTCCGGATTCTGGAACACCATACCCGCGCTCTGACGCACATCCCAGATACGCGCGTCGTCCGACGTATCGATACCGTTCACCCACAATGTCCCCTCTGTCGGCTGCAGGATCGCGTTGATATGCCTGGCCAGCGTCGACTTTCCAGAGCCATTGTGACCGAGTATGGCGATAAACTGACCGGCCGCCACATCCAGATCAATATGGTCGAGCGCCCTGTCGCGGATCTCCGCGTCGCTCTCATCATCATGCGTTAAATAATCATAAACAAGCTGCAGTGCTTTAATAATCCCCATATCCAACCTCGTATCTCATCATTCCTGACACGACCGCAAACGGCCGCTGTCAGCTTGAGTGTCCCTGCAGTCCGTCTCTGCGTGCCAGCGCCGGTATCAAATCCAAGAGCGCACCGCTTGCCTCCCGCCGATCTAAAGCACCGCCAGCGCCACCACCAGTGGAATGGTCACAATCGAAAAGAGGGTGGAGGCGGCAAAAATCTCCGAGGCATAGGTATCATCACGCCCGTAGAGTACCGAGAACAGCACGGTCACGGTCGCCGTCGGGCATGCGGTCGCCAGAACAATCGCCATGAAGACGTCCTCCGGCAGCGGCAAAAACTTTGTGGCCAATACAAAGAGAATCGGAATCACCAGCAATTTCAGCGCACAGACAACATATAATCTGCGGTTTTTTAATGCTTTCGCGAAATTGACCTGCGTCACGGAGACACCTGCCGTGAGCATCGCGAGCGGCGTGGTCATATCCCCGATCATCTCGATCGGGCTGCCGATCACATCCGGCAGGTCGACTCTCAGCACAAAGAGCAGCACCGCGATCACCGAGGCGACAGACACCGGGGTGATCATCTGTTTCCAGAAACTGCCGGACGGTTTTTCCATCATCGAATTCTGCCCGATGGTAAATACGAGCAGATTGAAGAGCAGATTAAATCCGGCGATGTAGAAGACGCCGTCGTCTCCGAAAACGCCGTAAGCCAGCGGAATGCCCATGAATCCGCAGTTGGAATACATGGCGGCGAAGCGCTCGACTTTGTAGTCAAACTTGTCATTTTTGCGCAGCAAAAGCCGAACCACCACCCAAGAGAGCGCCAGGCTGAATATGCTCAGAGCCAATGCGATCAGCAGATTGCGCAGCATTTTGGGATCAAATTCGCGCTGAAACGAGCTGATGACAAGTGCCGGAGTCACGACCTTTGTCACCACATCCGAGAGCGTCTTGGATCTCTGCGAATCCAAAAGCCCGACCTTAGTACAGACGACGCCGACAAAGATCAATACAAACATCTGTATAATCTGATTGACCGTGATACCAACAATTTCCATATTCCTTCCCCGACCTCACAAAAACTGCCGCCGGGCCGCGACCCGAAAAAATTTCCAGTCGGCCGCGACCCG
>CAYRDY010000005.1:0-9008 GCA_964423195.1 uncultured Catenibacillus sp. | reverse complement strand
AAAAATGCCCTGTCCGTCGCACCTGATTAAAAAAGCGTAAAATACCAGGTATTCTACGCTTTTTAAAGACTATACTAATTCAATAAGTACTTCCATGGCCGCATCGCCCTTGCGCTGGCCGATCTTGACGATCCTCGTGTAACCGCCCTCTCGGTTCGCGTACTTCGGCGCGATCTCGTCAAACAGTTTCTGCGGCAGATCGACGGACTTTGTATTCCGTTTTCTCTGCGCGCCCTCCTTCGGCACATCCGTCACCGGATAAAGGACTTTGAGCATCTGCCTTCTCGCGTGCAGCCTGGAAGGGCTGTCCTTTTTGATCTTCTTCTCGACCGTATCATAGACCGTCACTTTCTTGCCGTCGACAACCTCTTTGACCCTCTTGCCGTCCTTATCCTTGCGGGCGACCTTCGCCTGGACCGTCACTTCCTCGAAGTTATCCTTCTCCCTCACCGCCAGCGCGATCAGGTGTTCCGCGATCTTTCTGACCTCCTTGGCCTTCGCCTCGGTGGTCCTGATCCTGCCGTGATATAAGAGGCTTGTCACCTGGCTTCTGAGTAAGGCTTTTCTTTGGTTGGAAGTCCTTCCAAGTTTTCTATATCCTGCCATTTTTTAATTCCTCCATCTGTGGACCATCTGCCGACGCACTTCGGGCTTACTCATGCAGATGCTTTTGTGTCCATATTCGTTATTCCTCGCTCTGATTCAACTGCAGTCCGAGTTCCTTTAATTTGGCAAGAACCTCCTCCAGAGACTTGCGGCCGAGATTCCTGACTTTCATCATATCCTCCGCCGTCCTGTTGGTCAGTTCCTCCACTGTATTGATACCCGCGCGCTTCAGACAATTGTAGGAACGCACAGATAACTCCAACTCATCAATGTTCATTTCCAGAACTTTTTCTTTCTCATTGTCCTCCTTCTCCACCATGATCTCTGCGGTCTTGGCGTTCTCGGAGAGGTCAATGAACAAATTCAAATGCTCGCTCAAGACCTTGGCAGCCAGGCTCACTGCCTCATCCGGCGGCAATGTGCCGTTTGTATAGACATCTAACGTCAGCTTATCGAAGTCCGTGATTTGACCTACACGAGTATTTTGCACGGTGAGGTTCACCCGCTCCACAGGCGTATAGATCGAGTCCACAGGAATCACGCCGATCGGCAGATCATCCTTCTTATTCCTCTCTGAACTCACATAACCCCTGCCTCTGGTGATCGTCAGCTCCATGTACAGCTTGCTCTCAGCGCCGGAGAGCGTGGCGATCACTTGATCCGGATTGAGGATCTCAATGTCCGGATCAGCTTGAATATCAGCAGCCGTGACAACACCCTCGCCCTCGAACTCAATGTACGCAACCTTTGGTTCATCCGTATCACTGGTATTCTTAATGGCCAGGCTCTTGATGTTCATAATGATCTCAGTCACGTCTTCCTTGACACCGGGAATCGAGCTGAACTCATGGACAACGCCGTCAATCTTTACACAGCTGACCGCGGCGCCGGGAAGCGATGAGAGCATGATCCTTCTCAAAGAATTTCCCAGGGTCGTCCCGTACCCGCGCTCCAGCGGCTCCACGACAAAACGGCCATACCTGTTGTCTTCCGATATCTGTGCAATCTCGATTTTTGGTTTTTCAAAGTCAAACACTACTCAAAGCCCTCCTTTTTGGGTTAAATAGACTGAGGGTTACATCTTTCGATTTATCCTTCTCAAGGCGCGCGGCCTCAAGACTTATTATTTAGAATACAACTCGACGATAAGCATCTCGTTTACCGGAACGTCAATCTGTTCTCTTGAAGGATACTCCTTGACAACACCGGAGAGCGCCTCATGATCGGCCTCAAGCCACTCCGGCACGATTCTCGCGTCCGTGACCTCAAGAATGTCCTTATATCTCTGATAGGATTTATATTTTTCCCTGATCTCGATCACATCGCCAGGTTTCACCTGATAGGATGGGATGGAGACGGTCCTGCCGTTGACACTGACATGTTTGTGTCCGACGATCTGTCTGGATTCCTTACGTGTACGTCCGTAACCCAAGCGGAATAATACGTTGTCCAGCCTGCACTCAAGAAGAACCATCAGGTTTTCGCCGGACTGGCCTCTCATGCGCTCAGCCTTCGCGAAATAATTTCTGAACGGTTTCTCCAACACACCATAAATAAATTTTGCCTTCTGTTTCTCCGTCAGCTGAAGCCCATACTCACTCTTCTTTTTATTGCCCCTGATGGACTGCCTTTTCGACTTCTTGTCAATACCTAAATAAATAGGATCAAGACCGAGGCTTCTGCATCTCTTCAAAACCGGTACCATATCTCTTGCCATATCAGACTTAACCTCCTATCAGACTCTTCTTCTCTTCGGCGGACGGCAGCCGTTGTGCGGTACTGCGGTCACGTCACGGATGCTTGTTACCTCGATGCCGCATGCCTGCAGCGCACGGATCGCCGCCTCACGCCCGGAACCCGGTCCCTTGACCATGACTTCCACGGACTTCAGGCCGTGAGGCAGGGCTGCCTTCGCCGCTGTCTCCGCCGCCATCTGCGCCGCGTAAGGCGTTGACTTTCTGGAACCTCTGAAACCTAATCCGCCGGCGCTTGCCCATGAGATCGCGTTGCCCTCAGAGTCTGTGAGTGTAACAATTGTATTGTTAAAAGATGACTGAATATGTGCCTGTCCACGCTCAATATTTTTCTTCACACGTCTCTTAGTCGCCTTTTTAGTCACTTTCTTAGCCATTGACTAAACCTCCTAAATATTTCATCGATTATTTTTTCTTGTTTGCAACTGTCTTTCTCGGCCCTTTTCTGGTCCTGGCGTTCGTCTTGGTATTCTGCCCGCGAACCGGAAGGCCCTTTCTGTGCCTGATGCCCCTGTAGCATCCGATCTCCTGAAGACGTTTGATATTGAGGGCGACCTCACGGCGCAAGTCACCTTCAACGACCTGTGTTGCGTCAATGACGTCGCGAATTCTGGCAACTTCATCATCTGTCAGATCCCTGACACGCGTGTCAGGATTGACATTTGCCTCTTTAAGAATGCGGTTTGCGCTCGGACGGCCAATGCCGTAAATATAGGTAAGACCGATCTCCACACGTTTTTCCCTTGGTAAATCCACACCACTGATACGAGCCATGTACTTATTCCTCCACTAGTTAATTCTCGCAATAGACAATCCCGCGCCCTGCGGCGCATAGATGTCCGGACCGGCAGCCTGCCTGCCGTCTGTACCTGCCCTGCGATCGGGCATTAATCTAAATCATATCGAAAAGCGCTGCGGCATCTTTCTCCTCGCCGCATCACTCAAGCCGCGTAAACGATGTCCATAAACCCCATGTCAGATATCAAAATCGATATAAAATCGATATTAAAATCAGATATCTCAGATCAGACATATACCGGAGTTTTTGACATGACAAAACGAGCGGTGGTATCCGCTCTGCCAAACAGGATCCCTCTCAGCCCTGTCTCTGTTTATGTTTCGGATTCTCGCAGATCACTCTGACACTGCCCTTGCGCTTGATGACTTTGCATTTCTCACACATAGGTTTTACCGATGATCTCACCTTCACAACTGCTCTCTCCTTTCAAAAAAGTCCGTTTTTTATTATAACACTGGAATTTATTGGCTGTCAAGCGCATTTTGTCATTTGTCACGCCAGATAATGCGCCCCTTCGTCAGATCGTAAGGTGACAATTCCAGAGTGACTCTGTCGCCCGGCAATATCTTGATAAAGTTCATTCTCAGCTTGCCGCTGATATGCGACAGCACCCTGTGGCCGTTCTCAAGCTCAACCTGGAACATGGCGTTCGGCAGTTTCTCGACGACAACGCCCTCCACTTCAATGACATCCGATTTTGACATAATTTCTATCCTTTCTCCAATATCTTCTGCCTGAATGACTGTAAATCCTCATGCGCACCCCGCGCGGCGCGCCGCCATGAATATCAATGTCCACAAATTTTTATGCGCAGCCCCCCGGCGGCAGTGTCAGCAGCTCATAGCCCGTGGCGGTCACAAGCACTGTGTTCTCATAATGTGCCGACAGCGAACCGTCTGCCGTGACGACCGTCCAGCGATCATTTAGCCATCTGACCTCATAACCGCCCTCGTTGATCATCGGCTCGATGGCCAGCGTCATGCCCGCCATCAGCTTGAGCCCGCGCCCACGGCGCTTGAAATTCGGGACCTCAGGCGGCTCGTGCAGATGCGTCCCGATGCCATGCCCGACCAGATCGCGCACCACGGAATAACCGCGGCTCTCCGCGTATTTCTGTATGGCCGCGGAGATGTCATACAGGTGATTGCCCGCTCTGACAAATCTCATCCCCTCATAGAAACTACCCCGCGTCACATCGATCAGGCGCTGAGCCCTCTTGGAGATCTCGCCGACACCCCATGTCCTGGCGGCGTCCGAGTGATAACCCTTGTAGATCAGGCCGGCATCCAGGCTGACGATATCGCCCTCCCGCAAGATTCTTCGCTTGCTGGGAATCCCGTGAACCACTTCATTGTTGACAGAGACACACACCGCAGCCGGATAACCGTTATAATTCTTAAAATTTGGAATACAGCCAAAGTCCCGAATGACCGTCTCGCCGATCCGATTCACCTCATAGGTTGAGATGCCCGGCTTTATCGCCTTTCGAAGCTCCTCATGCATGAAGGAAAGCCTTCTCCCTGACTCACGCATCAGCTCGATCTCAGCCTCGGACTTGATTGACACAGCCATATTATCTGACTCCCAGTACCTTTAAAATATCAGCAAAAACATCGTCCATATTCTTTGTGCCGTCCACCGTCACAAGAATGTCCGCCGCCTTATAATAATCGATCAGCGGCTGCGTCTGCTCGTGATAAACGCTCAGGCGGTTTTTCACCGTCTCCGGCTTGTCATCGTCTCGCAGAATCAATTTTTCGCCGCAGACATCGCAGACACCTTCAACCTTTGGCGGGTTGAACACGACATGGTATGTCGCTCCACATCCAACACATGCTCTGCGGCCGGACATTCTGCTGATTATATTCTCATCAGGGACATCCACGTCAATCGCGAAGTCCATGTTTTGTCCGATAGCCTTCAGGGCATTCGTGAGCGCCTCCGCCTGAGGAATCGTCCTAGGAAAGCCGTCCAGAATGAACCCGTTCACACAGTCATCTTGTTGAATTCGATCAACGACGAGATCACAGACCAGCTCGTCCGGTACCAGCAAACCCTTGTCCATGTATTCCTTGGCTTTCGCGCCAAGCGCTGTACCGCTCTTGATGTTGGCTCTGAAGATATCTCCGGTTGATATATGTGGAATGCCGCAGACTTCTGCGAGCTTTTTCGCCTGAGTGCCCTTGCCGGCACCGGGCGCGCCTAACATAATTATTTTCATAATAATTATTCCTCCAATCATATGTCCAACATATGTCCAACAAAATCTGCCTCAGACAGGCCGCTTTTCAGAGCCGCCGCCTGTCACCCGTCCCGCGGGGTGAGCACGCGGCCGCTCTTTGAGTAGCCTTTCATTATCCCGCAACCGTTCAGGCACACCCAAACGGTCACATCATCAGTCATTTAAGAATCCCTTGTAGTGACGCACCAG
This sequence comes from uncultured Catenibacillus sp., assembly GCA_964423195.1. Lineage (GTDB taxonomy): Bacteria > Bacillota > Clostridia > Lachnospirales > Lachnospiraceae > CAKRHR01. Next base: position 3,418 of record CAYRDY010000005.1, on the reverse strand, counting down.
CATCATGGATTCAATCTGTTTCATTGTCTCAAGCAGGACACCGACGATAATGATCAGTGAGGTGCCGCCAAAAGAGACATCCGCCCCGAAGATACCCGAAAAAGCGATCGGGATCACGGCGACGATCACAAGGCCGACAGCACCGATAAGAATGACATTTTTTAAGATACCATTGAGGTAATCCACTGTCGGCCGGCCCGGTCTGATGCCAGGTATAAATCCGCCCTGCTTTTTCATATTGTCTGCCACTTCCAACGGGTTGAAGGTAATCGACGTATAGAAGTAAGCGAACAATATGATCAGGACAATGTAGACGAGCAGGCCGATGGAATACCACGGCGCACTCGGCACACACCAGTTGTTGCTGTTTAAGCCGGCAATGATCGCCCCGAACACGCCGCCCGGATTCTTGCCGACCAGGGATACGATCAACCCCGGAATCGACATCAGGGATGACGCGAAGATGACCGGAATCACGCCCGCCGTGTTGACCTTCAGCGGAATATGGGAGGACTGCCCGCCAAAGATCTTTCTGCCGACGACCTTCTTTGAATACTGAACCGGAATCCTGCGCTCCGCGTCCTGCAGATAGACGACCAGAACCACCGTCAGCACGATGACCGCGATGATAATGAGCGCCGCAAGACCTGCCGTGACAATATTTGTCGCGCCGGCGATAAACGTGTCATACAGGGTCTTGAAGTCATTCGGCAATCTCGACAGAATGTTGATCAGAAGGACGATGGATATGCCGTTCCCGACGCCCTTGACCGTAATCTGCTCGCCGACCCACATCAGGAAAGCTGAACCCGCGGTCAGAGAAATGACTGTCACGATCACGCCGAACGCGTTGTTGTAATCGAGATATCCACCCCGCGCAAATCCGATACCCATGGCAAGGCTCTCAATCAGAGACAGGCCGACGGTCACATATCTGGTGATCTCGCGGATCTTCTTGCGCCCGTCCTCGCCCTCTTTCTGCATCTCCTCCAGCTTAGGAATCGCAATCGTCAAAAGCTGCATGATGATCGAAGAGGTGATATACGGTGTGATGCTCAGAGCCAAAATGGACATTCTCTCAAAAGAGCCACCGGTCATGGCGCTGAAGAAATCGGCAAATCCGCTGTTGTTTGAGAGATTGGAAAAGAAACTCTCAAACACGCCCTCCCTGACCCCAGGGGTCGGGATATTGCTGCCCAGCCGGATGATGACCAGCATGACGAACGTATATAATAACCGCTTTCTGATATCAGCAATTTTTAATGCGTTTTTGATTGTCTTAAACATCAAATCACCTCTGTCGTCCCACCGAGCGCCTTAATTTTCTCCTCCGCACCTGCGCTGAAAGCATTGGCCTTGACATTGAGCCGCTTCGTCAGCTCGCCCTTGCCAAGAATCTTGACACCGTCCTTCTTATGCCTGACCACGCCCGTCTCAAGCAGTGTGTCCACTGTCACGACAGCGTCATCGTCAAACCTGTTCAGAGCGCTGACATTCACTGCGACGATTTCCTTGGAATTGATGTTGGTGAAGCCCCGCTTCGGGAGTCTTCTGTATAACGGCATCTGGCCGCCCTCAAAGCCGACTCTCGGTGCGCCGGAGCGCGCTTTCTGGCCCTTGTGCCCTTTGCCCGCCGTCTTGCCGTTGCCTGAACCGTGCCCACGGCCTTTTCTGAATTTGTCACCGTGCGTGGAACCGGCTGCCGGCCTTAAATCTGATAAATTCATGGTGTGCACCTCCTTACTCAAAAATTACGGTTAGATTTCCTCTACTTTAACTAAATGCCTGACCTGATTGACCATGCCTCTGACGGCCGGGTTGTCCGGCTTCTCCACCGTCTTGTTCAGCTTGTGCAGTCCAAGAGCCGCAACCGTCTTTTTATGTTTAGGAATTGCACCAATCGTAGATTTAACTAAAGTAATCCTCAATTTATCCGCCATTTTAAAACGCCTCCTTACTTATGCGAGAATCTCTTCGACAGATTTTCCGCGCTTTTTGGCAACAACTTCCGGCGTTGTGAGATTTGACAAACCTTCGATGGTCGCAAGCACAACATTCTGCTTATTGTTGGAGCCAAGCGATTTTGTACGGATATTCTTGTAGCCCGCAAGCTCCAGCACGCTACGCGCCGGACCGCCCGCGATGATACCTGTACCTTGAGGCGCCCTCTTTAAGAGTACCTGGGCGCTGCCAAACACACCTAAATTATCATGGGTGATACTGCCGTTGTCATCTATAGGAACCTCGATCAGTTTCTTCATGGCGTCCTCTTTGCCCTTGCGGATGGCCTCAGGAATCTCGGTAGCCTTCCCAAGACCGGCGCCGACGTGTCCGTTGCCGTCGCCGACAACCACCAGCGCCGCGAAGCGGAAGTTGCGGCCGCCCTTGACGACCTTTGTGACGCGCTTGATGGACACCACTCTCTCGGTTAACTCAAATTGATCTGGATCAATAATTGTACGTCTCATGTTTCTCCTCCTTGCCTAGAACTGTAATCCGGCTTCCCTGGCTGCCTCGGCTAACGCCTGGACCTTGCCATGATAAATATATCCGCCTCTGTCAAAAACGACCTCTGTGATCCCCTTTTCCAGCGCTTTCTTTGCGATGGCCGTGCCGACCGCCGCGGCGGCCGCCTTGTCGTTGGTATGCTCAAGCTCCGCCCTGATTTCTTTTTCCATCGTCGAGGCGGCGGCAAGCGTATGGCCGACAGTGTCGTCAATGATCTGAGCGTAAATATGTTGATTGCTTCTGTATACAGCTAAGCGAGGACGCTGTGTCGTACCCGAAAAACGGTTACGGATTCTGCGATGCTTTTTCTCACGAATTTCAGACCTGCTTGGTTTTTTAATCATTTACTCTTCACTCCTTTACTATTTCTTACCGGTCTTGCCGACCTTGCGCCTGATCACTTCGTCAGCATACTTGATGCCCTTGCCCTTGTAAGGCTCCGGCCTTCTCTTGTCTCTGATCTCAGCCGCATACTGGCCGACTTTTTCCTTGTCAATACCTGAAACAGTAATCTTGTTCTGGCCGTCCAGCGTGGTCGTCAGACCTTCCGGATCAACCATCTCAACAGGATGTGAATAACCGAGGGACAATATCAGCTTGTTGCCCTGTTTCTGTGCCCTGTAGCCAACGCCGTTGATCTCCAGGACCTTGGTATATCCGTCCGTCACACCCACCACCATGTTGTGGATCAGTGTCCTTGTCAGACCGTGAAGTGATTTCATCTTCTTGAGATCATTCGGCCTGGTGACAATGATGTGGCCGTCTTCCATCTTGATTCCCATCTCGGAAGGCAGCACTCGCTCAAGTGTGCCCTTCGGACCTTTTACAGTCACTTTATTATTTTCTGCTATATCCACAGTCACACCTGCGGGGATAGCGATTGGCATTCTTCCTATACGTGACATGCCCG
>CAYRDY010000004.1:51522-55171 GCA_964423195.1 uncultured Catenibacillus sp. | reverse complement strand
CGGGAACCCTGCGGGAAGGTGTCACGGCCAAGGCCGATTTTGTCAACGATAAGCCGGATACGCCGCCTGACACGCCACCGGAAACGCCGGATACACCGCCGGATACGCCAGACACACCGGACACGCCGCCTGACACGCCAGACACGCCGGATACGCCGCCAGATACACCGGACACGACCCCGGATACGCCAGATACACCGCCGGATGACACACCGCCTGCGACGCCGGGGACGACTCCGAATCGTCCGTCGGGCGGCAATCCGCCGCCGGATGATGTGCCAAAGACGGGCGACGGCAGCCATCCTGAGCTAATGATGATGCTGATGGTATGTTCATTCTCGGCGATTGTGGCGATCCTCGGCTTCTCGGCTTGCGATCGGCGGCGAAGCCGCAGACGGCACACAAAATCATGAGGTGAATGGCAGAGTGCATTTCTCCTGCAATAATAAGGCAGGTGGCTAAACAGCCACCTGCCTATTTTTTAACTATCATTTATAGAAGATTTCCATTGAAGGACAATTAATATTCTGGAGATTTTAATTTATTTTTGCGGAGATTTCGTGTATACTAAAGTCAGCGCGAACTGCAGCGCGCGACAAAAGACACCATGGTTATTTAACCATCAATGATCAAAGTTTATCATAAGTATACTGGAGTGGAGGAGGAAATGTCAATGGTTAAATATTCTGAATTATATCCATGCAGCAATGAGCGGCGGATGTGTATTTCGCTGGACGGGATGTGGAATTTCCAGTTTGACCCCCAGGGGATTGGCGAGCGGGAGGGCTGGACGGGCGGTCTGCCGGATCCGATGCTGATGCCGGTGCCGGCCAGCTTTGCGGATCTCTTCACGGATGCGAAGTGCCGGGATTACTGCGGAGATTTCTGGTATGAGACGGCGTTTTATCTGCCGGATGAGGCGGGCGCGAGGGATTACTGGATCCGTTTTGGCAGCATCACGCACAGGGCAGTCATTTACTGCAACGGCGTCGAGGTCGGGCGGCATGAGGGCGGTTTCTTGCCGGTGATGGTGCCGCTACGGGGCGTTGTGAGGCGCGGGATGGCCAATCGGCTGGTGGTGAAGGTGAATAATGAGCTGAGTGAGCGCACGATTCCGTGTGGATCGGTGATCACACTGAGGGACGGGCGTAAACTGGCCAAGCCGTATTTTGACTTCTTTAATTATTCGGGGATTCACCGCGATGTCAATCTGCTGAGCGTTCCGGAGGAGGCGGTGCAGGATTACAGCGTCAGCTATGAGCTTGACGGAGATGATGCCCTGGTGCATTACAGCGTGCGGACAAACGGCTGCCATCCGGTCAAGGTCGCACTGTATGACCGAAAGGGAAATCTGGTGTTGGAAGATACACCGGCCCAATCTGGGGCGCCGTGCACGCCGGAAGATGCTCCAATAGAATGCGGCGCGCCGCATATGCCGGAGGATACTCCAATAGAATCCTGCGCGCCGTGTACGCCGGAAAATACTCCAATACAATCTGGGGCGCCGTGCACGCCGGAAGAGAAAACACAGTCGGCCGGCTGCTTTGAGGGGACGCTCGTCGTCAGGAATGCGCACTTGTGGCAGGTTCGCCAGGCCTACCTGTACACGCTGGTCATCACGATCGTGGACGGCGATCAGGTGATCGACAAGTATTCGGATCAGATCGGCATCCGCACGGTCAGCGTCGAGGGGTCAAAGATTCTGCTCAACGGTCAGCCGGTCTATCTGAAGGGCTTTGGCAGGCATGAGGATTTTGAGGTGATCGGGCGCGGGCTAAACCGCGGCGTGGTCAAGCGCGATTTCGAGTGCATGAAATGGACGGGCGCCAACTGTTTCAGGACCAGTCATTATCCGTATGACGAGGAATGGTACCGGCTCGCCGATGCGGAGGGCTTTCTGATTATCGATGAGGTGCCGGCGGTGGGGATGATGCGGTCGACCCAGAACTTTCTGGTTGACCCGGAAGAAGAGACAACGTACTTTTTTGCATCACCGACGGTCCCGGAACTGAAGGCGGTCCACATGGCACAGATTGAGGAAATGTTCGCCAGAGATAAGAACCATCCGTCGGTCATCGCGTGGAGCCTGTTTAACGAGCCGGAGACGACAGACAGCTACGCGCGGGCTTATTTTACGGATATCTTTCAGTTTGCCCGCGGCCTTGACCCGCAGAAGCGGCCGCTGACCGGCGCGCTGTTGGCATCCAGTCTTCCGCAGACGTGTCAGTGCTATGATCTGTGTGATTTTATCTGCCTGAACCGCTATTACGGCTGGTATGTCCGCGGCGGCGCGGAGATCGAGGAAGCGATGGATATGTTTGCGCAGGAAATGGATGGCTGGGCGGCCAAAGATGTCGTGAGACCGATCGTATTTACCGAGTTCGGCGCCGATACACTGGGTTCAGGCCACAAACTGCCGGGCGTGATGTGGAGCCAGGAGTACCAGTGCGAATTTTTGAGGCATTATTTTGATGTCTTTGACCGGTATGATTTTGTTCAGGGCGAAATGGTGTGGAATTTTGCCGATTTTCAGACGGCGGACGGCATCATGCGCGCCGACGGCAATAAAAAGGGCGTGTTTACGAGAAATCGCCAGCCGAAGGATGCGGCGTATCTCTTGAAGCAGCGGTGGGAGAATTTATGAGACGTGAATTGATGAGGCGTGAGATCAAAAAGGTTGTGACGCTGGGGGAGATCATGCTGCGACTGTCTCCGCCCCAGCACCAGCGATTTGCGCAGGCGGCATCATTTGACGTAAATTATGGCGGCAGCGAGGCCAACGTGGCGGCATCCCTGGCTCAGTTCGGCCATCATGCGGTTTTCCTGACCAGGGTGCCGGACAATGCCATCGGCCGTTGTGCCGTGGCATCACTTGCCAGATACGGCGTGGACTGCAGCAGGGTGGCCTACGGCGGCAGCCGCCTCGGACTTTATTATCTGGAAAACGGCGCCTCCGTGCGCCCGTCCGATGTCGTCTATGACCGTGAGGGATCAGCGTTTGCGGAGGCGGTGCCGGAGGATTTTGACCTTGACGCGATTTTGGCCGACGCGGATCTGTTTCACATTTCCGGGATCACCGTCTCGGTCAGCGCGCGTGGCGCGGCGCTTGCCCTGGCGGCGGCCAGATGTGCCAAGGCGCACGGGGCGCTGGTCTCATTTGATCTGAATTATCGCGGCCGCCTGTGGCAGACGGATGTGGCGGCGAAGCGGGAAGCGATGGCGGCGCTGATGCCCTCTGTGGATATCTGTTTCGGAAATCCGCTCGACGCCCAGAGATGTCTGGGTTATCACGCGGATGTGGATTTTGCGGCCTGTGAGTATGATGTCTGCATCAGCGAGCCGCAGATGCGGGCGATGTCGGAGGCGTATGGCCTCAAGTTTCTGGTCGCTTCGCGGCGCGAAAGCCACAGCGCCTCGGATAACGGATGGTCGGCGGTCGTTTGCGGCGACGGCGGTCTGTATCGCAGCAGTGCCTACCAGCTCCATATCGTCGACCGTGTGGGCGGCGGCGACGCGTTCGCGGCAGGTTTTCTGCACGGCGTGCTGGAGGGCTGGGATCAGGAGAGGGCGCTTGAGTTTGCCGTGGCGGCGGCCGCGATCAAGCACACGATTCCGGGGGACGTCAATATCGCCACGGCCGCCGAGGTGG
>CAYRDY010000004.1:50327-51422 GCA_964423195.1 uncultured Catenibacillus sp. | reverse complement strand
ATAGAGAGAAATGGGGAAATTTGCGATGAAAATGACATTGCGCTGGTACGGGTCAAAGTTTGACACGGTGACGCTGCGGCAGATCCGGCAGATTCCGGGCGTGAAGGGTGTGATCACCACGCTCTACGACACGCAGCCGGGCGAGGTCTGGAGCCGTGAGCGCATCCGCGCCTTAAAAGATGAGGTCGCGGCGGCCGGTTTGGAGATCTCCGGAATTGAGAGTGTCAATGTCCACGATGATATCAAGGCCGGCAAGGGCAACCGCGATCTGTACATTGACCACTATATCCAGACGCTGGAGAATCTGGGGCAGGAGGATATTCATCTGGTCTGCTACAACTTTATGCCGGTTTTTGACTGGACGCGGACGGAGCTTGCGCGGGTGCGCGCGGACGGATCAACGGTGCTGGCCTATACGCAGGCGGCGGTGGACGCGCTTGATCCGGAAAAAATGTTTGACTCGATTTCCGGCGACATGAACGGCGCGGTGATGCCGGGCTGGGAGCCGGAGCGCTTATCGCGCGTGAGAGAATTATTCGAGCTTTACCGGGATGTGGACAGTGAAAAGCTGTTTGAGAATCTCAAATATTTTCTGGAAAAAATCATGCCGGTCTGCGACAGATACGACATCAATATGGCGATTCATCCGGATGATCCGGCGTGGAGCGTTTTCGGCCTGCCGCGGATTATCACGAATAAGGAAAATATTCTGCGGATGATGCGAATGGTTGACAACCCGCACAACGGTGTGACGTTTTGTTCCGGCTCCTACGGGACGAATCTTGAGAATGATCTGCCGGACATGATCCGGTCGCTTCAGGGGCGCATCCATTTTGCCCATGTGCGCAACCTGAAATTTATCACGCCGGACAATTTTGAGGAGGCGGCGCATCTGTCCGCGGACGGCTCGTTCGATATGTATGAGATCATGAAGGCGCTCTATGACATCGGCTTTGACGGTCCGATCCGGCCAGACCATGGGCGCATGATCTGGGATGAGAAGGCTATGCCGGGGTACGGCCTGTACGATCGCGCGCTGGGCGCGGCTTACTTAAACGGGCTCTGGGAGGCGATTGAAAAGTCTGACGCGCGGCG
>CAYRDY010000004.1:17563-50227 GCA_964423195.1 uncultured Catenibacillus sp. | reverse complement strand
CGGGTGAAGGGAGACAGTCTGGGATGATTTTGAGTGAGGATGGGTTGAGAGACCGGGATGCATGGCAGGCGAAGGGCTATCATCTGCCGGCCTATGACCGGGCGGCGATGATTCGGGCGACGCGCGAGGAGCCGTTTTGGATTCATTTTGGGGCGGGAAATATTTTTCGCGCTTTCCAGGCCAATGTGGCGCAGAATCTCTTGGAGCGCGGCGTGATCGACCGCGGGCTGATCGTGGCCGAGGGCTTTGACGCGGAAATCATTGAAAAAATGTACCGGCCGCATGACAATTATTCGGTGCTGGTAACGCTCAGAGCCGACGGCAGTGTCGAGAAAACCGTGGTGGGCAGCATCGCCGAGTCCTGTATCTTGGATGCGGAGGATGAGGCCGCGTTTCATCGCCTGACAGAGATTTTCTGCGCGGATTCTCTGCAGATGGCGACTTTTACGATCACGGAAAAGGGCTACAGTCTGACAAATGCCGCCGGTGAGATTTTGCCGGATATCGCTGCGGATTTTGAGGGCGGGCCGCAGCGGCCCAAGAGCTATCTCGGCAAGGTGACGGCACTTTTGGCCGCGAGATATCTGGCGGGTCAGAAGCCGATCGCCATGGTGAGTATGGACAACTGCTCGCACAATGGCGATAAGCTGCGCGCGGCGGTGGAGGCTTTTGCGCGGCACTGGACGGAGCGCGGACTTATTGCGCGCGGTTTTTGGGATTATGTGCGTGACGCCGCGAAGGTGTCCTTTCCGTGGACGATGATCGATAAGATTACGCCGAGGCCGGACGCGCAGGTGGAGTGGATCCTGAGCGCGGATGGCCTGGAGGGCCTGCAGCCTGTGGTCACTTCCAAAAATACCTATGTAGCGCCATTTGTCAATGCCGAGGAATGCGAATATCTGGTGATCGAGGACGCGTTTCCGAACGGGCGTCCGGCACTTGAGGCGGGCGGCCTGATGTTTACGGATCGCGAGACCGTGGACAGGGTGGAGCGCATGAAGGTCTGCACATGCCTGAACCCGCTGCACACGGCGCTGGCGGTGTTCGGGTGTCTGCTGGGATATGAGAAGATTTCCGATGAGATGGAAGATGCCGCGCTGCGGCGGCTGGTGGAGCGCATCGGTTATGTAGAGGGATTGCCGGTGGTGATTGATCCGGGCGTGCTGAATCCGAGAGAATTTATTGATACCGTGCTGAATGTGCGCCTGCCGAATCCGTTTATGCCGGACACGCCGCAGCGCATCGCGACGGACACCTCGCAGAAGTTGGCCGTCCGCTTCGGCGAGACCATCAAAAATTATCGGGCGGCAGGCAGGGATCTGAAGCAGCTAAAACTGATTCCACTGGTATTCGCCGGATGGCTGCGCTATCTGACGGGCATTGACGATGAGGGGCGGACATTTGAGTTAAGTCCCGACCCGCTGCTCGATGAATTGTGCCCATATGTGGCGGCGTTTCAGGAACGCTGCGCCGCGTCGCCGGAGGACGAAAGCAATATCGGGAAGCGACAAAGCGCCGCGTCGCCGGAGACGGAAGCGGACATCGCGGCCGGAGTTTCGGGCATTTCTCTGGATGCTGTCGAGACAGCTCTGCGGCCGGTTTTGTCCAACGAGAAGATATTTGGCGTGAATCTGTGCGATGTGGGAATGGCGGAGACGGTCTGCGGATATTTTTCCGAGCTGACTGCCGGAGTCGGCGCTGTGCGCAGGACGCTTGAGAAATATACGGCGTAAGTTTCCACGCGCCGCCTGCGCGGTGTGTCGTGGATGGGAGAAGATACCTGCGGCGTGCGCCATGGCGGCAGAGACCGCCTGCGCTGTGCGGGCGGCGCACGAGAAATATGCGAGTAAGATGAACGGAGTGTTTGTTCGATGAATGAAATATTGAGGCGGATCGGTGAGACAGGGATCGTGCCGGTGGTCGTGATCGAGGACGCCGGGGCCGCCGTCAATCTGGCGCGGGCGCTGTGCGACGGCGGCCTGCCGTGCGCGGAGGTGACACTGCGCACGGGCGCGGCGACAGACGCGCTGCGGGTCATGCGCGAAAATTTCCCGCGGATGCTACTCGGCGCCGGCACGGTGCTGAATGTGGCGCAGGTGGACGCGGCCATCTGCGCGGGCGCGCAGTTTATCGTCAGTCCAGGATTTGACCCGCGGATCGTGTCCTACTGTCAGTCAAAAGACATCACGGTGATTCCGGGCACGTCCAACGCCACGGATGTGCAGATGGCGCTGGCATGTGATCTTGAGGCGGTGAAATTTTTTCCGGCGGAACCGCTGGGCGGCCTGAGGATGATCAGGGCGCTCGCCGCGCCGTTTGGGGACATCAAATTCATGCCGACCGGCGGCATCCATGCCGGCAACGCGGCCGAATATCTGGCATGTGACTGTGTCCTAGCCTGCGGCGGGAGCTGGATGGTCAAAAGTGAATGGATCAGAGACGGCGATTTTGAGACAATCAAGGCGCAGGTGCGCGAGGCGGCAACCCTGGTCCGGAGTGTCCGCGGACGGACGCAGGGGATCAAATAAGAATAAAACAAAGATCTTTGCGTCTATTTATGCCGCCAAACGAAGCTGGCAGGATGGAGATGGGTATGAAAACTTTTATGGATGAGGATTTTTTATTGTCAACGCCGACCGCCAAAGTGCTGTATCATCACTATGCCGAGGGAATGCCGATTCTGGATTATCACTGTCACATCAGTCCGCGGGAGATCTATGAGGATCAGCGATTTGACAATATCACCCAGGTGTGGCTCGGCAGGGATCATTACAAATGGCGGTTGATGCGCGCCAACGGCGTCGACGAAAACGATATTACCGGTGACGCGCCGGACTGGGAGAAATTTCTCAGATGGGCCGAGACGCTGCCGCTTGCGATCGGGAATCCGCTCTACCACTGGAGCCATCTGGAACTCAAGCGGTATTTCGGCTATGAGGGCTGTTTAAACGGCGATACGGCGCGGCAGGTCTGGGATCTCTGTCATCAGAAGCTAGCGCAGCCGTCCATGAGCGCGCGGGGCATGATCCGGATGTCAAATGTGCGCCTGATCTGCACCACGGATGATCCGGTCGATTCGCTCGAATGGCATCAGAAAATTGCAAGGGATGAGACCTTTGATGTGCGGGTTTTGCCGACATGGCGGCCGGACCTGGCGCTTGGCCTTGAGCGCGCGGATTATCCGGCGTATCTAGAAAAGCTGTCGGAAGTCGCGGGCATTTGCATCGACACCTTTGAGGATTTGTTGTGCGCGCTTGAAAAGCGGATGAATTTCTTTGCCGAAAACGGCTGTCGCGTCTCCGACCACGGCCTGCCGCGAATCATGTACGCGCCGGTGGCTCCGGAACAGATCGAGGCGATTTTTAAGAAACGCCTTTCAGGGGGACGCGTCACCGAAACGGAATCGGAACAGTTCAAGACGGCTTTGATGATTGCCATGGGTCGTTCCTACAGTCGCCGCGGCTGGGTCATGCAGTTGCACTATGGCGTGCAGAGGGATCTCAATCGGAAGATTTTTAAAAGGTGCGGCCCAGACGCCGGCATCGATGCCATTAATAGCGGGTCTTCCGCCGTCGCTCTTGGGCGTTATCTGAATGCGCTTGCCGAGACCGACGAGCTGCCGAGAACGATTCTCTACTCGCTTGATCCGGCGGACAATGCCGTGATCGACACGGTCATGGGCTGTTTTCAGGACAGCAGTGCCATCGGCAAGATCCAGCACGGCAGCGCGTGGTGGTTTAATGACAATATCGAGGGCATGCGTTCGCAGATGATTTCCATGGCCAATCAGGGGCTGCTTGGGAATTTTATTGGGATGCTCACCGATTCCAGGAGTTTCCTGTCATATGCGCGGCATGAGTATTTCCGGCGGGTCATGTGCGACCTGATCGGCACATGGGTGGAAAACGGCGAATACCCGAACGATGAGAAAATGTTGAAAAAAATTGTGGAGGGAATCTCATATAGAAACGCCGAGAGATACTTCGGCTTTTAAAGATTTTAGAGGGCAGCGCCGCGAAAACGGCGCTGCTCGTTTTGCCCGACAACATTTTGAAAGCTGATAAAATGGCGGGAATTTAAAAAAGTGGTTGAGATTGAAAAAAATGGTTTGGATTGTCAAAAAAACAGTTGGGATTGCCAAAAAAGTGGTTGAGATTGTCAAAATTTGTATTAAAATATATGTATGGACAGGTGCTAGAATATTTTGTAGCCCATACACATATCATAACATGAAAATTATTTATGAAAGGGAGACACAGACATGGATAAACTGAGGATTTCTGACAACAAGCGCTATTTTGTCAAGGCGGACGGGACGCCGTTTACATGGCTGGCGGACACGGACTGGACGATGCCGCAGCGGCTGAAATGGGACGATGCGCAGTATCTGATGAAGACCCGCAAGAGCCAGGGCTTTACGGTGCTGCAGATCGTGGCGCTTGACCCTGAGGAGGATCTTGAGATGCGCAGTCCGGCGGGGGCGCCCGCACTGATCGACGGCCATCTGGAGACGCCGAATGAGCGCTATTTTGAGTATCTGGACTGGCTCATCGACGAGGCGGAAAGGCAGGGACTGTATGTTCTCCTGCTGCCGGCCTGGGGGCAGCTTGTGGTCGGGCACGACTGGGCAGGGCATTTCTTTGAAAAGACGGTGACCGAGGCGAACGCCTATGACTATGGCAAATGGATCGGCCATCGCTACAGGGATAAAAATCACATTTTGTGGTGCTTAGGCGGCGACCGACAGCCGATTCATCTGGGCGTGGACTACAAAAATGTCTGGCGTCGGATGGCCGAGGGCCTGGCCAAGGGTGTCACCGGCAGGGATCTAAAATACAATGTCAAGGATCCGGCATGGGAGGATCTGATGATCACCTATCACGCCTGCTATGAGGTGGAGACCGGCGAGTGTTCGACCATGTCTTATTGGACGGACGAGGAGGCATGGATCAGCTATATCATGCTGCAGTCCGGGCACAATGAGAGCCCAAGGAACTACGAGATGATCGCCAAGGAGTACAACCGCGCGGTGACGATGCCAGTGTGGGACGGAGAGCCGGCATACGAGATGATGCCTACGTCGACATGGCCGTTCAAGGAAGATACGACTTTCCACGGCCCATGGATGGTCAGGAAGAGGGCATACTGGGCACTCTTAGCGGGCGCGTTCGGTCACACCTACGGCCATGCCTCCGTGTGGAGCAGCACCTCGGAAAAAGCCCGCACGTCGATTTCCAAATATACGTGGTATGAGGGACTCCACTCGGAGGGGGCAGGGCAGATCAAAAATCTGAGAGCGTTCATGGACAGTGTGAAGCCTCAGCTTGGCCGCCCGTGCCAGGAGATTTTGCCGGATGGAAATGAGACGGCGCCGAATGACAGCCATCTGCAGGCCAACATCAATGAGCCGGACGGGACGCTCTGCGTCTATTTTCCGAGCGGTGGCGGCGCAAAACTCGATCTCGGCAGCATCTGGGGACAGGATCAGGCGTGGCTGTGGTGGTTCAGGCCGGCCGACGGAAAATTTTATAAAAAAACGGAGGAAGCGGCCGAAGATGTGGCTGGCGATTCGGCCACGGCAGTGCGGGACGGCGATTTAAGTGTCACGGAGGACGCCGTCTGCCTTACCCTTGATGAAGGTAGGCTGTATGTGGAGGCGCCGACATCCGGGGCGGAGCAGGACTGGCTTCTGATTCTGAAAAAAGAGGCCGGGCAGCCGCCGGTGACCCGCGGGAAATATGATGCGGACTGAGAAATAGAAATCAGAAAATTATTTGGGGGATGACTGTGGACGTCAAAAACAACTCGATCAAATTTCGAAATTCGACGATTTTCAGGATCGCGCTGGTCATCGTCATTCTGGTGCTGCCGGTCAATATCCTGACCGTCGTGCTCTCGACGATGGTACTGCGGCAGAGCCAGAATGAGATTGCCGAGGAGATACAGACAAGCCTTGACGCCTCGACCCAGAATATTGAGTCGGGGCTGACCGGCGTGACACGGCAGCTGGCCTATATGGGGATGGATCACGCCAGTTTTACGATTTTGGCGGCCTCCTCGCCGGCGGATCCGGAATATTTCAGCAATTATCAGGAAGTCGGGGACGCGATTGAGAATCTGCAGCTGAGTTCGGATCTCGTTGACCTGGCCTACTTTGGATTTACGGAGAATGATCTGCTGATCTGCGGCGGCCATCCGGGCATTTCCACGAACGCGTATCAGCAGCTGATTGATCAGGCATTGGAGCGTGAGGATTCCGGCGGCATGCAATGGGCGTACTGCGAGCTCGACGGCGTCAGCGCCCTGTTTGGCTTTTCGGCGTGGCGCAATATGTATTACGGCGTTCTTCTGAATCTGGAGCGGACGCTTCGGGAGCTGAACCTTGCCGACGGCGGGGACGACAGGGTGATCTTTTTTACCAATCAGTCGGGAAATATCCTGACGGCGGCCGGTCGGCAGTTTCTCAAGGCGCAGGGGATCAGTCTTGAGCAGATGCGTTCCTCGGATAAATATCTTGTCTACAGTTCAGAGATGGAGGGATATGACCTGACACTGATGGAGGTGATCGACAGCGGCCGGCAGATGGCGCAGCTTCCGCTGGCGATGCGCATTAAGCAGGTGGTGTCGATTGTGATTGCGGTGCTGGTTGTCCCAGTGTTATTATATGGGATGAGCCGTCTGGTCAGCCGGCCCCTGAACCGTCTGGTTGGCGCCATCGACCACGTCGAGCAGGGCGACCTGAATTACCGGATCGAGGAGCACGGCCGGCAAAATGAGTTTGAGCGCATCAATCACAGTTTCAACAGCATGATGGATCAGGTGAACGACCTGAAGATCGACGTCTATGAGAAGGAACTGGAGAAGAAGGACATCAAAATGCAGTACCTGAGCCAGCAGATCCAGCCGCATTTTATCCTCAATGCCCTAAATCTCCTCTACAGCTACGAGCCGGAGGAATATCCGCTGATCCAGAAAATGATCCTCTGCATCTCCAAATATTTCCGCTATGTCGTGAAGATGGACGCGGAATTTGTGGAGCTGCGGCAGGAGCTCGACCATATCAAAAATTACTTTGAGATCCAGAAGGCGCGCTTTCCGGGACTTTTCTTCTCGATCGTCGAGTGCGCGAAAGACCTGGAGACGGCGATGATTCCGCCGCTATTGGTACAGAATTTCGCCGAGAACGCGATCAAGCATTCGCTGAAAATAGGCAACAAGATCACGATTTTTGTGACCGCCGACCATGCCGCGGATCCGGAGGGAAAGGATATGCTGCGCATCCGGCTGGAGGATACGGGCGAGGGCATGCCGGACGAGTTGCTGGCAAAGATTGAGACTTTCAAGCGGACCGGGGAGCATCAAGAGGGACTTGGCGTGGGCATCCAGAATTCGATTGAGCGCCTGAAATATCTCTATGGGGACAGATCAACGATCACGATCGGCCGCGATGAGGTGTACGGCGGCACGAAAGTGGAGATCATCCTGCCGATCTATTACGAAATGTCAGCGGGGGAATGGAATGAAAATACTACTGATTGACGATGAGATTGTCGCCCTCAACGCGCTGAAAAAGCGGGTGGACTGGGTGAAATACGGGTTTACGGAAGTTTTTGCGGCGCAGGACGCGGCGTCCGCCAAGGGAATCCTGGCACGTGAGAAGATTGACCTGATGCTCTGCGATATCGAGATGCCGGGCGAGAGTGGCCTCGACCTGGTGGCCTATGTGAAGGACAATTACCCGCAGACGGACAGTATCATGGTCACCTGTCATGCCGATTTCAATTATCTGCGCTCGGCCATGAAATCCAGTGTGCGGGATTATATCCTAAAGCCGATCGACTATGAGGAGCTGGAGGGCCTGTTGGCACAGTTCCTTGAGGATCGGGAGCGGCAGCGGCAGCAGGAAAATTTAGGTGTGATCGTGAGCCGTGCGCAGAAGGCCAAGAAGGAGGCCGGCGAGCTCTCGGAACAGGCCGAGGACCGCATGAAAACGGTGCGGGAATACATCGAGGCGCATATCCAGGAGAAGATCTCGGTGGGCGACCTGGCAAGGCTCGTGCATGTCAACGAGCAGCACCTGATGCGCATTTTCAAGAAGGCGACCGGGCAGTCGATCCTTGAGTATATCACCGAGCGACGCATCATTATTGCCAGCAATCTGCTCAAGGACACGGATTATTCGATCAACTTTATCTCAGACTGTGTGGGATGCGAGAATTATTCGTATTTTACGCGCATCTTTAAAAAATATACCGGATTTACGCCGAGGGAATATCGGATGCAGTTCAAAAAATGAGCGGGATGGCCACCCGCTTATTTTTATGTCCGCAAGACATCTGAGGCATCATTTTTGGCGTATGAAGTCATAATTGTGCTAGAATCAAATCAGAAAAGTGCAACTTTTATTTGTGCGGTTTGGTAAAATAAACCTATCAACAAGGCACATGGGTGTACAAAGTGATTAATCTCAGTCAAAGAAAGGGAGTAAGTGAGTGATGAAAGGCAAAAAATTACTGGCACTTTTAGTGGCATCGGCGATGGCCGTATCACTGTTGGCGGGCTGCGGCGGCGGCTCAGATTCCAATTCGGGCGGCGGCGCCTCTTCAGGCGGCGAGTCCGGCAGCGCGGCCGGCGGGAGTGAAAACGGCGGCGAGAATGGCAGCGATGAAGCCGAAGGATATTCCACGGAGATTGACATGGAGGAAGAGCCTTACACGGTGGCGATCCAGGTGGTCACCCTTCCGGGAACGGATCAGCCGGGTGAGGAGGAGAGAGAGGCGGCGATCAACGCCATCACGGAGCCCGCGATCAACTGCAAGGTCGATATCCAGGAAGTCTGGATCAGCGAGATCGCCAATACCACAAGCATGGCGGTGGCCGGCGATGAGAAGATTGATCTCGTGCATGTGGCGACGGTCAGCCCGCTCTCATCCATGGTCGGCTCGGATATCCTGCTCGATATGAACGAGGGCAATCTGCTCCAGAACCGCGGCAAGGATCTGATCGCTCTGTTCGGCGAGGACATTATGGCGGCAGGCAATGTCGGTGGGCGTCAGTTGGCTGTTCCGGCCAAAAACTTCAATGCCCAGGGTAAAGGCATCGCCTACAACAAGACGGTCGCCGATGAGATCGGCCTGACGATCCCGGAAAATATCACATTTGATGAACTGGATGAGATTCTGGCGAAAGTCCATGAGGCGAAGCCGGATATGATGGCCTGGTATTCGGGCAACGGCGAGCTGAATTATATGCGGTGGCTGTACGATTATGAGAGTTTTGGCAACGAGGCGGCTTACGGCGTGATCCTCGACCCGGAAAACGACACGACCGTGGTCAATTTGTATGATACAGATCTATTCAAGGATTATGCCCTGAGATGTTTCCACTGGACCCAGGACGGCATTCAGCCGGGTGACCCGACGGACACCAATACGGCTCAGGATTACCTGAACGCCCAGAAACTTTTCTGCGCCACCGTCAACATGAATCCGGAGCAGCGCGCCCTTTGGGGTTCCTACGGCGAGCAAAACGGCTTTGAGATGGGATTTGCCCAGCTCGTCGAGCCGAAGATCACGAACAGCACAGTGACAGAGTTTATGTGGGGCATCGCCATCAACAGCGAGCGCCCGGACAAGGCCATGGATTTCCTCAACTTCCTGTATTCCAACGCAGAGGTGGCCAATATCCTTGAGTATGGGTTTGAGGGCGAGAACTATGAGTTCGTCGAGGGCTCCGACAAGGTGATCACGATTAATGGTTCCTATCAGACCCTGTTCTACAATGGCGGCGATATGCGCACCCTCTATGTGACGACGCCTGCCGGCGAGGACTATGTCGATCAGCTTGAGGCTCTGGAGGCGGAGGCGAGCGTCTCCCCGCTGGTCGCCTATATGTTTGACGACACCGATTTCCAGACGGAATCCTCGGTGATCAACACCACGATTCTTGAGTATCTGCCGAGACTGATGAACGGTATGTGCGAGAGCGAGGAGGCGACCCTGGCCCTGATCGACGAGTTCAACGAGAAACTCGCGGCCTCAGGCATCAACGATGTCATCGCGGCCAATCAGGCGCAGATCGACGAATTCATGGCATCTCAGGGGCAGTGATGTCCACATGACGGAGAACGCTACGTGGGGCAAGTGTCTTTCACACAGTAAAAGGCGCTGTGTCGACGGCGCATGAAAGTTTTCTGAAGATATCTGGCAGCCCGCCGCTTTAAAATGAGCGGCGGGTGAATTTTCAATATCCGGTTTTGAGAGGTAATCCTATGACAGGCGTAAAGAAGAAAAAGAAATTCAACTGGAAGCACTGGCTTCCGTTCTATATCATGTTTTTACCGGGCTTTGCCTATCTGTTTATCAATAACTACATGCCGCTTTACGGTCTGCAGCTCGCCTTCAAGCAGTTCAGCTACCGCAAGGGCATCACCGGCAGTGACTGGATCGGCCTCAAGAACTTCAAATTCCTGTTTGCGAGCAGCGACGCGTTTATCATGATCCGCAACACCCTGCTCTACAATATCATCTGGATCGTGATCGGTGTCGTCTTTGGCATTACGGTGGCCATCCTCTTCAATGAGGTGGTCAACAAGTTCGCCAAGCGGTTTTACCAGACGGCGATTTTGCTGCCTTACCTGATGTCGATGGTCGTCGTGGCCTATCTGGTCTATGCTTTCCTGGCCACGGACACCGGCCTCGTCAACAATACGATCATCAAGGGACTTTTGGGGAAAGAGGAGGGCATCGCCTGGTACATGGAGAGCAAATACTGGCCGTTCATTCTCACCTTTGTCCAGCAGTGGAAGCAGATCGGCTTCGGCATGCTTCTGTATCTGTCAAGCCTCCTGGGCATCGACACGACGTACTACGAGGCGGCGATGCTCGACGGCGCCAGCAAGTGGCAGCAGATTCGCATGATCACCCTGCCGCTGCTGAAACCGACGATCATCATGCTGGTCATCTTAAATCTCGGCCAGGTGTTCCGCTCGGATTTCGGCCTGTTCTATCAGGTGCCGATGGATCAGGGCGCCCTGTATAATGTCACGCAGACCATTGACACCTATGTGTACCGCGCACTGCTGGTCAACAACAATTTCGGCATGTCGGCCGCGGCCAGTTTCCTGCAGTCGGTTGTCGGCTTCATCTTTATCGTTGTCGCCAACGGCATCGTGCGCAAGATGGACAGCGGCAGTTCATTGTTCTAGGAGGTGCGGGACTATGATAGCAGTTTCAAAGGATCAAAAGAGATGGAAGGTTGCGGCGCACATCGTGATGATTATCTTGTCCGCGCTGGCGATCCTGCCGTTTATATTGCTGGTCATCGCGTCCTTTACGGATGAGACGGTGGCGCTGCTCAACGGTTACAGTTATTTTCCGGAGAAATTATCACTGGGGGCGTATGAATACATTTTCCAGAATGCGGCCGTATTCCTCCGGGCTTACGGCGTGACGATCATCGTCACTTTCTGCGGCACGGCGGTATCGATCATCCTGACCGCGCTGACGGCCTACGTCCTGTCCAAGCGCGACCTGCCGGGCGTCAAGTTTATGAACCTGATCGTCATTTTCACGATGCTGTTCAACGGCGGCCTGGTGGCGACCTATATCAACTATGTCACGGTGTTCAATATCAAAGACACGCTGTTTGCCCTGCTGGTGCCAAACCTCCTGATGAGCGCGTTCATGATCATGCTGGTGCGCAACTATTTTTCAAACAACATCCCGGAGGAGATCTATGAATCCGCCCGCATCGACGGCGCCAGCGAGTTCACCATTTTTGTGAAGCTGGTCATGCCGCTGTCGGTGCCGATTCTCGCGACGGTGGGTCTGATGACCGCGATCACTTACTGGAATGACTGGCAGAACTCCCTGTACTATATCGATGACAAGTCGCTCTACAGCATCCAGGCGGTCTTAAATTCCATCAACGAGGGCGTGTCGGCGCTGGCCTCCCTGGGTGGCTCGGCGGCTGCCAGCGCGGCGGATCTGCCGACGACTACCATCCGCATGGCTGTGGCCGTGGTCGGTATCCTGCCGATCTTGATCATCTACCCGATCTTCCAGAAATATTTCGCCGCGGGCATCATGGCCGGTTCGGTGAAGGGATGACAAAAATTCGCGGTGGATTGGATTAAAATGTCCCTCAGGGGGCGAGGAGCTTCGGCTCATCCTCCTATCCGTTCATTTTGACGGTTTAGAATATAGAAGAATCGCTGCAAATACCGGTTTTATGGGCATTTCCAGCGATTCTTCTTTTTGTTTTAATATATTGTAAATTTCTGTCAGACTTTATTTTTCACCGCATAGGGCGCTGCAAAAAATTTTTATCATAGAGAAATTGACATAATAGCATTTTAACGTTAAAATGTTATTGTAGAAAAATATAACGGGTATGATAAAGGATATATAGGTGTTGACAAATGCGACTTTACCTCAATGATATTCTTCGTGTTTTAGACCGCGTCCGGCCGATGCCGGTGATGCCGGTCGTGACGATTTTTTTCGAGCCCGTCATGCCTGATCTTCTCAAGCGTGACGTCGCAGATATGCTCGCAGCCTGGAGAGCTCTCACGAAGCGAAAAGACTTCAGGCGCGATGTTCTTGGCTGGTATAAGCGCGTGTTCGTGCAGGATGCCGGTGACGGCCTGTTTCAGGTTGGGACGTGGGCCATTATCGACCTCGTCTCTGTAGGGCCTGTTGTGCCTCTGAAGCCGTCAGAGGAGCGGCTGAATGCCCTTGCTGAGACATTTGCCCGCGCCGGAAAGCTGCAGAAACAGCCAATCGTTGACGGTTGGTGCTGCACAGGGCACGGCGATGACCTGGTAAATGCTGTGCGCAGCAAGACGCAGTGTTATCCGCTGATTCAGAATGTCCTCAGGGGCAAGGACCCGGAGGTTGTCGAGACCGTCTCTGACGCCATTCGCTGCAGGACATTGATAAGTACCGGTGGATCTTTTCGGGAAGTGATTCGATACTTGAATGGGTAATCGCCCGTGATGACATTTTCATCTGTGCAAAGGCGCAAAAGGGGCCCGGCTGATATGACAGCCGGTGCCTTTTTCTTTGACAGTTCCATGAAAAGTGTGTTAGAATACTGAGTGGTAACTGAAATGATATGAATTTGCTAGAGGAGAAAAATCATGGCATTTTTGCAAGTGAATTTAATGGCGGAGTCTCTGATGCGCACCGTGCCGGTGAATGTGATTTTGCCGGTGGACAAACTGTTGATGCCGGGGACGCCGAAGCGCCCGAACAGGCCGTACAAGACCTTGTACCTGCTGCACGGCATTTTCGGGAACTATACGGACTGGGTCATGGGGACGCGCATCCAGCGCTTCGCGGAGGAATATGATCTGGCCGTCGTGATGCCGTCCGGCGACAACGCGTTTTATGTGGACAGGCCGCTTGCGCAGAATAATTACGGCGAGTTTGTCGGGAAGGAACTGGTCGATCTGACCAGAAAAATGTTTCCGCTGTCGAGAAAGCGCGAGGACACATTTATCGGCGGCCTTTCGATGGGCGGCTACGGCGCCCTGCGCAACGGCCTCAAATACAATAGGACATTTGGCTGCATCGTTGCCCTCTCCAGCGCCCTGATCATCGACGGGCTGCCGGCGCGGACGAATGATGATCCGATGTTTATGGAGCGCAGGGATTTTGCGGAGAGCCTTTTCGGGGACCTTGACAAAGTGCTTGAGAGCGATATGAATCCGAAAGTTCTTATCAAGAAGCTCGCGAAGGCCGGCCGGCCGATTCCGAGGATCTATATGGCCTGCGGCGACAAGGACAGCCTGCTGGGCGTCAATAAAGATATGGCAGCGTTTCTCAGGGAGAACGGCGCGTATGTGACCTTTGAGATCGGGCCGGGGAGCCATGAGTGGGATTTTTGGGACACATATATCCAAAAAGCGATCGCGTGGCTGCCGACGGAACACAGTGGTTTAGGGGTCAACAGCGGAAATGTGGGGATTTAAACTTTCGTTATTTCAATGCAAGAATTTTTATTGCTGGGAGGAATGAGCATGAGTTTGAAAGCAGTTATTTTTGATCTGGACGGAGTCATCGTATTCACCGACAGATTTCATTATCAGGCGTGGAAAAAGATGGCCGATGAGATGGGCATTTATTTTGACGAGACGATCAATCACCGTCTGAGGGGCGTCAGCCGCATGGACAGCCTGGAGATTATTCTGGAGCGCTATGAGGGCGAGCCGCTGTCACAGGCGCAGAAGGATGCCCTGGCGGCACAGAAAAATGAGACATACCGAGAGCTGTTGAAGACGATGACGCCGGCGGATGTCTCGGATGAGGTGCGCGAGACGCTGGATGAGATCAAGCGCCGCGGATACCGGGTCGCCATCGGCTCGTCGAGCAAAAACGCGAAGTTCATCCTTGAGCGGATCGGCATGATGGACGCGTTTGACGCGATCTCCGACGGGACGAATATCACGCGCTCAAAGCCAGACCCGGAAGTCTTCGTCAAGGCTGCGGAGTTTTTGGATGAGGAGGCGGAGGACTGCCTGGTGGTCGAGGATGCCGAGGCGGGCATTATCGCCGGAAAGAACGGCGGTATGCGCACGGCTGCCATCGGCGAGGCGGTGCACTGCGGCAAGGCGGATTACAACCTGACTTCTTTTAAGGATCTGTTGAAGATTCTGGTTTAGGATCGGTAAACGCCGAGAGAAGATTCTTGTCCATGGACTCGATCAGCCGGAGCTTTTGCGCGCGCGTCATCTTTTTGAGCGCGCGCTCCCGCCGCAGGGCTTCCTCCTTGGTGTCGAATGTCTCATAGTAGGCGAGCGTCACCGGCCGGCGGGTTTTGGTATATTTGGCGCCCCGGCCACTATTGTGCGCGGCCAGGCGCTCGCTCAGGCGATTGGTCCATCCGGTATATAGTGTGTGGTCGGCGCACTCGACGATATAGGTATAGTTCATCATTTCCTCTTTTCCGACACGCCTTGCGCGTCATCGAGGTAGTTTTGGAAGTTTACTTCACCTCAAAATATTCAGTGTGGGATGGTATTGGCGGCGCCGATTGCCAGCGGTAATGGTTCAGCGCAGGATCATATTGGCGACGCCGATCACCAGTGGCAGGGTGATGATGCAGAAAATCGTGCTCAGGCAGACTTCCCTGACGGCCTGCGTGTAGTCTTTGTCGTAGATCTGCGCGAAAATGGCCACATTGGCGCCGACCGGCGCAGCGGCGGCGATGAGGACGGCCAATTTGACCGTGAGGTATTTTGCCGGAAAGATCATCAGCAGCGCGATGGTGAGCGCCGGGATGACGATCAGGCGGATCAGCGCGCAGAGATAGGATTTCTTCTCCGTAAACAGTGACTTGAGCGGTATCTGCGCCAGATAAATGCCGAGGACGATCATGGCCAGCGGGCCGTTCATGGAGGCGATCGTGCCGACCATGCCGCTTAAAGTCTCCGGCAGCGACACCGGAATAAAGAAGAAAAGGATTCCGGCCACGAAACTGATGACGATCGGGTTGGTGATGATTTTCTTCGCCGAGACAGTGGAGCGGTCGCCGGTGATGGTCAACACCCCGTAGGTCCACTGCAGGATATTGAGCAGGGCCACGAAGGAGGAGACATAAAAGACGGCCTCCGCGCCGAGCGTCATCTGCACCAGCGGGATCCCGATAAAGCCGGCGTTGGAAAACGCGCAGCCAAAACGCTCCAGCGCGTCCGCTTTTTTAAAGAACAGCCGGCTGACGAGAATCGACAGGATGAGTGCGAGCAGCGCCGCCAAAAAGGATACGGCCAGACCTTCCAGCGCTTCCATCGAGAAATCCCGGAGGTAGGAGCGGAAGATGGCGACCGGCATGACGACGTAGAGCAGCATGCGGCCGATGTCGCCGCAGCCCTGGATGCTGACCAGTTTTTTGCGAAATAAAAAATAGCCGATGATCATATAGATGAGCATGACCAGATTTTGTTTGAGCAGTAAAATGACGATATCCAAAGAGGAACACTCCTTTTTCCTATGATAGACACATTATAGCAAAATCTTCGGCCAAATCAAACACATTTTTAAATGACTGTAAAAATTATCACGAATGGAGAGATGGGAAATGGATCCAGTTTTGGAACATATGAAGATGGAACAGAGGACGACGGCGGAAAAATATTTGATCCTGAACGAGCAGGCGGTGAAGGGCCAGACGCTCTTCACAGGCTCGTCGCTGATGGAGCAGTTTCCGATCAATGAGTTTTTGATGAACGACGGGATGGACTGCATCGTCTACAACCGCGGCATCGGCGGTTTTACGACCGACGATATGCTTCAGAATATGGAGGCGCAGGTTTTCGGGACGGCGCCGTCAAAAATTTTTATCAATATCGGGACGAATGACATTTCCGCGCCGGACTATTCGCTGGAGGTGCTGATGGGCAAGTACGAGCGGATCCTGACGCAGATCAGAGAGCGCCTGCCGGAGGCAAAAGTCTACATGATGGCCTATTATCCGGTCAATTCCGTGGACAAAGTGCCGGATGGCGATTGGGCAAAGGGAATGTTTGCGACACGCAACAATGAAAATATTCGTCTTGCCAATCAGGCAGTCGAGAAGCTGGCGCGGAAGATGGGCTATACATACATCGATGCCAACGACGGGCTGACCGACGCGCGCGGGATGCTGAAGAAAGAATTCACCGTGGAGGGCATTCATATGTATGCCAACGGCTACCGAGTCGTTTTCGACAATCTCAAGAAGTATCTGTGAGACGGGAGATACTTAGGGAAGGGAGAATTTTTCAATGGAATCCAAAGTTATCAAACTCTATGAGGGCAGAGATGATGTGACACTGACGACTTACATCCTCGCGGATTCGCCGGAGATGCTGAATGGAAAGCCGAGGCCGGCGATTTTGATCTGTCCGGGCGGCGCTTATTTTACATGCTCCGACAGGGAGGGCGAGCCGGTCGCCCTTGCGTTCGCGGCGATGGGGTATCACGCCTTTGTGCTGCGCTACTCGGTCTATGGGGAGGACTTTTTTGGCAAGCGTTTTGAGAACATCAAACCGATCAAGGAAAACTGCCATCCGACGCCGATGCGCGAGATCGGTCAGGCGATGCTCATCATCAAGGCGCATGCCGAAGAATGGCATGTGGATCCAGACAGGGTTGCCGTCTGTGGTTTTTCGGCCGGCGCGCACAACTGCGCGATGTACGCGGCCAATTGGCATCAACCGGTGATCACATCGTATTTTAGCAGGGACAAAGAAATATTCCGCCCGGCGGCCTGCATTCTTGGCTATTGCCTGAGCGATTATGTATTTATGAATGAGCGTCCGAATGAAAATCCGATGGATAAGGCTTTCTTTAGCGCCTCCAACACGGTATTTCTGGGCACGCCGACGCCTTCCCAAGAGCTGCTTGAGGAGGTGAGTCCGGCGAGAAATGTCACGGAAAATATGCCGCCGACGTTCCTCTGGGCGACGGCCGC
The DNA here is from genome assembly GCA_964423195.1 of uncultured Catenibacillus sp. Lineage (GTDB taxonomy): Bacteria > Bacillota > Clostridia > Lachnospirales > Lachnospiraceae > CAKRHR01. The sequence goes on along the minus strand of CAYRDY010000004.1, from coordinate 32,773 downwards.
CGACGATCTGGTGCCGGTTCAGCACAGCCTGCGCATGGCTCATGCCCTGGCGGATCACCATATTCCTTTTGAGATTCATGTCTTTGAGGAGGGAATGCACGGACTGGCCACGGCGTCGCAGTCTGCGGCCGCCGCGAAATCTCAGATTCATCCGGATGTCGCCGAGTGGGTGGGACTTGCCGAGACCTGGCTGCGGAAGCGGTTCTCATTTGACTTGCCGCAGCTCACGCCGTTTGAGGAGTCTCTGGCGAACGGCAGCCTGCCTCAGATGGGTTGAGGGAAGACGGACAGGGCTGCGTGATTTGAGACAGTGCGCATTTGACACGCGCGGTGTCTGAGGGAGGCTAGGATGAGTTACGCTGACACAGTTTTTATCAATATGTGCAGGGATATTCTGGAGAACGGCTGCAGTACGGAGGGTGAGTTGGTGCGCCCGAAGTGGCCGGACGGCACCCCTGCCTACACGATCAAGAAATTCGGTGTGGTCAACCGGTATGATCTGTCAAAGGAGTTTCCGGCGCTGACGCTTCGGCGGACAGCCTTTAAGAGCGCGGTGGACGAGATACTCTGGATCTGGCAGCGCAAGTCCAACAATATCCACGACTTGAACAGCGGCATCTGGGATGCGTGGGCAGATGAGGACGGCTCCATAGGCAAGGCTTACGGCTATCAGCTGCGGGTGAAGCATCAGTACAGGGAGGGCATGATGGATCAGGTGGATCGCGTGATCTATGACCTCAGAAACAATCCATACAGCCGCCGCATCATGACCAATATCTATGTGCACCAGGATCTGCACGAGATGAATCTGTACCCCTGCGCCTACAGCATGACGTTCAATGTGACAAAGCGGGCGGGGCAGGACAAGCTGGTGCTGAACGCGATTCTGAATCAGCGCTCACAGGACGTGCTGGCCGCCAACAATTGGAATGTCGTGCAGTACGCGGTGCTGGTGCACATGCTGGCGCAGGTGTGTGATATGACGGCCGGCGAGCTGGTGCATGTGATCGCGGACGCGCATATCTACGACCGCCATGTGCCGATGATCAAGGAGCTGATCTCCAGAGCGCCATATCCGGCGCCGAAATTCTGGATCAACCCGGGGATCAAAGATTTTTATGATTTTACGACGGACGACGTGAAGCTGATCGATTATGTGACCGGCCCGCAGATCAAAAATATCCCGATCGCGGTGTGACGTTTTCGAGAAATCATGCGCGGCCCGCAGGGCGGCCGTTGTGAGACAAAAAGAATCATGCGCGGCCCGCAGGGCGGCCGCTGTGAGGCAAAAGAATTGTGCGCGGGCGCTTGACGGCGGGCTGTCGGGGAGTGAATTTTATGAATTTGATCGTCTGTGCAGATAGGCATTGGGGGATAGGAAATAAGGGCAGACTGCTGTGCAGCCTGCCGGACGATATGAAGTTTTTCCGCGAGACGACCACCGGCAAGGTGGTGATCATGGGGCGAAAGACGCTGGAGAGTTTTCCGAACGGTCTGCCGCTCAAAAACCGGACCAATATCGTGCTCACCCAAAAAAAAGATTTTAGCGTGCGGGACGCCGTCATCGTTCACAGTGTGGCGGAGGCGCTCGCCGAGGCCGGGAAGGCTGACAGCGATGACGTCTACGTGATCGGCGGGGAGAGCGTTTACCGGCAGATGCTCGAATACTGCAGCGTGGCGCATGTGACGAAGCTGGATTATACCTATGAGGCGGACACGTTTTTTCCGAATCTGGACGAGGATCCGGACTGGGTGATCGCCGCCGAGAGTGAGGAAAAGACCTGTTTTGACGTGGAGTACCGTTTTCTGATGTATGTCCGAAAAGATAAGGTTGACGATATCGGGCGTTTTGATGTATGATATCATACGTTGACGGCGAGATGCCGGACCGGCTCACTGGCGGCAAAATGCCGGGCTGGTTCGCTGATGTCAAAATGCCGGACAGGTTCGCGCTTTTGGCGGGCGAACCGTAAAAAACCGTAGATTTCGTGCCTAAAGGCCATCGCACGGTGATTTTGGTGGCCGGGACATAACAGTAGAGGAAGATGTGTCATGAAAAAGGTTGTAAAATTCGGCGGCAGCTCTCTGGCCAGCGCGGTGCAGTTTGCGAAGGTCGGGGCCATTGTCCGCGCCGAAAAGTCCAGGAGATATGTGATACCCTCCGCGCCGGGCAAGCGGTTTGCCGACGATATAAAGGTCACGGACATGCTGTACCAGTGCTATGCGCTGGCGGAGGAGGGGAAGGATTATTCTGACATTCTGAATAAGATCAGGGCGCGCTACGAGGAGATCATCAGCGGCCTTGAGCTGGATCTGTCCCTGGATCTTGAGTTTCAAAAGATTCGGGAAAATATTGACAACAGAGCGGGCGTTGATTACGCGGCCTCGCGGGGCGAGTACCTCAACGGGATCGTGATGGCCAGATATCTGGATTTCACGTTTGTCGACGCTGCGGAGGTCATCTATTTTAATGAGGACGGGACGCTGAATGAGGAAAAGACGGATCTTCTGATCGCTGCCCGCCTTCAGACTGAGAAATACGCGGTCATTCCGGGATTTTACGGATCCAACGAGAACGGCAGCATCAGGACATTTTCCCGCGGCGGGTCAGACATCACTGGATCGCTGGTGGCCAGGGCGATACAGGCGGACGTCTATGAGAACTGGACCGATGTGCCCGGCTTTTTGATCGCTGATCCGAGGATCATCAGCAATCCGGAGATTATAGAGAGCATTACGTACAAAGAGTTGCGCGAACTGGCCTATATGGGGGCGACAGTGCTGCATGAGGAGGCGGTATTTCCGGTGCGGCGGGAGGGCATTCCGATTAATATCCGCGATACCAATGATCCGGAGGCCAAGGGCACGATGATCGTGGAGAGCACCTGCAGGCGGCCTAAATATACGATCACGGGCATCGCCGGAAGGAAGGGCTTTGTGGCGGTCAGCGTCGACAAGGCGATGATGAACTCGGAGATCGGATTCTGCCGCAGGGTGCTGCAGGTGTTTGAGGACAACGGCCTCTCGATCGAGCACATGCCATCCGGCATCGACACCATGACGATTTTTGTCCATGCCTCCGAGTTTGAGGATAAGGAGCAGCAGGTGATCTCCGGCATTCACAGGGCGGTGCAGCCGGACTCGGTCGAGATGGAATCCGATCTGGCGCTGATCGCGGTGGTCGGCAGGGGCATGCGCGCGACGCGCGGGACGGCGGGCCGCATTTTCTCCGCTCTGGCCCATGCCCATGTCAATGTCAAGATGATCGATCAGGGCTCCAGCGAGCTCAATATTATCATCGGTGTCAAGAACAGTGATTTTGAGAACGCGATCCGCGCGATCTATGATATTTTCGTGACCGCGCAGCTGTGAGATGGTTCTGTTTTGTGACAGCGCGGGTTTGTCCGAGCTGTCGCGATATGGCATAGTTTTTTGACACATGGGATAAGCGGGAAAGGGAGTTTGGAGGATGACGAAAAAGGTGCCGTTTGTGACGAAGGAGCAGATTGAGGAGATTGTGAAGACATATCCGACGCCGTTCCATATCTATGACGAAAAGGGCATTCGGGAAAATGCCCGCAGGGTATACAGGGCATTTTCATGGAATAAAGGCTTCAGAGAATATTTCGCGGTGAAGGCGACGCCGAATCCCTATATTCTGAAGATTCTCCAGGAGGAGGGCTGCGGCACGGACTGTTCCTCTCTGACGGAACTGATGATGTCCGACGTCTGCGGATTTAAGGGACATGACATCATGTTCTCATCGAACGCGACGCCGCCGGAGGAGTTTGTGCTGGCGCGGCGCCTTGGCGCGATCATCAATCTCGACGATTACACGCACATTGATTTTCTGGAGAAAGTGACCGGCGACATCCCGGAGACGATCTGCTGCAGATTCAATACCGGCGGCGATTTCAAGATCAGCAATTCGATCATGGACACGCCGGGCGAGGCCAAGTACGGTTTCACGCGGGCGCAGCTGACGGACGGATTTAAGCGGCTGAAGGCAAAGGGCGCCAAATATTTTGGGCTGCACGCGTTTCTTGCCAGCAACACGAAGACCAATGAATACTATCCGGCTCTGGCGCGGATTCTCTTTCAGACGGCGGTCGAGCTGCACGAGGAGACCGGCGCCGAGATCAAGTTTATCAATCTCTCCGGCGGTGTGGGCGTTCCGTACCGCCCGGACGAGCCGGCCAACGATATCGAGGTGATCGGCGAAGGCGTGCGCAGGGCTTATGAGGAAATTCTCGTCCCGGCGGGTATGGGGGACGTGGCCATTTTTACGGAGATGGGGCGCTTCATGCTGGCGCCATACGGCCACCTGGTGGCCAGTGCTATCCATGAGAAGCATATTTACAAGGAATATATCGGCCTCGACGCCTGCGCTTGCCATCTGATGCGCCCGGCGATGTACGGCGCTTACCACCACATCACGGTGGCGGGCAAGGAGGACGCGCCGTGTGACCACAAGTATGATGTGACCGGGTCTCTGTGTGAGAATAATGACAAATTTGCCGTGGACCGGATGCTGCCGAAGATTGACATCGGCGACTATCTCATTATCCACGACACGGGCGCGCACGGCTATTCGATGGGCTATAATTACAACGGCAGGCTGCGCTCGGCGGAGCTGCTCCTTAGGGAGGACGGCTCGGTGCAGCTGATCCGGCGGGCAGAGACGCCGAAGGATTATTTTGCGACCTTTGATTTTACGGATTTTGATTTTGGCAAATACACGACAAGTCCGAATTGAGTTTAAAATTGTAAAAAAAATAATAAAATAATAAAGAGGCGAAAGAGACATGAAGAAATTTTTTGCGGAATTCAAGGAATTCATCAGCCGCGGAAATGTCATGGATATGGCGGTTGGTATCATCATCGGCGGCGCGTTTACCGCGATCGTGACGTCCCTCGTCGATGACGTGATTTCACCGCTGCTCGGCCTGCTGGGCGGCGACAATTTCGCGAATCTGTCAGTGACGTTTGGCGGGGTCACGCTGGCCTACGGCAGCTTCATCACGGCCATCATCAACTTTTTGCTGACGGCATTTGCCCTGTTCTGTGTGATCAAGGCGATCAACGCGGCGTCGAAGAAGGCAAAGAAGCTGGCCGGCAAGACCGATGAGGCGCCTGCGCCGACCACGAAGACCTGCCCGTTCTGCAAGAGTGAGATCGATATCGGGGCGACGAGATGCCCACACTGCACATCGATGCTGGAGTGAGATCGGCCGCCCCGGCACGGACAGCACGAGCGGCTGCCTCTCGGCAGCCGCTCGTGCAAGAAAAGAAAAGTTATGAAAAAGAAGAATTAAGCAAATCTTCGAAATCGTCTCTTTTTATTGTATGAGATGATTATAGCAGGATTTGCTTATTTTGTAAATATAATTTTGCAATTTTTTTAAAAATTGTAAAAAAATTTATATATTCATTAGAAAAAATTAAAATTTATTTGAACTTGGAGAGGAAAGGCGGTGCGGATGGATGTCAGAAAATGTCATTGAGCTTTACAGTGACGAGGATGTAGCGCGGCTGAGACAGAAAATCAAGCGATGGACGGTGGGACTGTGTATACTGGCCGGCATCGCCCTGGCGGTGTGTATCGCGATGGCGGCCATCGCAGGCACGGCGACCGCGGATCAGCTGGAGTTTGCGACGATCGCGGTGAGCACGGTGGCGGGATGGGTCGTCATCTATGACGCGATCTTCGTGGTGTCGGCGAAGCGGAAGGAACTCAGTCACGCAGAGATGCTAAAGAGCGAGCAGTGGGAGCGGATGAAGGGCAGGCCCGTGCTCACCGGCAGGCAGGTGCGCATCAAGAAGAGCATCGTCGCGAAGCAGGTGGAGCTGCAGGGGAGCGGCCAGGAGGTGCTGGTGTGTGAGACAAAGGCGAAAATTCTTGAGAAGGCCGACGCCATCGCGGTCTATACCGCCCATGGCTATGTGGCGGCCTATGAGGTGAGATCATGAGATTGATTAAAAATGTGTTTTCCCAGCTGCACAGTTTCGCGCTGTGGATGCTGATGAGTTTTTTGATCTGGGGATGGATTTTCACGCTTGTCACCGATACATCCGCCGAAAAAAAGGTGACTGTCTACTGCAACGTGCCCTTGATCGAGGACAAGGCGATGGCCCTCAAGCTGGAGGAGAATATGCCGGACGGGCTCAAGATGGTCAAGGTGCATTCCTTCCGCTATGTGATGTTTGATATGGAAAACATGGAGCTTGGGGATATTTTTATTCTCCCGGAGTCAGAGATCGATACTTTTCGGGCTGAGCTGCGGCCCATATCCGGGGATGTGGGGGAGAAGGTGTACGACGCGGCCTCAGGCACAGGGATTGCGACAGAGTACATCACCTACGGGGACGAGGACTATTATCTTTTCTTAGGCGGCGAATCCGTTCACCTGGAGGACGGCGTGGCCCTGGAGATGGCGAAGAAATTGATGGCGTTGCCGTGAGGAAAAATGGCTGCAATGCCATGAGGGCGTGGGGAAAATGGATGGCGTTGTCGTGAAAAATAGATAGCAATATCATAAAAAAATGAATGAAATTGACATGAGGAGGTCAAACGAGATGAAAAGGAGAAAATTGGCAATTTTCATCGCAGTGGCGATGATGCTTTGCGTGACAGGCTGTGGAAACGGGAAAGTGGAGGAGACAGCAAATCCAACGGGCGATACAGCCGGACAGGTGGAGGAGACAAAAAATTCGACGGGTGATACGACGGAGCAGACGGAGAAGACAGAAGACTTGACCGAGGATACAACCGATCAGGTGGAGGAGACAGGAGAATCTGATTCCGATTTGATCGGACAAGTGGGGGACACGGTCGATCTCCCGGACGATTTTATCATGGGAATGGATGCCTCCTCTGTCATCTCGGAGGAGGAGAGCGGCGTCAAATATTATAATTTTGACGGGGAAGAACAGGATGTCTTTCAAACGCTCTCAGAGTGCGGGATCACACATATCCGCGTGCGGGTCTGGAATGACCCCTATGACGAGGAGGGCAACGGTTACGGCGGCGGCAACTGCGACACGCAGAAGGCGGCCGAGATCGGCGCGCGCGCCGCGGCGTACGGCATGAAGTTGATCGTCGATTACCACTATTCTGACTTTTGGGCGGATCCGGGCAAGCAGATGGTTCCGAAGGCGTGGGCGGACATGGAGATCGACCAGAAGAGCGAGGCGCTCTATCAGTTTACGTCGGAAAGTCTGCAGACCATCACCGATGCCGGGGCTGTGGTCGGCATGGTGCAGCTGGGCAACGAGACAAATGGCGCCATGTGCGGCGAGAAGAACTGGGATGACATCACCGCGCTGATGAGCGCGGGCAGCCGCGCCGTGCGTGAGTGCTGCCCGGAGGCCCTGGTCGCGGTGCATTTTACGAATCCTGAGAAGACGGGCTCGTATGATTACTATGCGGGTGAACTCGACGATCACGGGGTGGACTATGACGTGTTCGCGAGTTCCTATTACCCGTACTGGCACGGGACGCTGGAGAATCTGGCCAAAGAGCTTGGCGGTGTCGCGAAGAATTATCACAAGAAAGTGATGGTCATGGAGACCTCCTACGCCTATACCCCTGAGGACAGTGATTTTTATCCCAACACGATCTCGGAGGACAGCGATGTGTCCGGTTCCTACCCCTATACCGTGCAGGGACAGGCGGACCTGGTCAGCGACGTCATTGACACGGTGGCGGGCATCGAGGACGGCATCGGCGTCTGCTACTGGGAGGGCACCTGGATTGCGGCAGGGGGCGCCTCCAAGTCGGAGAACGAGGAAAAATGGGAGCGCTTCGGCTGTGGATGGGCCAGCAGTTATGCCAAAAATTATGACCCGAATGACGCTGGAATCTACTATGGCGGCAACGCGCGGGAGAATCAGGCGATGTTTGACGAGACGGGACATCCGCTGGAATCTCTGAATGTTTTTTTGAATCATCAAAAGAATCAATAAAATGCCGCAATAGACATATATTTTATAGCTTTTTTTCAGAAATTGCCATCATAAATATCTGAACTTTTACAAAAAAATAGTCAATGTTAGAAGAAAATTCAAAAAAAACTATTGAAAATAATTTTCTTTTTGCTATAATTTATATATAAGGCAGCGGTGGTCATGGGCGCCCATGGCCGCTGACCTTAGACAGGTATTGTCAAAAAATTTTTAGGAGGTATGAACATGAAAAGAATTTTATCTGTTATGCTCGCTTTGGCGATGACGATTTGCCTTGCCGCCTGCGGCGGTGGCGGAAATAATGGCGGCGGAGAGACCCAAGCTCCTGCTGCTGGCGGGGACACCACACCTGCAGCCGGCGGCGAGACGGAAGGCGGAGAGACCGCGGCACCGAGCGGCGGCGGAGAGGCCAGCCTTGAGGGCACCTATGATGTCACGATCTGGGCGCCTGAGGCCGCAGAGGCTCTGACAGAGCAGCAGGTTCAGGATTTCAATGACTCCAACGATCAGGGCATTGTCATCAATGCCACAGTGGAGCCTGTGTCCGAGGCTGACGCGGCGACCAACATGATCACCGATGTCGCCGGCGGCGCTGATCTGTATTTCTTCGCGCAGGATCAGCTGGCTCGTCTGGTGCAGGCCGGCGCGCTGACCAAGCTCGGCGTTGCGGCGACCGAGTTCGCAAATACCAACAACAGCGAGGCTTCCCTTGTAGCCGCTCAGTCCGGCAGTGACCTGTATGCGTATCCTCTGACCGCAGACAACGGCTACTTCATGTATTATGACAAGAGTGTCATTCCGGAGGAGGATGTCGACAGTCTGGAAGCCATCATCGCCGACTGCGAGGAAGCGGGAAAGAATATCTCATTCGAGCTTGAGAACGCATGGTACCTCGCCGGTTTCTTCATCGGCGTCGGCTGCCATTCCGATTGGACCACCGATGAAAGCGGCAATTTCACCGCTCTGGATGATGACTGGAATTCCGACAAGGGCCTGATCGCCGCGAAGGGTATCCGCAAGGTCGTCGAGTCCACGAGCTATGTCAATTCTTCAAATGCCGATTTCGCGAGCGGTTCCGCCGTTGTCGTGACCGGCACATGGAACTATCAGGCGATCATGGATCAGCTGGGCGAGGAGAACTTTGGTGTCGCTGATCTGCCATCCTTCGAGGTGGACGGCCAGTCCTATCACATCGGTTCCTACAACGGCTGCAAGCTGCTGGGCGTGAAGCCGCAGGAGGACGCTGTCAAGGGCGCCGCGATCAATCAGCTTGCTCAGTATCTCACCGGCAAAGACTGCCAGCTGGAGCGCTTCAACGAGTTCGGCTGGGGCCCGTCAAACAATGAAGCACTTGAGGATCCGGCTGTGACCGCGGATCCGACACTGACCGCTCTGAACGCGCAGGCTGAGTTCTCTATACCGCAGCCGAATATTCACGGTTCATGGTGGGATGTCGCGAAGGTTATCGGCACAGACATCCGTGAGGGTGACGGCTCCGACGATTCTCTCAAGGCATCGCTGGAGAAATATGAATCTGCCGCACAGGCTTTGGTCTCCGGTTCCGGCGGCGAAGCTGCGGCTGAATAATTTCAGGTAAAATCCAAGTACCATTTATCATTAAATATACGGCAAATTGGCCGGAGCCTGCATCTGGCTCCGGCTAATTTTCTAAAAGGAGTGAGATGATGAAATCATACACTGATCTGGAATACCTGGCACTTAGTAAAGGGAAAAGATTTACCTACAAATGTGCTTCGTTTTTCGCCGGCATTCCGCGCGCCTTCGCTAATTTTTTCAAGAAGATCGGCATTGGCATCAAAAAGTGTGCGCTGGCTGTGGTGAATGATTGCAAAGACGTCGTAAACACCTTTACCCAGGGCGATTGGAAGACGAGGACATCCTTCTTTGTGATGGGATTCGGCAGCATCGCCCGCGGACAGGTTTTGAGAGGCCTTTTGTTCCTGCTGATGGAAGTGGTCTTTATCTTCTATATGGTCACGACCGGTTGGTACTGGCTGTCCATGCTTCCGAGCCTCGGCCATCAGGGGCCGACAGAGGAGTACAATGCCGTTTTGGACTCTTACACGACAGTTTACCATGACAATTCCTTCAAGATCCTGCTTTACGGCGTCATAACGATCTTCTTTATCATCGCGTTCATCTACACTTGGCGCGTGAATGTCAGGCAAAATAAAATTGCGCAGAGCATTCTCCGCTCCGGCAAGAAACTCAAAAGCAGCAAAGACGATCTGCGCTCCTTAGTCGACGAGCGGTTCCACGCGACACTGCTCGCGCTGCCGATGACGGGCATCATTATCTTTACGGTGCTGCCGATTGTCTTTATGATCCTGGTGGCTTTCACCAACTATGACGGCGCGCACAACGGTTTCTCGAACAACCTGTTTACATGGGTGGGGCTTGACAACTTCAACACCCTGTTCTCGTGGACGAAGGCGGGTTCGACCGGCGGGCAGTCTTATTCCGCCACCTTCGGTGAGATTCTGACTTGGACGCTGATGTGGGCGTTTCTGGCCACCTTCACCAACTACTTCCTCGGCATGCTTGTCGCCATGATGATCAACAAGAAGGGAATTCGCCTCAAGAAATTATGGCGTACCATCCTGGTCATGACGATTGCCATCCCGCAGTTTATCTCACTTTTGTATGTGTCGAAGATGTTTGCGAGAAACGGCCTGATCAACCTGACACTGATGGATTGGGGATGGATAAAGGAGCCGCTGCCATTCTGGGAGAACCCTACGTGGGCAAGAATCACCGTGATCATTATCAACATCTGGATCGGTATCCCGTACCTGATGTTGATTACCTCAGGTATCCTGATGAATATTCCTGCGGATCTCTATGAGTCCGCGAAGATCGACGGCGCCAACGCGTGGCAGCAGTTTAGAAAGATCACGCTTCCTTATATGCTGTTCGTCACCGGTCCTTATCTGCTCACGCAGTTTACAGGCAATATGAACAACTTCAATGTCATCTATCTGCTGACAGGAGGCGGGCCCACCAATCCGGCGGCATCCGGTGCAGCGGGTTCGGTCGGATATACAGATTTGCTGATTACGTGGCTGTTCAAGATCACCACCGGCGCGGAGTCCCAGTACTATCTGGCGTCAGTGGTCGGCATCATGGTGTTTGTGGTAGTCGCTGTCATATCTCTGATCGTGTACAACGTGCTGCCGTCAATAAAGAATGAGGAGGATTTCCAATAATGGCTAAGAATGATACAACAATCAAACGGCATATGGGCCTCAAAGCAGTCAATCGTATCAGCAATACCGCGATTTACACTCTGTTGATCATCATCAGTGTCATCTGGCTGCTGCCATTTGTCTTTATCCTTCTGCAATCCTTCCGTGTGGAATCCACCTATCAGGTCGGTTATGTCATCCCGCATCAATGGGGACTTCAAAACTATATCAACCTGTGGAATTCCGATTTCAAAATCTGGTATCTGAACACTTTCTTCATCGCCATAGTTGTGTCGGTGCTGCAGACAATTATTGTGCTCTGCATGAGCTATACGCTTTCCCGTTTCCGCTTTAAGATGAGGAAACCGCTCATGCAGTTCATGTTGGTTCTCGGCATGTTCCCTGGGATGCTCACGATGATCATCCTCTACCGTGTGCTCAGTGACATGGGTCTGACTCAGGCAAACGCTGTGCCCGGTTTGATTCTGGTCTATGTCGCGTCTTCGGGCATGGGCTACTATGTCTCGAAAGGATTTTTTGACACCATCCCGAAGTCGCTGGATGAAGCGGCAAGAGTGGACGGGGCGACTCGCCTGCAGGTGCTGTATAAGATCATACTCCCTCTGGCGAAGCCCATTGTCATCTATACCATTTTGACCGCGTTCATGGCACCGTGGGGTGACTTCGTCTTCGCGCGCTATGTGGCGTTCGGTACCTCCGCGGGCTACAACGTGGCTGTCGGTATGTACAGCTGGCTGTCCAACGACCAGATCTCAAGAATGTACACCACATTCTGCGCCGGCGGCGTGATCGTCGCGGTACCTGTGACGATCCTGTTCCTGTGTCTGGAGAAGTACTATGTCGAGGGCGTGACCGGCGGCGCTGTCAAGGGTTAAAAGAAGGGAGTGCAATCATATATGGCAAGTGTAAAATTAACCGATGTCAAAAAGGTATATGACAATAATGTGGTAGCCGTCCACGATTTCAACCTGGAGATCAAGGACAAGGAATTTGTTGTGTTCGTCGGTCCATCCGGCTGCGGAAAATCGACCACGCTGCGAATGATCGCGGGCCTGGAGGACATCAGCGGCGGCACAGTGGAGATCGACGGCGAGGTGGTCAATGATCTGCAGCCGAAAGACCGCAACATCGCCATGGTTTTCCAAAATTACGCGCTGTATCCGCACATGACGGTGTATGACAATATCGCCTTCTCGCTCCGCCTGCAGAAGATGAAAGAGGACGTGATCTATGAGAAGGTCACCAAGGCGGCGGAAGTTCTGGGCATTACTGAGTATCTGATGCGCAAGCCGCGTGCGCTTTCCGGCGGGCAGAGGCAGCGTGTCGCCATCGGCCGCGCCATGGTTCGTGATTCCAAGGTCTTCCTGATGGATGAGCCGCTCTCCAACCTGGACGCAAAGCTCAGAAACCAGATGCGCGCCGAGATCATCCTGCTGCGCAAGCAGTTGGACACGACATTCATCTATGTCACCCATGACCAGACGGAGGCCATGACCCTGGGCGACCGCATCGTGATCATGAGGGATGGCTACATCATGCAGGTGGGCACGCCGACCGAGGTGTTTGAGATGCCGAAGAACCTGTTCGTGGCCGAATTCATCGGCTCGCCGAAGATGAATATCATCAAGACGCAGCTGCTGCTGGAAAAAGGCAAATACTATGTCACCCCGTTTGGCGCCAAGATTCTGGTCGATGGTGAGAAGGGGCAGATGCTCGCCGATCACCACGCCAAACCTGGTGAGATTCGCTTGGGTGTCCGTCCGGAGCACATCACGATCTCACACGAGGCGGAACACGCGATTCCGTGTAAACTGGTCGTCAACGAGATGATGGGTTCTGAGCTGCATCTCCATGTGGATACAAATGACGGCAATCGTCTGATCGTGCGTATCCCTACGCTGGATCTCGACAGTCGGGATCGCGATGCTCTGGTGAGCGGCAATGAACTGCATATCACCTTTGGGAGCAAGGCCATGCACTTCTTCAATCCTGAGACTGAGGAGAATCTGCTGGTATAAGGCGAACGAAAAAATCTTGAGATATAAGAAAGGGGCCGTGGGCGGGATGCGGCCACGGCGCGTTTAACATACAGGGGGGGAAGGGGATGAGAAGAAGGGTTGAGGGGGTGTTTTTCTCTGGCTTGCTGCTTGCTGTCTGCTGCGTTTTCTGCTTTGGCTGTGCCAGATCCGGCGATGAGGACACGCCGGGCGTTGGGACGGGAGAAAATGCAGGACAGGAAACGGCTGCGTCGGGAGAGACTCCTGCACAGGGCACTGGCGGGGAGGGAGAGAATTTGGCAAGGGATACCACCGGAAAGTATTTGCTGAATGAGAATGGAGAAGCGGTGATCGACGATCCCGCCTGTCTTGCGGCTGTTCCGAGCGAGGACAATTATCGGGTGTTCTACGAGATCTTTGTCGGATCCTTCTCCGATTCCAACGGGGACGGCGTGGGTGATCTGCGCGGCATCATCAATCGGATGGACTACCTAAACGACGGCAGGGAGGATTCAGGCACCAGCCTGGGCGTGGAGGGAATCTGGCTCTCCCCGATTTTCAAATCGAGGAGCTATCACAAATATGATGTGGATGATTACTACACCATTGACCCCGATTTCGGCACCGAGGAGGATCTCAAGGAGTTGCTGGATCTCTGCCACGAGCGGAATGTCAAGGTGATTCTGGACCTGGTGCTCAATCACACCGGCACCGAAAATCCTTGGTATACTTCCTTTGTCGCCGCGCATCAAAACGATGACACCGACGACCCGTACTATGATTATTATACGTACTATTCCGCCGGGGAGGATGAGCCTAACGACCGCGCCTTTAAACTGCTCGCCGGCACCGATGATTTCTATGAGTGCAATTTCTCAAGCAACATGCCGGAACTCAATTATGACAACGAGGCCGTGCGGCAGGCGGCGCTGGACATCGCGAAGTATTATCTTGACCTGGGCGTTGACGGCTTTCGCTTTGACGCCGCCAAGTACATCTACCTCGGCGACAACGAGAAGAGTGCCGAGTTCTGGCAGTGGTACATGGATGAACTTCGAAAAATCAAGCCGGACATTTACACGGTGGCGGAGGTGTGGGACAGCGACTCGATCACTGACCGCTATTATCCGGCGCTCAACTGTTTCAATTTCACCGGCGCCCAGACTTCCGGCTACATCGCTCAGACGGCCAAAGCCGGGAATGTCAATACCTACACGAGCTATGTCCAGTCATTTGTGGAGAATGTGAAGTCCCTTCGCGAGGACGCGATGATTGTCCCGTTTATCGCCAACCACGACACTGACCGAGCGGCGGGTTACCTGACCGCGGCGAGCGGGCAGATGCGGGTGGCGGCGAATCTCTACCTTCTCTCATCCGGGTCGCCGTTTATCTATTACGGCGAGGAGATTGGGCTCTGCGGCTCACGTGGCGGTGCCAAAACCGACGCCAACCGTCGGCTGAAGATGGAATGGGGTGACGGGGATACCGTGGCGGATCCTGTCGGTACGACGTATAAGCCAGACAATCGCGTCAGCGCCACAGTCTCTGAGCAGATCGGTGACGGGGACAGCCTCTATTCCTATTATAAGAAGCTGATCATGATCCGAAAGGCCAACCCGGCCATCGCCCGCGGAACCTACACCGCGCTCCACTGTGCCGACACGAAACTCGGCGGCTTTACCTCAAGTTATGAGGGGACCACGGTCGCGGTTTTGCACAATACGACCACTGACGCCATCACCTTTGACTTGTCCACGGCGACGGATCAAACGTTTACCACTGTAAATGCCGTCATCGGCGCGGGTGGCGCCACATTGGACGGCACGACACTGACGCTGGACGGCCAGACGAGTGTCGTGCTTGGGGAGTAGATGTTTTTTCATGTCTTTTTGTGATGACAGTGTCAGCGATGCGGCTTGGAAATTAGTGTGAGAATATTTTTGTGATTATCTGTGCCGCCGATAAGAGGGGCGGCGGAATGGGGATTTTTATGGCAAGGATTAGCGATCTGGTCTCGGCAT
>CAYRDY010000004.1:16294-17463 GCA_964423195.1 uncultured Catenibacillus sp. | reverse complement strand
AGGGGCGGCGGAATGGGGATTTTTATGGCAAGGATTAGCGATCTGGTCTCGGCATACGCCTCGGTTGCCCTGATCGGCATGTGCAAGAACGCGGGGAAGACCACGGTATTTAATCAGCTCCTGCGCGAGTTTGATGCGCGCGGTGAGGCGCTCGCCGTCACCTCGATCGGGCGGGACGGGGAGCCCAAGGATATCGTGACCGGTACGAGCAAGCCGGGCATCTATGTCCGTGCCGGGACGTTGATCGCGACCGCCGCACAGCTCCTGAAGCAGTGCGATATCACCAGGGAGATCCTGGCCACGACCGGCATCATGACGCCTCTCGGCGAGGTCATCCTGCTGCGCGCCAGAAGCGACGGGAATATCCAGTTGGCGGGGCCGTCGATGAATGATCAGCTGGCGACCGTCTCGGAGATGTTTCGGGCGCTCGGCGCGCGCCGGGTGCTGATCGACGGCGCTGTCAGTCGAAAGACACTCTGCACGCGGAGAGTGTCGGAGGCCGCCATCCTCTGCACAGGCGCCTCGTATCATAAGGATATTCACACGGTGGTCGCGCACACGGCCTATTGCTGTGAAATCCTTGGCACGCCGCAGCTGGACTGTGCGGCGGCTGCAGCGGCCTTCAGGGATTTTTCCGCCGGGGAGTGGAAATGCTTTTCTGAGGCGAGACAGGATGAGGCCGCGCGGGGCGTTGCGGATGACAGAAGGCGTCCGGATGAAGCCGCGCGGGGCGCGGCGGATGACAAAACGGGATCAGATGATCCGATCAGACCGTCGTGGAAGATTCTGCTTGGCACGGCGGACGGCGAGGTGACGGGCGTGTCGTCGGCGCGAGAATTGCCCGCGGCGCTGCGCAAAAAAGAAAATGATGGCTGCAGGTATATCTATTTCACCGGCGCGCTCACTGACGCGCTGCTTCAGCCACTGCTTCTCTCCAATGCGCCTGTGAAAGAGCGGGTTTTGGTTGTCGCTGATGGCAGTAAGATTTTGATCACGCCTCCGGTTTACGAGAAACTTTTCGTCAAGGGCGTTGTCCTGCGAGTGCTGGAGCCCGTGCGTCTGGCGGCAGTGGCCATCAATCCGTTTTCGGCATATGGGTATGAATTTGACAAAGATGAATTGATGGAATTGATGCGGGCGCATGTACGCGTGCCGGTGGTCAATGTCGG
>CAYRDY010000004.1:14194-16194 GCA_964423195.1 uncultured Catenibacillus sp. | reverse complement strand
CGCCGTGCGCACGGACGACGGCACACGTCTCGGCAGGGAATCATCATGGGGAGGGGTTTGCGATGAATCTGAGCTATGAGATGAAGTCGGCGATTGGCTTTGAGTATGTGCTGTCACTGCTCGCGCCGGCCTCCTGTTTCGGGCAGGAGCGGATCCGAAAATTAGAGCCATATGGCCCGGCACAGCGGGCGGAACTGATGCGGGCGCTTGATGATTTAGAGTGTATGATCGCGCACTACGACGAGAGCCGGGAACTCATCGCGTCCATGACGCACACGATGATGCGGCTTAAGGATATCCGCGGATCCCTCTCGCGCGGCGCGGTCGACTGCCTCAGCGAGGTGGAACTGTTTGAAATCAGGTACGATCTGTTGTTGTATGAAAAACTGTATTCGGATTTTTTGAAATTCAAGGCGCTCTGCGGGCTTGAGGGTCTGGACATGGCGGACACGCGCGCGGCGCTCTCACTGCTCGATCCGGATGGCACGCGGGCGCAGGGATTTTTTATCAGTGACGCCTATTCGCCGCGATTGCGGGAGATCCGACAGGAGAAGAAAAATATTGAGATGGAAATGCGCTGCGAGAGAGACCAGAATCGCAGAGAGGAGCTTGCGGCAGAGCGCCTGCGCGTCGCGGTGCGCGAGGAGGCGGAGGAGAGTCGCATCCGAGGTGAACTCACGGCTGATTTGCGGCCGTATCTGCCCCTGATCGACTACAATATCCGCGTCACGGCGGATCTGGATCTGCTGTTTCAAAAGGCGCGGCTTGCTCTCGAAAATCACTGCGCGCGCCCTGAGATCACGGAAGGGTCTCTGTATTTTGAATCCATGGTGCATCCGCAGATTCGGGATATTCTGAGAGAAAAGAATAAAGATTTTACACCGGTGACCATCGCGCTGAATCGGGGAGCGAGTGTGATCACAGGCGCCAATATGGGCGGCAAGAGTGTGGCCCTGAAGGCCGTGGCGCTCAACACCCTGCTGGTGTTGTGCGGCTTCTATCCGTTCGCCGCGCGGGCCGGCGTGCCGATGTTTGAGGAGATTCATTTTATTGCCGAGGACAGACAGTCCGTCGAGCAGGGACTGTCGAGCTTTGGAGCGGAGGTCATGCAGCTGGACGCGGTGGTCTGCGCGTCACAGCATACCTTTTGCCTGATCATTCTCGATGAATTTGCCAGGGGGACCAACCCGGACGAGGGCGCAGTCATTGTGCAGGCCGTGGCGAAATATTTTAACGCGCAGGATTCTGTCGCGTTGCTTGCGACACATTATGACAATGTCGCTCTGTACGCCGGCGCGCATTATCAGGTGATCGGCCTGAGAGGCGTGGACACGGAGGAACTTCGCCGGGAAATCGCTGCCTCCGAGAGGGACAGCGGTGTGGACATCATCGCCCGCCATATGAATTATGGGCTGTACCGGGTGCGGGGACGGGCGGACTGCCCGCGCGACGCGCTCAACATCTGCCGCATGCTTGGTCTGAATGAGAAAATATTGACGATCATTGAAAAAGACTATTGACATTCCATTTGGAGAGGGCGTATACTGAATTTAGACATAGAGATGTGTCCTGACGATACGCGGATGCCGCGTGGCTTTGCAGCGGGCGCGGCGGGGTTTCAAATAATATCTGAATATTGTGAAAATAGAGGAGCGGAGATGAAGGTAATCATCATATACGAAGAGCGGGTCTGCTCGATGATGGTGATGAATGTCTTTTCCGCCGAAAGGAACAGGGTTTGACCCGCCCTGTTGCTTGGAGATGCGGCTGAGAGCCTCATCTCTGTCATGTTTTGCACGTGGAGCGCTATTGATGGCAGAAGTTTTCTGTTGTCAATAGCTTTTTTTGTGTGGTGTGCCGTAAGTGCGACGCGCCCTCACTTAGGGTAGGCGGCAAGCGTATTTGTCGCTCTCCTCTTTCTTTTCCACGTTCATGAAGCGCTATTGACGACGGTTACTGAAACCGCCGGTTGATGGCGCTTTTATTTTTTGGGACACGCG
>CAYRDY010000004.1:0-14094 GCA_964423195.1 uncultured Catenibacillus sp. | reverse complement strand
GCGGCGCATGAAAAATGACACAGGGAGGGAATAGCTATGAAACAAAAAATCACATCGACCATCAGGCTGCGCATGGGCGCGCGGGATGCCCACTACGGCGGCAATCTTGTGGACGGCGCGCGGATGCTGGAGCTCTTCGGCGACGTGGCCACGGAACTGTTGATCATCAATGACGGCGACGAGGGACTTTTCTGCGCGTATGACCGTGTGGAATTTTTGAGTCCGGTGTATGCCGGCGATTTTATCGAGGCGACGGGGGAGATCACCGCGGTCGGCAATTCGTCGAGAAAGATGGTGTTCGAGGCGCGCAAGGTGATTGCGGCGCGGCCGGATGTCAGTGAATCGGCCTGCGACGTGCTGGCGGAGCCGGTCGTGGTGTGCCGGGCTTCCGGCACCTGCGTGGTGCCGAGGAACAAGCAGCGGCATTCGCAAGCCAGCGAGGGATAGGCAGTGATATCCGCGGTCAGCGCGGGATTGACCGATGGAATGGGATCATGGAATGTGACAGTATTTTGAGAAAAGGAGGTTGTGTATGGAAAAGTTGATCATTACGGCATGTATCTGCGGCGCGGAGGTGACGAAGGCGCAAAATCCGGCGGTGCCCTACACGGTGGATGAGATTGTCCGTGAGGCCAAATCGGCTTACGCTGCAGGGGCATCGGTGATCCACCTGCATGTGCGGGAGGATGACGGCACGCCGACGCAGCGCGCGGGACGTTTTAAGGTTTGCATGGATGCCATTCGGGAGGTCTGCCCGGATGTGATCATTCAGCCGTCCACCGGCGGGTCGGTGGGCATGAGCGGTGACGAGCGCCTGCAGCCGCTCACGCTAAATCCGGAGATGGCGACGCTGGACTGCGGCACCTGCAATTTCGGGGGCGATGAGATTTTTGTCAATACCGAATATATGATCAGGGATTTCGGGATGCAAATGATCGCCGGAAATATCAAGCCGGAGGTGGAAGTCTTTGACAAGGGCATGATCGATATGGCGATCCGGCTGAACAAAAAAGGATTTATCAGGTCGCCGATGCATTTTGATTTTGTGATGGGTGTAAACGGCGGCATTTCCGGCGAGCCAAGGGATCTGCTGTTTATGGCGCAGAGTATTCCGGCGGGGTCGACATGGACGGTGGCCGGCGTTGGCAGGTGTGAGTTTCCGATGGTTGCCATGGGCATCATCATGGGCGGTCACGTCAGGGTCGGCCTTGAGGATAATGTGTACATTGAAAAAGGTGTTCTGGCAAAGTCAAACGGGGAACTCGTGGCCAAGGCAGCCCGCCTGGCGAGAGAGCTGGGGAGAGAGGTGGCGACGCCGGATGAGGCGAGAAATATTCTCGGTCTGGCAGGCCGGAAGGCCGGATGAGAAGGGGAGGAATGTGTGATGTCACTGAAGGGAAATAAATACGGGATTCACAGAGTGATAGAGCCGCGGGGCGTTTTGACGCAGGCGGCGAGAAGGGTTGACAATGACATGAGCAAAGTCTACGCCAACGAGATCGTGTGCGACGTGACCGCGCTGAACATCGATTCGGCTTCGTTTCACCAGATCTCTGAGGCCTGCGAGGGCGACGAGGAGCGGATCAAGGCGATGATTCTGGACATTGTGGACAAGCGCGGGAAGATGCAGAATCCGGTCACCAATTCTGGAGGCATGTTTATCGGGCGGGTGGCCGCCATCGGCGAGGATCTGGATATCGATCTCAGGGTCGGCGACAGGATCGCGTCGCTCGTGTCGCTGTCCATGACGCCGCTTCGAATCGACAAAATTCTGGCTGTCCATCAGGCGATTGACCGAGTGGACATCGTCGGGAAGGCCGTGCTCTTTGAGACGGCGCTCTACGCGAAACTTCCGGAGGATATGAGCGAGGCGCTGGCCCTCGCGGCGCTGGATATCGCGGGTGCGCCCGCTCAGACGGCGAAGCTCGTCAGGCCGGGGCAGCGCGTGCTGGTTCTGGGCGGTGCAGGAAAATCCGGTGTCCTGGTCTGCTATGAGGCCATGAAGCGTGTGGGGCCGACCGGACGCGTCGTGGCCATGGACTATAGCCAGGCGGGGATCGATGAGCTGAGAGCGCTCGGCGTGTGCCATGAGGTCTTTCGGGCGAGCGCCGATATGCCGGTGGATGTACTCGACAAAGCCTTAGCTGCCAACGGCGGCATGGAGTATGACGTCTCGATCTGCTGTGTAAATGTGCCAAACTGCGAGATGTCGGCCATTCTGCCGGTGAGGGACGGCGGCACGGTGTACTTTTTCTCGATGGCGACAGATTTTGCGAAGGCGGCGCTCGGCGCCGAGGGCGTGGGCAAGGATATCACGATGATCATTGGCAACGGCTACACGAAGGGCCATGCGGAGATCACGCTTCAGGAACTTCGGGAGAATGCGGCTATCCGGGGCCTTTTTGACCGGAAATATGTATAGATTGGAGGAAGTATGATGAGGACGAGGAACGGTTTATTTGCAGATGTGCCCGCCGAGCAGTGGAATGACTGGAAATGGCAGGTGAGGAACAGAATTGAGACTTTGGAGGATATCAGGGCATACAGTGATTTTTTGCACTTGACGGACAGTGAGCTTGAGGGGATCGATAAATGCCTGCGGACACTGCGCATGGCGGTGACGCCGTACTATCTGTCCCTGATCGATCCGGATGATCCGCATGACCCGATCAGAAAACAGGCGATTCCGTCCGCGAACGAGCTGCACAGGTCTCCGGCGGATCTGCTCGACCCGCTGCACGAGGATACGGACTCTCCGGTGAAAGGGTTGACGCACCGCTATCCCGACAGGGTGCTGTTTCTGGTCACGGATCAGTGTTCGATGTACTGCCGTCATTGCACCAGAAGGCGTTTCGCGGGTCAGAAGGATGCCCCGCTGCCGGCGGCGCAGATCGACAGATGCATCGACTATATCGCCGCGCACCCGGAAGTGCGCGATGTCCTGCTCTCCGGCGGCGACCCGCTGCTGCTCGGCGATGAGAAGCTCGAATATATCATCTCAAGACTGCGGGCCATCCCGCATGTGGAGATTATCCGGATCGGCACCAGGACGCCGGTGGTGATGCCGCAGCGCGTCACGCCGGAGCTCTGCGCGATGCTCAAGAAATATCACCCGATCTGGCTCAACACCCACTTCAATCATCCGAGCGAGATCACCGAGGAGAGCCGGGCGGCGTGCGCGCGGCTCGCGGACGCAGGCATCCCGCTGGGCAATCAGTCCGTGCTGCTCGCGGGCGTCAATGACTGCGTGCATGTCATGAAAAAGCTGGTGCATGATCTCGTGATGATGCGCGTGCGCCCGTATTATATCTATCAGTGTGATCTCTCCCTGGGGCTTGAGCATTTCCGCACGCCGGTTTCAAAAGGTGTGGAGATCATCGAGGGTCTCCGCGGGCACACTTCGGGATACGCGGTGCCGACATTTGTGGTGGATGCGCCGGGCGGTGGGGGCAAGATTCCGGTCATGCCGAATTATCTGATCTCACAGACGCCGCATAGGGTGGTACTGAGAAATTTTGAGGGCGTGATCACGACCTATACCGAGCCGGACACGTACAGGGAGACCTGCCAGTGCGAGGTCTGCCGCGGGGAGCGAAAGGCCGATGTCATCGGGGTGGCGGCGCTGGAGATGGGCCATGAGATGACGATCACGCCGGCGCACCTGGAGCGCCTGAAGAGAGGGCGCAAGGTGTGAGCGAAGCAAAAAGAAAGGCCGGCGCGGGCCGGCAAGGCAAAGAACCAGCCGCTTGTGTGCGGCAAAGCGAGGCAGGAAGAATCGTCTGCCGGCCGGCTATGCGGCCGGCGCGGCAGTCGGATGATTTGAAAGAGGAGGGTGAGTGATGGAGAGCAAGTTGCACTTGAACCGGGCACTGATCGACAAGGCGCGCGCCAGCGCGGCGCGCGTGGCGGATGATGTGCAGGGTTTTATCGATATTCACACGACGGTGGCCGTGGAGCGCGCCGTCTGCCGGCTGTTGGGGATCGACGGCGTCAATGACATGGAAGTTCCGCTGCCGAATGTGGTTGTGGATCATATGGCGGAGAAAAAGATGCTGTCTGGCGGCGCCGCATACTATCTCGGCAATGCCATGGCGGAATATGGGCTATCGCCGCAGGAGATTGCGGAAGGGATTCAGTCCGGTGAGATTGATCTGGCGCGGGTGCCGCGGCACCGTATCGGAGAAATCCGGGATGCCGTCATGCCGGTGGCCGAGGCCGCCGCGGCGCGCATCCGCGCCGGCGCGGCAAAGAGGGATGCCTTTTTTGAGACCTATGGCGACAAGGAGGGGCCGCTGCTCTATCTGATCGTCGCCACGGGCAATATCTATGAGGATATTGTGCAGGCGCGGGCGGCGGCCAGGCAGGGGGCGGATGTGATCGCCGTCATCCGCACCACCGGCCAGTCGCTGCTCGACTATGTGCCCTACGGCGCGACCACGGAGGGATTCGGCGGCACCTACGCGACCCAGGAAAATTTTCGCCTCATGCGCTCGGCGCTCGACGAGGTCAGTGCCCAGCAGAAGCGCTATATCCGCCTGTGCAATTACTGTTCGGGTCTGTGCATGCCGGAGATTGCGGCGATGGGCGCGTTTGAGCGCCTGGATGTGATGCTCAACGACGCGCTCTACGGGATTCTGTTCCGCGACATCAATATGCAGCGCACCCTGATCGATCAGTATTTTTCACGGGTCATCAACGCCTACGCGGGTGTCATCATCAACACCGGCGAGGACAATTATCTGACCACCGACGACGCCGTGGAGGCGGCGCACACCGTCCTGGCCTCACAGTTTCTCAACGAGCAGTTTGCCCTAAAGGCGGGATTGCCCGAGGAGCAGCAGGGGCTTGGGCATGCGTTTGAGATGGATCCGTCTGTGGAGAACGCGTTTCTTCTGGAGCTTGCGCAGGCGCAGATGGCCCGTGAGATCTTTCCGAAGGCGCCGCTCAAATACATGCCGCCGACCAAATACATGACCGGAAATATTTTCAGGGGCCATGTGCAGGATGCGCTCTTTAATATTGTCACCTGCCTGACAGGGCAGAGAATTCACCTGCTTGGGATGCTCACGGAGGCCATTCACACGCCGTTTATGTCCGACCGCGCGCTCGCGATCGAGAATGCGCAGTACATTTTCAGGACGATGCGGGATCTCGGCGGGGAGATAGAGTTCAAAAAGGGCGGCATCATCGAGACGAGAGCAGGTGAGGTGCTTGAGAAGGCCGCCGGCCTGCTAGAGGAGATCGAGCGCATCGGCATTTTCGCCACGCTGGAGCGCGGGATCTTTGCAAATATCAAGCGTCCGAGAGACGGCGGCAAGGGACTGGAGGGCGTCGTGGAGAAGGATGCCGTGTATTTCAATCCGTTGATTGAGATCATGAAGGGAGGCGCGTCATGAGTTCGGGACTTTACAAAATGCACAGCGTCGACACGGACACAACCCTTGATCTGACAAGGGTGCGCCCTTACGGCGATACCATGAATGACGGCATGGTGCAGCTGGGCTTCACGCTGCCGGTGAAGAATGATGAGAAGGGAGAGGAGGCGGCCCGTCAGCTCATGAAAAAAATGGGCTTTGAGGATATCAACATCGCCTACAGGGGATCGCTCGACGATGACTTTACATATTATGTGGCCTATGGGCGCAGCATTTATTCCGTGGATTATACGGATATCCATGTACAGGCCGTCGAGGCAAAGACAATGTCGATGGAGGAGGTCAACGACTATATTCGGGCACATTTCGGGCGCAAAGTGGTGGTCGTAGGCGCGTCCACCGGCACTGACGCGCACACAGTGGGGATCGATGCCATCATGAACCGCAAGGGATTTGCCGGACACTACGGCCTGGAGCGCTATGAGATGATCGAGGCCTACAATCTCGGCAGCCAGGTGCCGAATGAGGAATTTATCCGCAGGGCCGTCGAGCTGCGCGCGGATGTGCTGCTGGTGTCGCAGACGGTCACTCAAAAGGATATCCACATCCAAAATCTCACGGAACTGATCGAACTTCTCGAAGCTGAGGAACTCCGGAGCAGATATGTCGTCTGCTGCGGCGGCGCGAGAATCACCCATGAGCTGGCCAAGGAGCTTGGCTATGACGCCGGCTTCGGCACCGGCAAATACGCCGAGGATGTGGCGACCTTCGCCGTGACCGAGATGGCGCGGCGCGGCTTCAGATAAATGTAAGAAATTCTGTAATCGTTCATACTTTATTCATTTTTTCAGAACGATGCTTAAGAAAAAATATATTGACAGAAAAATATAGTATTGTATAATCTATTTATAGATACTGTTGGGAGGCATTTTCTGAAGGAGAGGGTACACGATGAAGACCGGTTTAAAGCATTCTATTTTTGCGATATTGTCTCTGTTGCTGATTGCCGGCCTGACTTTCGGGACAGCCCGTGCGGCTGAGCCAACCGAGTCGGAGATATCCAAATCGGAGCCAACCGAGGCGGAGACATTCGAGGCGGAGGTATCCGAGGAGGGGACATTCAAGGAGGAGACATTCAAGGCAGAGATATCCGAGGAGGGGACATTCAAGGAGGAGATATCTGAGACGGAGACGCTCGTGGCGGATACCGAGGCGGATACCGAGATGGCGGATACCGAGGCGGAGCCTGTATCACTGGAGGGCGCATCCGTGACCGCGCCTGATATGGAATACACCGGTCAGGCCCTGACGCCGGAGCCGACGGTCACTCTGAATGACGTGACATTAGTCAGGGATAGGGATTACACGGTGACTTACAGCAATAATGTCGACGTCGGCACGGCGGGTATTTCGGTGACCGGCACCGGAAACTATACCGGCACGGCGCAGGGGAGCTTCCGGATCACCGAGTGTGTGCACGCGTGGGGCGAATGGACGATCGAGAAGGACGCCACCTGTACGGAGACGGGGATGCAGAAGCGCGTCTGTACAAAGTGCGATGCGGCGGAGATTCAGGAGATCGCCGCCAAGGGTCATACCGAGGTGATCGATGAGGCTGTCGAGGCCACCTGTACGGAAAAGGGCCTGACCGAGGGCAGCCACTGTTCGGTGTGCGGTGAGGTGCTGAAGGCGCAGGAGGAAGTCGAGGCGCTCGACCATGACTGGCAGCTCAAGGAAGTCAAAAAAGAGCCGACCTGCACGGCAGAGGGTGAGAGCTTATATGTCTGCAAGAGATGTGATGCGGAGAAGACCGAGGCCGTGCCGAAGGTGGACCACACGTTTGTGAAGGATGAGGTCATACCTGCGACATGTACGGAGGGCGGCAAAACCGGCGGCGAACACTGTTCGGTCTGCGGGCTGGTGCTCACCGCTCAGAAGGATCTGCCGCCGCTCGGCCACAGATGGGATGACGGCGTCGTGGAGGACGGCAAAATAAAGTATACCTGTACGGAATGCGGTGAGACTAAGGAGGAGGCGCTCCCCGCGACGGAATATAAGATCACAAAGGGAGCCGGAATTACGGTCATTCGTGGCATCAACAGCGCGATCTCGCTGGCATGCAACGGGGACATCTCCAAGTTTGTCAGTGTCGAGGTCGACGGCAAGGTCGTCGGCGCAGAGAATTATGATGTGGTGTCGGGTTCGACGGTTGTCACGTTCAACAAAGCGTTTGTCGATTCGCTCCGGGAGGGCACGCACACTTACCGCGTCAATTATATCGACGGTTACGCCGAGACGACATTCAATGTGAAGGTTCAGGATGTGGATTCCGTGAAGACCGGTGACAGCACACCGATCCGGCCGGTCGCTGTCGTGATGCTGATCTCATTCTGTGTGGTCGTCCTGTCTGTGCTGGTATTGTGTTATTCGAAAAAGCGTGAATTTTAATCTTGACACGGGTTCTGAGGCGTGGTATGCTATAAAAGCTGTATCAAGAGATACAGGGGAAAATAAAGCAGAGCATTTACTCTCACCTCAGCATTTTAGATGACTCGGGTTTATATTTAAGATGCAAAAGCACACGCGAAGTGTGTTCTTAAATGGTGAGTAGATATCTGCTCACCATTTTTTATGAGAAGGTTTTGGAGGTGTCAATTATTAGCGAATTAATGATCAACGAGCAAATCAGAGACAGAGAAGTGCGATTGATTGGTGAGGACGGCCAGCAGTTGGGCATTATGTCGGCAAAGGAAGCGATGCGGCTCGCCAGGGAGGCCAATCTTGATCTGGTAAAGATCGCGCCGACGGCCAAGCCGCCGGTCTGCAAGATCATCGACTATGGCAAGTACCGCTATGAGATGGCGAGAAAAGAAAAGGAAGCCAGAAAGAAACAAAAAACGATCGAAGTCAAGGAGATACGCCTGACGCCGAACATCGATTCAAACGACCTGAATACAAAGATAAATCACGCGCGCAAGTTCATTACGGGCGGCGATAAGGTGAAGGTTACCGTCAGATTCAGAGGGCGTGAGCTGTCTCACGCGTCATCCGGCAAGGCGATTCTCGATCAGTTTGCGGAACAGTTGTCAGACGTTGCGGTAATTGACAAACCTGCAAGGCTTGAGGGAAGAAATATGGTGATGTTTTTGTCAGAAAAACGCAGTTAGCGCAGGTATACATTTTTAAGGAGGATTCAGATCATGCCAAAGGTAAAAACAAGCAGAGCAGCAGCAAAGCGTTTCAAAAAGACAGGTACCGGTAAATTGAAAAGGATGAAAGCCTACAAGAGCCATATCCTGACAAAGAAGTCGCCGAAGAGAAAGAGAAATCTCAGAAAGGCCACGATGACGGACGCGACGAATGTCAAGAATATGAAGAAGATTTTACCATATCTATAATCTGAGAAACGGAGGTACGATGACGAGATGGCAAGAGTTAAAGGCGGTTTAAACGCAAAGAAAAAGCATAAAAGAGTATTAAAGCTGGCGAAAGGCTACAGAGGCGCCAGATCAAAACAGTATAGAGTTGCAAAGCAGTCTGTCATGAGAGCGCTGACCAGCTCGTACAGAGGGCGCAAGGAGAGGAAGCGCCAGTTCAGGCGTTTGTGGATTGCGCGTATCAACGCGGCGGCCCGCTTGAATGGTCTGTCCTACAGCAGACTGATGTATGGCCTGAAGCTGGCGGATATCGAGATCAACAGAAAGATGCTCTCCGAGATGGCCATCAGCGATCCGGCTGACTTCACGGCGCTGTGCGATGCCGCGAAAGCAAAATTGGCATAAAAAATATCCGAAATCGGATCACAAAAAACACAAAAAGCCCGTAAAATCATTTATGGGTTTTTTAAATACTCCCTGTGGCAGGGGGAAAGGGGTTTTGAAAAATGAGAAAAATAAAAATTATTACCGATTCCTGTTCTGATCTCACGCCCGATCTGATGGAGAAATATGGCATTGATTATGCCAAAATGTCCACGGTTCAAGACGGAAAGGAAGTTCCCGCCATGCTTGAGTGGACGCAAGAAGAGGCAAAGAATTTTTATGACAGTATGCGCGCCGGCAAGAGAATGACAACGGCACAGGTCTCGGTCGAGGAATTCATGAGGATCTTCACGCAGTATCTCGACGAGGGCTGCGACATCATCTATATCGCCTGCTCTGTGAGGCAGTCCGGTTCGGTGAATACCGGACATGTCACAGCGCAGAAGCTGCTTGAGAAGTACCCAGACGCGAAAATCTCATGCATCAACTCTATGAATGCCAGCTGCGGCGAGGGCATATTGGCCATAGAGGCGGCGAAGATGGCCGCCGAGGGTCTCGCATTTGAGGAGATCGATACGCGTATCAAGGATATGCGCAACAATGTGAATCAGTACTGCACGGTTCACACGCTCGACTACATGCGAAGAGCCGGCAGAATCAAGGCGACTTCCGCCTTTTTCGGGAATCTCATGGGCATCAAGCCCATCACCATCTCGGACGCGAACGGTGATCAGACACCGATCAAAAAAGTCAAGGGACGCCGGAAGTCCTTTGAGGAGATTGTCTCATTGATGGCGGAGAATATCATAAAGCCGGAGGAGCAGACGCTCTATCTCGTCCACGGCGACTGCGCCAAGGAGGAGATAGATACCCTTGTCGGCCTTATCCATGAAAAAATTCCTTGCAGGGATATTCACATCTCCTATCTGGGACCTATCATTGGCGCCTCGATAGGCCCGGAGACCGTCGCGCTGTATGCATTCGGAAAAAAGGTCACATATAAGGCGGGCGAATGACCATGCAGACATTGGAGACGATCGACGGCGTTTTATTTGCAGATATGATGATGGCCGGTACGGCCAATCTTCAAAATCACGTGAAGGCCATCAATGAGTTGAATGTTTTCCCCATTCCGGACGGGGATACCGGCGATAATATGCTCATGACGATGCTCGGCGGCGTGCAGGCTCTGGAGGCCAGACCCGCGGATCTGTCCAGGGCCGCGCAGGATGCCGCGAACGGGATGATGCTGAGCGCAAGAGGAAATTCAGGGGTCATCCTGTCTCAGTTTTTCGGAGGTTTGGCCGAGGGACTCGCCGGCGTCCGGGCGGCGGACAGCCGACAGATCGGCAGCGCCCTACGCCAGGGTGTGCGCAAGGCCTATGACGCGGTGGTCGACCCGCAGGAGGGGACGATTCTGACCGTGGCCCGCTGTGCCACGGAGTATGCGTGTCAAAGCGAATCCGGCTCGCTCTCCGAGTTTTTTGCGAACTTTGTTGAGGAGGCCGCGAGGACACTCAAAAAGACGCCCGATATGCTTCCTGTGCTAAAGAAAGCCGGCGTGGTGGATTCGGGCGGCGCGGGACTTTTATTTATCATGCAGGGCGTGCGGCAGGTCATAGACAACAAAAAGCCTGACACGGAAATACTGAAGACATACATCCCTGCCGCGCAGGAAATTGACATCGACCGGTTTACGGAGGACAGTGTGCTGGAGTTCGGCTATTGCACCGAGTTGCTCTTGAGGCTTCAGCGGCGCAAGACGGATATCGATCATTTCAGGATTGAGCGTCTCTCAGAACGCCTGCAGGCGGTCGGGGAATCCGTTGTCGCCTTTAAAAACGGCAGTATCGTCAAGATTCATGTGCACAGCATGACACCGGACAGAGTGCTGGCGATCTGTCAGGAATACGGGGAGTTTTTGAAGGTAAAGATCGAGAATATGTCGCTGCAGCACAACAACACGCTGACCGGATCGGCGGACACTGAGGTATCCCTCTCCGCCGCACCGCCGGCACAGCGGAAGCAGTTTGGGATCATCGCCGTCGCGTCGGGTGAGGGGATCAGACAGTCATTTCTCGACCGCGGCGCCGACGCCGTGATTGACGGGGGTTCGAGCATGAACCCGTCGGTTGAGGATTTTCTGTCGGCGTTTTCCGAGGTCAACGCCGACATCATGTATGTATTGCCGAACAACAGCAACGCGATTCTCGCCGCCAGACAGGCCGCGTCGATCTATACCGAGGGGCAGGTTTTCGTCCTGGAGAGCCGTACTGTCGGAGACGGCTACGCGGCGATCACGATGTTTGACACCACGTGCGGGGACGCGGATGACATTTTTGAGCAGATGCGGGAGGCGATGGAAGGGGTCGTCACCGCCGCCGTTGCCCGGTCATGCAGAGCTGTCGAGACGGCTGATCTCACCGTCCGTGCGGGCGATTATTTTGGGTTTGTGGGCAAGGATATCCTGTCCGCCGGCGAGGACAGACCGGCAGTGGTCTGCCGGCTGATCGAGGCGCTGGATTTCTCGCGGTTTGATATCTGTATTATCATTTACGGGTGTCAGGCGACACTCGAAGAGGCCCGGACTGTCGAGACCTATATCGGTGAGAATCATGGGGGAACGGAAGTATTTTTAATCGACGGGAAACAGGATGTCCACGATTATATACTTATTCTGGAATAGAGGGGTAATGAAATGACGACAATCATTCTTTTTATAACCTCCGCACTGAGCGCTTATCTCATCGCCGGAGTCAATCCGGCGATCATCGTCTCAAGGCTCGGATACCATAAAGATATACGCACGTGCGGCAGCGGCAACCCAGGCTTCACAAATTTCAAGCGGGTATTCGGAAACAGATGGGCCTGGTGGGTGCTTCTGCTTGACCTCGCCAAGGCCGCGGTGGTCGTGGGCATTTTCGCGTCTCTGTTCGACAGGTTTTTGGGCAATTTTCAGTTCGGCGCCGCCTATACCGGAATGTTCTGCATGCTTGGCCACGCCTTTCCGGTCTGGTACAAATTTAAGGGCGGCAAGGGCTTTCTCGTCTACATGTCGACGATCTTCCTGGTCGATTGGAGAGCAGGTCTTGTCGCCACCGCGGTGCTTGTCGTCTTTCTTCTGACGACGAAATATATGTCCCTGTCCACAATGCTTGCCGTCACGTCGAGTGTGATCTATCTGTTGATCGCCGGCGCGTCCACGCCGTGGGTGACGGTGCTCTGCGCGGTTCAGGTGCTCTTTATCATTTTCCGCCACGCGGAGAATATCAAGAGGCTGATCGCGCATACCGAGACAAAATTCAGTTTCGGAGGGTCGAAGGCGACAAAAAATCAGGCCAAGAGATGACAGGGGGGCCTGAATATCTCAGGATCCACAGTTTTAGAGTTGCCCTTCAGGCAGAAGGAAAAGCCCGTAAACACAAAATAGGTAAAGAAAAGGCAAAGGGAAAGTTCGTCAGCAAAGGAAAGTATAAGGAAAACAAAAGCCCGTAAACAGAAATGTTTACGGGCTTAAATCATGCTCCCCGAGCGGGGCTCGAACCTGCAACCCTTCGGTTAACAGCCGAATGCTCTACCATTGAGCTATCGAGGAAAATTACAATACTATAATATGCCTGTTTGCGGGAATTGTCAAGACAAAGATTTATTTTTTTGACGTGTGAAGTGCAAATTTTTTCACAGTTTTCTCACTATAGCGTGAAAGGCCTCCTCCGCTTTGCCTCATTTTGTCGGAAGCGTTGAAAATCAGCAAATTTTCTTGCAAAAGTGGCGGCCTTAATATATGATATATCTGTGGAAATGATGTTCGAGGAGAAGTTCGAGGTGGACAAGCTGTTTGAGGCGCTGCGGAAAGTGCTTGAGTAAGGGGGATATTTTTGATGTTTCAGGTGACATTGGAGCAGATTGGCCGGAATGGGAAGAGCAGAAAGACGCAGACATTTCTGCTGGATCAGGAGGATACGCCGCAGTATGATGAGACGATGAAAAAGCTCGCGGATATCTTTTTCAACCTGGATGTAGATTTTGACGCGGATGACGGAGAGGGCGATATTGCCGTGGATGATATTTTGATCTCCGTGGCCGAGGAGGAAAATTTCGAGAAGAAATTGTCCGGCAGAAAGTATAAGTATATCGTGAGGGGTCAGATGATTTGAGAGATATAGGAGATAAGGTGCTGAGCAGCGAGGAGGAATTGCTCGGCAGGAACGCACAGAAGAAAAGTGAACGGGGGATGTCGCGCCGGAAATCGCGCGGCAGCGCGTGGGCTGTCCCTTTGCGGGAACAGAAGATTCACAGGTGGAATGTCGTTCTGGCAGCGGTTCTTGCCGCGGTCATCGCCGTGGCGCTGGTGTCCCAGATGGTTCGGGATGTCGAGGAGAGCAGCAACGGCGCGGGATTGAGCGAGGAAGTCATCGGCTACACAGGGACGATTGAGAAGTACGCCCGCGAATATGGAATGCAGGCGTATGTGCCGCTCATCCAGGCGGTGATGATGCAGGAAAGCCGCGGGCAGACAACGGATCCGATGCAGTCCTCGGAGTGTAATTTTAATAAAAAATACAGTAACAGTCCGGGTGCCATCGAGGATCCAGAGTACTCGATCGACGTCGGCATTCAGTACCTGAATGCCTGTCTGGATGAGGCAAAGTGCGGCGGTCCAAAAGATATCGAGCATATCCGCCTGGCCCTGCAGGGGTACAATTACGGCAACGGCTATATCGCGTGGGCGCTGGAAAAAGACGGCGGGTATACACAGGAAAATGCGCGGGAATTTTCTGAGATGATGCGCCAGAAACTTGGCGAGCGCGTCTATGGCGACCCGGAATACGCGGCGCATGTGCTGCGGTATTATGTCTATTGAAATAGACAGTCGGGGCGCGGCTCTTCTATCAGGGTACCCGGCCCCCACCATGTTGAGCCGGTAAGCATCCCAATTGGTCATTAATTCCCTGAAA
>CAYRDY010000003.1:54322-55913 GCA_964423195.1 uncultured Catenibacillus sp. | reverse complement strand
GCACTGGAAAAACAACACCGTTCGCATCGCCCTGTTTGGATATTTTTGAGATCGCGTGGCTTGAGCCGGAACAGGTAGAACTATTCCGGAGTGATTTCAGGATCGTTGCGGATTATTTCGTACAGATGCGGAAAAATAAGGACTATCAGCCGTCAGCGGAGACCATCACTCATGTCCATGAAGTCTTACAGTTGATGACTGCGCTGACTGGTGACGATCGCTTTGAACAGGCGGTCAATCAGGAAGAACCAGAAGAAGGAGGCGTTCGTACAATGAGTGAAGCGTTAGATAAGGTTGAAGCCAGAGGCCGCAAAATTGGTGAAGCCGAAGGCGAAGCTCGCGGCCGTAAAATCGGCGAAGCGGAGGGCCGCAAAATCGGCGAAGCTGAGGGCGAGGCCCGTGGTGAGGCTCGCGGCAAAGAGACCATGTTATTACAGAATGCCCGCAGCTTGATGAAAACGATGCAGTGGACAGCTGAGCAGACGCTCGAAAAACTGATGGTTTCAGAAAATGACAGAGGAAAATACGTCGCAATTCTGGAAGCAGAGTAAAAACATAGTAAGAAAAACCCGAAATATGCACAAAATCTGCGATATTTCGGGTTTTTTGTTTTATTCACTCGCTATGCTTTTGCTAGGGATTTCAATTAGGGATCATCTGTGATTAATTTTTATACACCAGCAACATTTCGAGCAAGCTGGGCTAACCCATCATGTCCTTTTAAAGGAAAAGTCCTACCCATAACAAAAGTGATTGATTGTAATGCATCTCCATAATGACGCGATTCGGCTGCTGAGCCGACTGTTTTCCGCCAACAGGACGGTGAAAGAAAAAACGAAAAAATTTTTTAAAAAAATTAGCACTCAGCACTTGACAGTGCTAATATCATGTGTTATAGTACATATAGAACATGAGGAACAGATAAATTTGTTTGATCCGGCCCTCTGTTCAATTTATAACAAACGTAGATGATTCTAATATTCAAAGGAGAGATGACTTATGACGACGCCTAGTGTTTTTGGTAGAGATATGTTTGATGATTTTTTCGGATTCCCATTCAGAGACTTTGACAGGAACACCCTGATGAGTACCGATGTTAAGGAGACAGATCAGGGCTATGAAGTGACAATGGATATGCCTGGGTATAAAAAAGAAAATATCAAGGCAGAGCTCAAGGATGGCAATCTCACGATCAGTGCTGTGACCGGAAAAGAGAATAATGAGAAGGACAGTGAGGGCAGATACCTCCGCAGAGAGCGTTTTTACGGATCCTGCAGCAGAAGCTTTTATGTCGGTGACGCAGTGAAGCAGGAGGACATCAAGGCAAAGTTTGAGGATGGCACTTTGAAATTGTTTATCCCGAAAGAGGATGCGCGTCCGGCAGTGGAGGACAATAAGTATATCGCCATAGAAGATTAAATGCAAATAGAGGATTCAATTCAATTTCAAATGCTTAGCCATGGCATTTATTTCAGGAAGCGGGGCACCGGCCAATCCGGGGCCCCGTAATGACTGACAGCATTTTTCTCAGAGGTATTCCTATGCGATTGATACGGCAAAATTTGCATTGAAATATTAGCGCATTCATTTA
>CAYRDY010000003.1:0-54312 GCA_964423195.1 uncultured Catenibacillus sp. | reverse complement strand
AAGCGGTTAAGACGCCGCCCTCTCACGGCGGAAACAGGGGTTCGATTCCCCTACAGGCTATTTTTATGAGAACCTTTGATTTTGGGTTCTCTTTTTTTTATGCCAATTTTGTGCCAGATGGCGCGTATGCCGATTTCTTATCTCTCGCCGGACAGCGCGCATCTCTGGGGAGAAAATCTTACCCGAAGTCTGACAGGGTCAAGCCCAATAGCCGACAGCGCGTGTCCCGGCGTTTCCCGTGCGTTTCCACAAAATGATCATACGTTTTATGGATTGATTATGCAAAATAGATAATAGACAAAAAGCTGTCGATTGATTATAATTGAATTATGAATAAATAAACGATCAGCATTGACGACAGTGCGATCGAGGAGAGAGGTAATTCAACATGGCAGATTTCAAATTTGAACCGATGCGCAGCCTCATCTATGTCAACTGCGCGGACGAGGACTACAGACCAAACTTGACGAGATGGCTTTACAAGACTCATATTCCTGAGAGCATTAGCCAGTTTGAGCCATACGTGACGAAGTACGCTTTCTATCCGGCATTCCCGACACCGCCGGAGGGCGAGCGCTTCGGCTATTGCAGCATGCAGCTCACCGAGCATCACTGGCTGGTCAGCGATCTGGATCCGAGACTCGGTATCAAGGCACTGGCAGAGACTTTCCCTCCGGAAGTGCTTGTATGGCAAGGCAATCTCCCGAAATCCATGCTTGAGCCGCATGACGGCCCTGCGCCGGATGATCAGGATGGCGATATCGGAAATAACGCAAGGCAGACAGCGGTCGAGGGTGCCAACCCGTTCATTTTCTGCTTCCTTCCGATGTGGTGGGAGAATGACATCAAGGGCAAAGGCAGGACGATTGAGGACGGCGCGAACTATCGCTGGAATGTGGCTATCGGTTATCCGGAGGGTGTAGACAAAGCGGAGGGCGACAGATGGCTCTTCGATGAGGTGATTCCGATCTTTAAGGATGCGCCGGAGTGCACGCGTATCCTTGAGAGCAAAGTCAAGAAGGAGATCAACGGCTGTGTGATGGATCACGTGCTTGAGCTGTGGTTCCCGAATCAGTCCGCTTGGTACAAGGTCGCTGTGGAGGGGACAAAGCATCTCGCGAAACCGTCATGGGCTCAGCAGGATCAGTTCCCGTTCCTGAAGCCATACCACAACGTGATCTGCTGCTGCGTCTCCGACTTTACGATGAGCAACAACCTGAAGAATTATCACGGATATATCCCGATGAGATAATGTGAAAATGTAAATGAGCTATAATTGCAACCCTATTCTGTGGGCACCGGTTTCACCGGTGCCCACGTTTATTTTTGACAGACGGTCAGATGATTGACAAACAGTGAGACAGCCGGATTGAAGTTATTTTTGTTCCAGACGGCGACGGCCGTGAGCCCGACGTCGTCGCTCGGATGAATACAATAGACCGCACTGCTCCTGATCAATCGACAGTTTTCGTCGAGGACAGTAAAGCCAAGTCCGGATTCGACCATGAGCACGATGTCCTCGACCGATTCGGCCGTGCGCACGTTTTTGGGCATGAAGCCGTGACGCCTGCAAAAATCGATCAGATGGTTGTAGCCGCCCAGAGAGACATCGGGGGAGATGGCGATCGCCGTCACGTCTCTTAAGTCCGTGAGCTTCAAGTCCTCTTTGTACACCAGCGGATGATGTCTGGAGATCAGACATTCACCGGAGGCGCTGTAGAGATTTTCATACTGAATATTCTGACCCTCAAACGACTGGATATCAAAATCCAGAGTGATGGCGATATCGATCTGCCCGCTTTTCAATGCGTCTCTGAGCGTCTTAAAATTGCCGCGAATCAGCTTGATGTCCATGTTTGGGTAGATGGAGGTCAGCTGCGCGATCGCCGGGGGAAGGAAATGCTCGGACACCTGAGCCTCTATGACACCGACACACAGATGCATGTTCTCCCCGATCTCAGCCTGACGTGCGCTCGCGATCGCCTCGCGGAGATGATTTTCCAGCTTGGTGAATTCTTCAAACAAAACGACGCCGGCCGGCGTCAGGCGAACACTCTTCTTATTTCTGGCAAACAATTTGAGATTTAATTCTTCTTCAAGATTGGCAATATTACGGCTCAGAGAAGACTGCGCCACAAACAATTTCTTTGACGCCTCTGTAAAATTGAGATATGTGGCCACGGTGAGAAAATAGTGGATCTGATCGGTTGTCATCAAAAAATCCTCCCTCGTATGATTTCTTCGAATCTATCTTAGCATTTTATTCGAAAATCGTCTATATTATTGTTGACTAAATGTAGAAAATTGTATATAGTAACATCAGGGAGTAAATCTATCACTACACTGATAGAAAGAGGAGAAGGACGATGCCGGAGAAAAAGATATACATGTATATACAGTTTCATCTTGATAATGACACGGTGAGTTTCAATCACGGCCGGTTTGTGGGGATCGGCTGCTGTCTGCTCGATTTCATTCACTACAATTTTGTCGAAGATGAGGATAGTGATGATAATATAAATTTAAATATCCACCCTTATTTGACGCAGATGGAAAAGGTGAAGTGGCCGCTTGACCGGATTAAAAAATATCAGGATCTCTACAGGGCATATTTTGAAGCGATAGTGGAAGATCGGCCGGAGGATACACCCGCCTATTTTGCCAGCTACCGCTGCGTCTGCGGCATGAAGTATCTCCGGGAGGATGACCACGTGGTGGTTGAGTACATGGTGTCAGAGCTTGAGGATTGTCTCTATCTGGAATGGCTGGAGATGATGCGCCGCAATCTCTTTGTCAAGGTCTGCAAAAATTGTCATCGCTTTTTTGTGCCGAAGAAGGGAAATATTGATTACTGTCAGAGGATATTCACTGACAACAAGACCTGCGCGCAGGTCGGCTATGCCCAGACATTTGCCAAAAATGTCCGCAACGACGAGCTGCTCCAAGCCTATACGCGCGCTTACAAGGCGCATTATGCCCGCATGACCAAGCCCAGAAAACGTGCGGCCAACATGACGCGGGAGGAGTTTGAGGCCTGGTATAAGCAGGCCAGGGAGAATCTGACTCTGGCGCGCCAGGGCCAGCTGGACGCGGAGGTCTTTCTAAAATGGCTGAAAGAGTAAAGGATGCGAGAAAAATAAAACCGCCAAACCCTTGATTTCACAAGGGTTTTGACGGTTTTAATAATGCCGGCAGCGGGACTTGAACCCGCACGTGGTTGCCCACAACAGATTTTGAGTCTGCCTCGTCTGCCATTCCGACACGCCGGCTTGCGTATTTATTATCATAACATCGGAAATTTTAATTGTCAAGATGATTTGTTGAAGTTTAATCTGAAACTTCACTTGAGACTTCCGCCAGGGTGTCAGGTTTGTACTCCGGGCTCAAAAACGGCTTGCGCTGATTCATTAAAAATGATATATTGAAGATTGAAGATGGTTGAATGGCGGACAGCTTTGTCCATTGCGACGCCCCGCGCGGGCGACGCATCATGATTACCACAGCTGTGTATTGGAGGTGCTGTGATGGATTGCCGTGAGGCCCAGTCTATGATTGTCCCGTTTATTGAGGATAAACTTTCGATCGAACAAAAAGAAGCATTTCTGGAGCATATTGAGCACTGCAGCAGCTGCTATGACGAGCTTGAGGTCTATTTTATCGTTTACTCCGGCTTGAAACAGCTCGACGCGGATACACCCGATATTTCCGATTTTAAGGGTGAACTGAAGCGCTATATCGAGGCGCAGAAGGCCGATATCGCGCATGCGCATTCAAAAAAAGTCAAATTCCGGATGATCGTCGCTCTCTCGGCGGTCATTCTCGTGATCGTCGGCATCGGCATTTACAGGCTGAACCGCTCGGACAATGCCATATTACAGCAGACGATCAACACTGTGAAATCTACCTTTACCAATACAAAAGCCGAGCCGGTCAAAAAAAGTGTTGAACAGGCCATGGTCTCAGAGTCCTGGAAGCAGGCCGGCTTTTATGAGATTGTCAGGAACACAGAGATTCCTGAGACTGAGCCGGAGGGCGGTGAGCGTGACAATGAAGAAGATCGTACTGATTGACGGGCACAGCATTTTAAACAGGGCTTTTTACGGCGTGCCTGATCTGACCAATTCCGAGGGCCTGCATACGAATGCCGTCTATGGCTTTTTAAATATCATGTTTAAGGTGCTGGACGAGGAGCAGGCCGGCTATCTGGCGGTCGCGTTTGATGTCCACGCGCCGACATTCCGCCATAAGATGTATGACGCATACAAGGGCACGCGAAAGGCCATGCCTGAGGAGCTGCACGCGCAGGTGCCCCTGATGAAGGACGTATTGACGGCCATGGGCATTCCCATCATGGAGATGGCGGGCTTTGAGGCGGACGATATTTTGGGCACCGTGGCAGGGCAGTGTGAGCGAAGCGGCTTCGAGGTGTCGGTGATCTCCGGCGACCGTGATCTGTTGCAGCTGGCGACCGACCATATCCGGATCCGGATTCCGAAGACAAAGATGACGGGCACGGAAGTGGAGGATTATTTTGCGGCGGATGTGAAGGCCAGGTATCAGGTGACGCCGACAGAGTTTATTGACATGAAGGCGCTGATGGGAGATACCTCGGATAATATCCCCGGCGTGCCGGGAATCGGTGAGAAGACAGCGGCCAGGATCATCGCCGACTATCACTCGATTGAGAACGCGTTTGCCCATGTCGATGCCATCAAGCCGAAAAAAGCCTCTGAGAATCTCAGGCAATACTATGATCAGGCACAGTTGAGCAAGAAGCTGGCCACCATATGTACGGACTGCGGCTTTGTACTCGATCCGGAACAGGCGAGGCTCGGCGATATCTATAATGAGGACGCCTACAAAATCTTCAAGCGCCTTGAGTTTAAAAATATTCTCAGCCGTTTTGATATTGACACAGATGCGGAGGCCAGTGTGGCCTCACATGTCGTGTGTCTATCGAACAGAGATAAAGCGCTTGATATTTTCTCGCGCGCGGCCGCGTCCGAGCGCGTCGGCATCGCCTATGTGACAGATGACGGCGCCGCGGGTTTAAGTCTGGCGCTGTCCGGGACAGAGATTTATTTTATTGAGGAGAGCGGTGCCTTGACCAGAGATCTTTTGTCTGATCAGCTGCGACGACTCGTCTCTCACACATTGGGCATATTTATGGATCTGAAGCCGCATGTGGCGGCCGCGGGCATCACTGAGGGCAGCCGCGTGTTTGACATCGGTCTGGCTGCTTACCTGCTAAATCCCCTCAAAGATACCTATGCCTATGATGATATCGCCAGGGATTATCTGGGCCGGACGCTGCCGTCGCGGGCGGATCTCTTTGCAAAAAAGACACTGGCCCAGGGCAGGGCAGAGTCGCCGGAAAATTTTAAAAATTATGTCGGCTATCTGGCCCTGGTGCCGCTGCTGGCCTATGAAAATATAAAAAAACTGCTCGCCAGGGATGATATGCTTGAACTCTACGAGCGCATTGAACTGCCGCTGGTGTTTGTGCTGAGTGACATGGAAAGGTTCGGCATCCGCGCAAACCGCGAGGCCCTGCAGGCCTATGGGCAGAGCCTCACGGAGCGAATCGCGGTTGTTGAAAATGAGATTTATGAGCGGGCCGGAGAGAAATTCAATATCAACTCCCCAAAACAGCTCGGCGTGATTCTCTTTGAGAAACTGCGCCTGCCATACGGCAAGAAGACGAAAACCGGCTACTCAACCTCGGCCGAGGTTCTGGAAAAATTGAGGAGCGAGGATCCAATCGTCCCGATGATCCTCGAATACCGGCAGCTGACAAAGCTAAAATCGACCTACGCGGACGGCCTGGAAGGCTATATCGGCGATGACGGGCGCATCCACGGGAAATTCAACCAGACGATCACCGCCACCGGACGCATCAGCAGCACCGAGCCGAATCTTCAGAATATTCCGATCCGAATGGAGCTTGGGCGTCAGATCCGCAAGGTATTTGTGCCGGAGCGTTCCTATATATTTATGGACGCGGACTACTCGCAGATCGAGCTGAGGGTTTTGGCCCATATGTCCGGCGATGACGCGCTGATTCAGGCCTATAAGGAGGATATGGATATTCACCGAAGCACGGCCTCCCAGGTGTTTCATGTGGCGCCGGAGGATGTGACGCCGCAGCTGCGGCGCAACGCCAAGGCGGTCAATTTCGGCATTGTCTACGGCATCAGTTCATTCGGGCTGAGCCAGGACCTAAGCATCACCAGAAAAGAAGCGGAGAATTACATTCAGCAATATTTTAAGACTTATCCAAAGGTCAAGTCATTTCTTGACAACGCGGTCAGCAGCGCCAGGGAGAAGGGCTATTCCGTGACCATGTTTGGCCGCAGGCGTCCGATTCCTGAGTTGAAATCGAGCAATTTTACGCAGCGCTCCTTCGGCGAGCGCATCGCCATGAATGCGCCGATTCAGGGGACGGCGGCGGATATTATCAAGATTGCCATGATCAATGTCTCGCGGGCGCTGAAAGCCGGACAAATGAAATCGCGGCTGATTCTACAGGTTCATGACGAGCTGCTGATTGAGACATCGATTGATGAAGTCGACCGGGTACGTGATATCCTCGAAAGAGAGATGCAGGGCGCTGCGGCGCTTGCCGTTCCTCTGGAGATTGACATTCACACCGGAAATAACTGGTATGAGGCGAAATAAGAGATGAGAGTCATCGGTATCACCGGCGGTGCCGGCAGCGGGAAATCCGAAGTTTTAAAGATTCTGCAAAATGATTTCGGCGCTCATGTGATCATGGCGGACGAGGTTGCGAGGCATTTAAGCGAAAAGGGACAGATCTGCTTTGAAAATATCGTCCGCGCATTTGGGCCGTCCGTCATCGGCCCGGACGGCGAACTGGACAGGGGCGCGCTGGCCGCCGTGATATTTAACGACGACGCCAAGCGTCGTCTCCTCAATGAGCAGACGCATCCCTATGTCCGGACGGCGATTCTTAAGGAAATCGAGTCCGTGAAACGGGCGGATACGGCGTCGTGTATCG
Source organism: uncultured Catenibacillus sp. (assembly GCA_964423195.1). Lineage (GTDB taxonomy): Bacteria > Bacillota > Clostridia > Lachnospirales > Lachnospiraceae > CAKRHR01. The sequence continues at coordinate 47,294 of CAYRDY010000003.1, read as the reverse complement.
TGATCGAGGCGGCGCTTTTGATCGAGGCGGGATATGAGACGGTCTGCGACGAGCTGTGGTTTGTCTATACGGATGTCGCCATCCGTCGGGAACGGCTTCGGATGACCAGAAACTATTCGGATGAAAAGATCGATGCGGTGATGGCAAGCCAGCTGGACGATGACACGTTCAGGGCGCATTGCCGCAGGATAATCATAAACAACACGACGCTTGAGGATGTGCGCACGCAGTTAGCGGCGATCTTTGCGACATGATCGTCGTTTACATTTAGAAAAGGTGATCCAGATGCAGTTTGGAACAATCGCCAGCGGCAGCAGTGGCAACTGTCTGTATGTTGGCGGCGGGGGCAGCCATGTCCTCATCGATGCCGGAATCAGCGGCCGGCGGATCTTTGACGGCTTAAATCAGTTTGGCGTATCGCCGGAGCAGATCGATGGTATTTTGATCACCCATGAGCATATCGATCACATCGCGGGGCTGGGCGTGGTCATGCGAAAAGTCGGATGTCATGTCTATGCCACCGAAAAAACGATCCGCGAGATATTGAGCGCCCATGCGCTTGGCGCGATGCCGGCTGATCTATTTACGGCGATTGAGCCGGATCATCCGTTTGTGGTTGGCGGCCTGGAGATTGAGCCCTTCAGGATGTCCCATGACGCCAAGGATCCCGTCAGCTATGTCGTAAAAAGCGGCAAACAGCAGATCGGCATGGTCACGGATTTGGGCATTTATGATCAGTATACCGTGGCTCACCTTCAAAATTCCCATGTGCTTTATATCGAGGCCAATCATGATATCCACATGCTCCAGGCGGGTTCCTATCCCTATTATCTGAAGCGCCGCATCCTCAGCGAGAAAGGGCATCTGTGCAATGAGATGGCAGGGCAGCTCATCAAGGAGCTGATGCACGATCAGCTGAAAAAGGTTGTCCTTGGCCATCTGAGCAAAGAAAATAATTATCCGGAACTGGCGCTTGCCACGGTGCGGCAGGAGACTGGGCTGTTTAACGGCGCGCAGTTCTCGATGTTTGAGCCGGACTATACGGATCATTTCAAGGCGGAGGATATTGTGGTGGCGCCGCGCGACCGCACCTCCGAATTGATCATCATTTGACGGACAGGAGGTTTGTATGGAAAAGACAATTATCACTGTGATCGGCAGAGATACGGTGGGTATCATCGCGAAGGTATGCACCTATCTGGCGGAAAATCAGGTCAATATCCTGGATATCTCCCAGACGATCGTGCAGGAATATTTTAATATGATGATGATCGTCGACACCGGCAGAGCGTTGAAATGCTTTGATGAGATGGCATCGGAGCTGCGCACGCTCGGCGAGGAAATCGGCGTCAGAATCAAAATGCAACATGAGGATATTTTTAATTCGATGCACCGGATATGACCGCTGACTGTCTGACATTCAGACATCGGGGCATTTTGCGGTGCCGAAAAAATGGAGATTTGATGATCAATATTTTTGAAGTAACCGAAACAAATCGAATGATAGAGGAAGCCAATCTCGATGTGCGCACGATCACGCTCGGCATCAGCCTGCTGGACTGCATCAGCGCGGATCTGAGGACGACCTGTGAAAATATTTACCGCAAGATCACGGATGTCGCCGGCGATCTTGTCAGGGTCGGGCGCGAGATCGAGCTGAAATACGGCATACCGATCGTCAACAAGCGCATCTCCGTGACACCGATCGCGCTGGTGGGCGGCAGTTGCTGTCATTCGGCAAAGGACTATGTGGAGATTGGCAGGACGCTCGACAGGGCGGCAAAAAAAGTGGGCGTCAATTTTCTGGGCGGTTTTTCGACACTTGTCTCCAAGGGCATGACAGAGAGCGACCGGCTGCTCATCGAGGCGATTCCGGAGACGCTCTCTCAGACGGAGTGTGTCTGCAGTTCCGTCAATGTCGGCTCCACCAAAACAGGTATCGACATGGACGCGGTCAAACTTCTCGGCGAGAAGATCGTGGAGGCGGCAAAACTGACGGCGGACAGGGACTCCTGTGCCTGCACAAAACTGGTCGTCTTCTGCAACGCGCCGGATGACAATCCTTTTATGGCTGGCGCCTTTCACGGTGTCACGGAGGGCGACGCCGTGATCAATGTCGGCGTCAGCGGGCCGGGCGTTGTCAAGCGCGCGATCGAGGAGGTCAGGGGGCAGGATTTCGGAACCCTGTGTGAGACGATCAAAAAAACGGCATTCAAAGTGACGCGCGTCGGTCAGCTGGTGGCCAGGGAGGCCTCGCGGATGCTCGGCATCCCGTTTGGCATCGTTGATCTCTCACTGGCGCCGACGCCGGCCGTCGGGGACAGTGTGGCTGAGATTCTGGAGGAGATCGGATTGGAGCGCGTCGGCGCGCCGGGGACGACAGCCGCTCTGGCGATCCTCAATGATCAGGTGAAGAAGGGCGGCGTGATGGCGTCCTCCTATGTGGGCGGTCTCTCAGGCGCCTTTATTCCGGTGTCCGAGGACCAGGGCATGATTGATGCCGTCCGATCAGACGCGCTGACGCTCGAAAAGCTGGAGGCGATGACCTGTGTCTGTTCGGTGGGCCTCGACATGATCGCCATACCGGGGAAGACAAAGCCATCGACGATTTCCGGTATCATCGCGGACGAGATGGCCATCGGCATGGTCAACCAGAAGACGACCGCCGTGAGAATCATCCCCGTCCAGGGCAAGGATGTGGGGGATATGGCGGAATTTGGCGGGCTGTTGGGATTCGCGCCGATCATGAAAGTCAACGATTTTGACTGTTCCGCGTTTGTAAATCGCGGCGGGCGCATCCCCGCACCGATTCATAGCTTCAGAAATTAAGGAGGAGATTATTTTGCTTGAGCATCTGAAACCTGAAAACGTCATGTGTTTCTTTGAGCGGATCTGCGCCATTCCGCACGGTTCCGGCAATGTGGAGGCCATCAGCGATTTTTGTGTATCTTTTGCGCGGGAGAGAGGCTTATGGGTACGCCAGGATGAGCTCTTTAACGTCGTGATCGTCAAGGAGGCCTCCGCGGGATACGAGAGCGCGCCGACGCTCATCTTGCAGGGGCATATGGATATGGTCTGCGAGAAAAACGCCGATGTCGATTTTGATTTTGAGAGGGACGGCCTACGGCTAAAAGTGGACGGTGATGATGTCTACGCCGAGGGCACGACGCTGGGCGGCGATGACGGTATCGCCCTGGCCATGTGCATGGCCATCTTAGATGATGACACGATCCGGCATCCGCGGCTTGAAGTCATATTCACGACGGAGGAGGAGACCGGGATGGACGGCGCGCGCTTTCTGGACACATCGGATCTGCGCGGAAAATATATGATCAATCTGGATTCGGAGGAGGAGGGCGCAATTCTCACGAGCTGCGCGGGCGGCATGGGCGCGGATCTGATTTTTGAGACCCCGCATATGGCGGCGGAGGGCATCGGCGCGCGTGTGGAGATCCGTGGGCTGCTCGGCGGCCATTCGGGCGTTGAGATCGACAAGATGCGCGCCAATGCCAATGTGCTGATGGGGCGCGTGCTCTTTGACCTTCTGAAAAAAATGAATGTCTCAGTCATCTCCCTAAACGGCGGCCTGAAGGGCAACGCGATTCCGAGGGAGGCCAAACTCGAGCTGTGTATCGCGCCTGAGGACGCGGGACAGTTTCAGGCGGTGATCGAGGAGATTTCCGATAAAATACGCGATGAATACAGGGTCTCTGATCCGGGCATTGTCATTGAGGCGCACTGCGACAGTGAAGCGGCAACGCGACAGGTCATCCATATGTCGGCGCTTCAGCGGATATTATTTGTGCTGTTTAACGCGCCAAACGGCGTCTGCGACATGAGTGCGGATCTGCCGGGGCTGGTCGAGACATCGCTCAATCTCGGCGTGGTGGAGACGAGAGCGGATGAAGTGATGCTGCGCTATGCCATCCGAAGCAGTGTCGCATCCCGCAAAGAACTGCTGGCGGATAAGCTCCAATATATGACGGAGATGATGGGCGGCACTTTCGTCCGGGGAGGCGATTATCCGGGCTGGGCGTACAGGCGAGAGTCACAGCTGCGCGTGATGGCGGGTGACATTTTTGAACAGCAATACGGTCACAGGCCAAGAATGAATGCCATCCATGCCGGCCTTGAGTGCGGACTGATCTCGGAGAAGATACCGGGAATCGATATCATCTCGATCGGGCCGAATGTGACGGGCATTCATACACCGGATGAGAGACTGAGCATCTCCTCCACAGAGAGGACTTACCGCTATGTCGTCAGAATGCTGGAAGCATTTCCAAAATACTGCGGAAATGAGAATATTTGAAAATTAGGAGGTATCATTCAAAATGGAAAAAGCAAAGGTGTATTTCACAAAAGAGATCAGCAGTGAGGCCCTGAAAAAAATTTATGCGGCTCTGGGCGCGCCGCTGCACGGGAAGATTGCGGTGAAGATCTCGACCGGGGAACCGGGCGGGCACAATTTCCTGCAGCCGCAGCTGATCAGAGGCTTGATCAACGACCTGTCAGGGACGATCGTCGAGTGCAACACGGCCTACGAGGGCAGGCGAAACACGACCAAGTCGCACTGGCAGACATTTAAGGATCATGGATTTACGGATATCGCGCCCTGCGATATCATGGACGAGGACGGCGACATGCCGCTGCCGGTGAATGGCGGTTTACACCTGAAAGAGAATTATGTCGGCAAACACCTGGGCAACTATGATTCAATGCTCGTTTTATCTCATTTCAAAGGACATGTGATGGGCGGCTTTGGCGGTGCGCTTAAAAATGTCGCTATCGGCATCGCCTCCTCCAAGGGCAAGGTTTTGGTTCACTCAAGCGGTGAGAGTACGGATTATGGAAGTATTTTCTCATCCAACCACGACAATTTCCTTGAGTCGATGGCTGACGCCGATAAATCTGTGATTGACTTCATGGGTCGGGAAAATATCGTCTATATCAATGTCGCAAATCGCCTCTCTGTCGACTGTGACTGCGACTCGCATCCGGCGGAGCCGGAGATGGCTGATCTCGGCATCTTTGCGTCGTCTGATCCGGTCGCCGTTGACCAGGCGTGCGTGGACGCCGTCTACAATTCCCCGGATCCGGGCAAAAAGGCGATGATCGAGCGCATGGAGACGCGCAACGGCATCCTCACGATCGAGGCCGCTGTGAAACTGGCACTGGGCAACAGAGCCTATGAACTGGTTGAGATTTGATTTGGCATAACTTTCAATCGCTTTCATCGATGGTGGTGCCCCGCTTGCGGGGCATGGAAGTTTACCCGCAGGCATGGAAAGATATTGAAATGAGGTTCGTTTATGAGGAAACTGGCTTTAGATGATGAGATATTGTTGGGGGTGGACAAGCCGGCCAGATACCTCGGCAACGAGGTCAACGCAGTCTATAAGGATGTCACCGGGGATATGGTGCGCTTTGCCATCGCTTTCCCCGACGTCTATGAGATCGGCATGTCGCATCTCGGTATCCAGATTATCTATGATATGCTCAACCGGCGGGATGATGTCTACTGTGAGCGCGTCTATTCGCCGTGGACGGACCTGGACGGGATCATGAGACAGCGTCATATTCCGCTGTTCGCGCTGGAGTCACAGGACCCAATCAGAAATTTTGATTTTCTTGGGATCACCCTCCAATACGAGATGTGCTATACCAATGTCCTGCAACTGATCGATTTGAGCGAAATTCCGCTGCTGGCCGCCGACCGGCGGGAGAGTGATCCCATCGTCATCGGCGGCGGCCCGTGTGCGTACAATCCGGAACCGCTGGCAGATTTTTTTGACATTTTTTATATCGGCGAGGGCGAGACCGTTTACAATGATCTGATCGACCTGTACAGGAACCACCGAGAAGATCACACCAGCCGCTATGAATTCTTAAGGGCAGCCGCGAAGATTCAGGGGCTCTATGTCCCGAGGCTCTATGAAGCCGCCTACAATGACGATGGGACGATCGCCGATTTTGGGCCGAAATATCCGAATATCCCTGAAAAGATCCGAAGGCAGGTCGTGACCGATTTGAGCCATACCTATTATCCGGAAAAACCGGTCGTCCCATTTATCAAAGTCACACAGGACCGCGTCGTCCTGGAAATTCAGCGCGGCTGCATCCGCGGCTGCCGTTTTTGCCAGGCGGGCATGGTCTATCGCCCGAACCGCGAGCGAAGCCTCGAATTTTTGAAGACCTATGCCGTAAAAATGCTGGATTCGACCGGCCATGAGGAGATCTCCTTGAGCTCCCTCAGCTCAAGCGATTATTCGGAGCTCGGAGAACTGGTGTCGTATCTGATCGATGTCTGTGAGAAGAAAAAAGTCAATATCTCCCTGCCGTCGCTGCGCATCGACGCCTTTTCCCTGGATGTCATGGGAAAGATTCAGGACGTCAAGAAGAGCAGCCTGACATTCGCCCCGGAGGCGGGCACCCAGCGCCTGCGCGACGTGATCAACAAAGGCCTGACAGAGGAGGATATTCTGAACGGGGCCAGAGCAGCTTTTCTGGGCGGATGGAATCGCGTCAAGCTCTATTTCATGCTTGGACTTCCGACGGAGACCGATGACGATATCGAGGGTATCGCCCTGTTGTCAAACGCGATCGCGAGAGAATTTTACGAGATCCCAAAGTCTGAGCGTCCCGGCAACGGGCGTGTGGACATTGTCGCCAGCACGTCATTTTTTGTGCCCAAACCGTTCACACCGTTTCAGTGGGCCGCTCAGAATACGGCTGAGGAATTTCTGGATAAACAGCGTTTCCTGAATCACAGGTTTAAAGAACAGATCAATAAAAAGAGCATCAAATACGACTGGCATGACGCGGAACTGTCGATCCTTGAGGGCGTCCTTGCGCGGGGCGACCGGCGGCTTGGCAGGGTGATCCTTGCGGCTTACAAAAACGGATGCCTGTTTGACGCATGGACAGAGAATTTCAAATACGATGGGTGGCTTAAGGCTTTTGCCGATACAAATATCGACCCCTCCTTCTATGCACGCCGCGAGCGCGGCACGGATGAGATTCTTCCGTGGGATTTCATCGACGTCGGCGTGGACAAGCAGTTCCTCATCCGGGAGTGGGAGCGCGCCAAAAAGGGATTGGTGACAGAAAACTGCCGTCAGGGCTGCTCCGGCTGCGGATGCAGATCCTTCGGCGGAGGTGTCTGCTATGAAGATTAGGATCCGATTTAAAAAAGAGGGACATATGAAATTCATCGGCCATCTGGACATGATGCGCTTTTTTCAAAAGGTGTTTCGGCGCGCCGATGTGGATATCGAATATTCGCAGGGCTATAGCCCCCATCAGCTGATCTCGTTTGCGGCCCCGCTCGGCGTCGGCCTGACAAGCACGGGCGAGTATATGGACATTTTTGTCCGAAGCTGCGAGGATTCCCGGACAATGATGGATAGAATCAATGCGCAGATGGTCGAAGGCGTGTCGATATTGAGTTTCAAACAAATATTAGACGAGACAAAAAATTCGAATGCGATGTCCCTGGTCGCGGCGGCGGACTATACGGTTTCATTCAGAGAACAGACCCGTCCGGCGGCTGTCAATGCGGATGCTATCCAAAAATTGATGGATCAATCCGAAATCATCGTCACTAAAAAAACAAAAAAAAGTACGGCCGAGACAGATATCCGGCCGATGATTGACCGAATGTCATACACGGATGGGGTGATCAGTATGCGCGTCGCCGCGGGAAGTGCCGCCAATTTAAGGCCGGAACTTGTGGTGTCGGCGCTGTGCGATATGCTCAGACTGCCATTTGATGCCCTCAGTCTGCAAATTCACCGCCAGGACATGTTTGCCAGGGACGCGGAGGGCGATTTCATCTCACTGGATGATCTGGGCGTGGAAATCGGCCTTCGACAATAGTGACCGCGGCCGCATAAAATCATCGTTTAATAAGTTTAGGTGTGACTATGCAAAGGAAAGTTTATTTGACGAATCACGGCGATTTCCGGATGACGGTGGTCTATGAGGATGAGAAAATGGTGGATATCTATGCCGACCGGCCGCAGGATACAGGCATTCTCGATCGCATTTACATCGGCAAGGTGAAGCATGTCGTCAAAAATATTCAGGCGGCCTTTGTGGATATCGGCGGCGTGGACGGGTATTATTCCCTGCAGGAAAACAGACGGCACTTGTATATGAATGGGAAAGCGCCAGACGCGGCGCCGGTACCGGGCGACGAGATCATGGTTCAGGTGTGCCGGGAGGCCACAAAATCCAAGGGGCCGATGGTGACGGCGAATATTCATCTGGTCGGCAGATATATGGTCCTAAAGGGTCAAAACCCGCATGTGGGCGTCTCCTCAAAAATTACGCAGGCTGCTGAGCGTGCCCGTCTGAGAGAAATTTTTCAGAACTGGACGGACGAGGACTACGGCTTTGTGGTGCGAACGAAGGCGGCAGGGGTATCCGAGGAGATTTTGGAAGCGGAGATGCTCAAGCTCAAAGAAAAATATACCGCAATCCTGGAAAAGGGCAGATATCTCAAATGTTTCAGCGAGGTCTATAAGGAGCCGGACGAGTATCTGCGGCGGGTGATGCAGCTTGAGGACGAGACGCTCGTCAGAGTGACGACGGATATCCCTGAGGTCTATGAGCAGCTGCTGCACTGTATTGACCCGAAACGGGTGATTCTCTATGATGATCCGCAGATGCCGCTGGCGAAGCTCTTGTCGCTTGGCACAAAGATTGATCGGCTTCTGAACCCGCATGTCTGGCTGAAGAGCGGCGGATCCATCGTGATCACGCCGACCGAGGCCATGGTGGTCATCGATGTCAATACCGGCAGATATATGAGTAGGAAAAATCAGGAGGAGACTTATTTCAGGATCAATATGGAGGCCGCACAGGAAATATTCGCGCAGCTGCGGCTGCGCAATCTGTCCGGGATCATCATTATCGATTTTATTGATATGCGGGATGACGCGCATAAAATGAAGCTCATGGAATACTTGAAGAAGCTGGCGGCGGATGATCCTTTAAAGGCAACGGTCGTCGACATGACCAAACTGAATCTCGTGGAAATCACGCGCAAAAAAGAAAAGAAACCGCTGCACGAGCAGATGGGCCGCCTGTGCCCGTCATGCCATGGCAGGGGATATATATATCAATGAAAAGGGAAACATATCTTAAAATCATCCGATATTTTGAGCGTTCGAGGGGACGGGCTTTACTCCTCAAGGATATCGCCGAATGGCTGCCGTTTTTCATCGCGCTGGTCTATGTCTGCCTCTTGGCGGCTTTGATCCTGTTGAGAAGTCCATTTACCCTGCGATTTATCCTCGTCCCGCTGTCCGTCCTGGTTTTTGTCACGATCCTGCGCGACGTGATCGATCGGCCCCGGCCGTATACGAAGATGGATTTCGAGCCATTCCTTAAGGTGAAGGAGGCGGGCAGGAGTTTTCCGAGCAGGCACTCGGCCAGCGCCATGGTCATCGCTCTGGCTTTTCTCTATCTCCGTCCGGCGGCAGGGATCGTGATGCTTGTCTTGGCAGCGCTTGTGGGCGTATCGCGCGTCGTCACCGGTATGCACTACATCTCCGATGTGCTGGCGGGCATACTCATCGCCGCTCTGGCGGCGGTGATCGGATTTTGGGTGATTTAAATCCACTTTTGGAGGTGTTTTTTATGAGCAGAAATATTGTCATCTCAATCGGGCGGGAGACAGGCAGCGGCGGGCGGGAGGTCGCCAAAAAGCTGGCCGGACTCCTGAAGATCAATTATTATGACAAAAATCTGATCGATATGGCGGCCGAGAAGAGCGGCCTGAGTTCCGCACTGCTGCACAAGGCAGATGAAAAGGCCTCGAACCCGTTTTTCAGTCCCTATGTGACGCGCGCGGGCGAATACGGCACAGTCAACGACAAACTGTTCTGGGTACAGTCGAGCATCATTAAGGAGCTGGCGGAAAAGGAATCTTTTGTCATCGTCGGGCGCTGTGCGGACTATGTCATGGAGGGAAATGAAAACTGTCTGAATATCTTCCTCTACGCACCGCTGGAAGCGCGCATTGAGCGCATCAAGGACCGTTACATGCTGGATTCCACAGAGGTGGCCAGAAAGGAAACACTGGAGGAAGACAAACAGCGCCGCAGTTATTATCAGTATTATACGGACAGGAAGTGGGGCGGCAGAGAGGGCAAACATCTGTGCATTGATACTTCCTTCTTTGGCCTGCAAAAAACCGTGTCGATGATCGCGGATATCGTGCGGGAGCGCTGGCCGGATTATACGCAGATCGGCGAAAATCAGTAATTATTCGGAAATGTTATTCGGAAATGTCAGATACGTTTAAACAGTCATGTGTTTTGCCTGGGAGCGCTCCTAGCCGCACGAAATCATAAAAATCCTAAAAATGCCTCGGCAGGCGACTTTGCGCACCGCGCAAAATCATGAAAATCCTGAAAATGCCTTGACAGGTGACTTTGTACATGGTAAGATACATAAGTGTGCCGCGTAGCGAGGTTTAAGTGCGTTGATGCCACCACAGCTAGCGAGTAATGAAAATAGGAGGTGTCCCTATGTACGCAATTATTGCAACAGGCGGAAAGCAGTACAAAGTCTCTGAGGGCGATGAGATCAGAGTTGAAAAGCTCGGCGTTGCCGAGGGCGAGACAGTTGTATTCGACCAGGTTCTTGTTGTGAGCGGTGACGAAGTGAAGATCGGGAACCCGACCGTGGCGGGCGCGAGCGTTTCGGCGCGCGTTGTCAAGGAGGGCAAAGGCAAAAAAGTGATCGTTTACAAATATAAGAGAAAGACAGGCTATCACAAAAAGAACGGCCACAGACAGCAGTACACGCAGGTCAAGATCGAAAAGATCAACGCCTGACCCTCGGTCAAGACCTATGATCAGAGTAGTGATCTACAAAAACAGCGAGGGTATCTACAAAGGTTTCAGATCATTGGGACACGCGGATCACGGCGCGTATGGCAGTGATATCGTGTGCAGCGCGGTGTCCGTGCTCATGATCAATACAGTCAATGCCATCGAGTCCCTGACAAAGGACAGTCTACGGGTCGAGGAAAATGAGGCCGAGGGACGGCTGACTGTCCGCTTCGGCAGATCACTCAGTGACGACGCCAGGCTGTTGATGGATGCGATGGTGCTTGGTCTGAAAATGATACAGAGAGAGTATAAGAATTCTATTCACTTAAAATTCAGGGAGGTGTAGCGACATGCTGAGAATGAACCTTCAGTTTTTCGCTCATAAAAAAGGTGTGGGCTCGACGAAGAACGGCCGTGATTCCAAGTCAAAGAGGCTTGGCGCGAAGCGCGCTGACGGACAGTTTGTCAAAGCCGGAAACATCCTTTACAGGCAGCGCGGTACAAAGATCCATCCGGGCGTCAATGTGGGGCGCGGCGGCGACGATACATTATTTGCCTTGGTGGACGGTGTTCTGAGATTTGAGAGAAAGGGAAGAGACAGAAAACAGGCATCTGTCTATCCTGTATCCGTAAACGAATAAGAATTGACACAGACGGCTTCAGATTGATTGGATTTGAAGCCGTTTTTTCAAATCATGAGGTAATCTATGTTTGTAGATAAGGCCAAAATATTTATCCGCTCAGGCAAGGGCGGCGACGGCCATGTCAGCTTCAGACGCGAGCTGTATGTGCCGGCCGGCGGTCCGGACGGTGGCGACGGCGGCAAGGGCGGCGATGTGATCTTTGAGGTCGACAAGGGCTTAAATACGCTGATGGATTTTCGCCATGTGCGCAAATTCTGTGCGGGCGACGGCGCGGAGGGCGGCAAGCGCCGCTGTCACGGCGCGGATGGCGCAGATGTGGTCATCAGGGTGCCGGAGGGCACCGTCATCAGGGACGCCGCGAGCGGACTTGTGATCGCCGATATGTCCCATGGCAACGGCCGCGAGGTCATATTGAAGGGCGGCCGCGGCGGCAAGGGCAACATGAATTACGCGACCGCCACCATGCAGGCCCCGAAATACGCCCAGCCCGGACAGAGAGCGACAGAGCTGGAGGTCATCCTTGAGCTGAAAGTGATCGCCGATGTGGGGCTGGTCGGATTTCCGAATGTCGGAAAATCGACGCTGCTTGCCAGAGTCACAAACGCGAAGCCGAAGATCGCCGATTATCATTTTACGACGCTAGCTCCAAATCTGGGCGTCGTCGATCTGGACGGCGGCAAGGGGTTTGTGATCGCGGATATTCCCGGAATCATCGAGGGCGCGTCGGAGGGCGTCGGTCTGGGGCATGAGTTTTTGCGCCATATCGAGCGCACAAAAGTGATCATTCACGTCGTGGACGCCGCGAGTGTCGAGGGACGTGATCCGATCGCCGATATCCGCGCCATCAACCGTGAACTGGCGGCATATGATCCGGATCTCTTAAAGCGTCCGCAGGTGATCGCCGCCAACAAAATTGACGTCCTCTATGACCAGGAGGAGGATGATGTCATTCATCTGTTAAAGTGTGAATTTGAACCGGAGGGCGTTCGGGTGTTTCCGATATCCGCCGTCAGCGGCAGGGGACTGAAACCGCTTTTATATGCGGTCTCGGAGCTGTTGAACGGCATTGACGATGCGCCGGTTGTCTTTGAGCGGGAATATGAGCCGCAGAGGGCGGACGCGTATGAACCGTTCACGGTCTCAAAATCCGATGACGAGGAGGACGTCTATCTGGTCGAGGGACCGCGCGTTGAGCGCATGCTCGGCTATACGAATCTGGAATCCGAGAAGGGATTTGATTTTTTCCAGAAATTTCTCAGGACGAACGGTATTCTCGACCAGCTGGAAGCGCTCGGCATACGAGAGGGCGATACGGTGCGCATGTATGATCTGGAATTTGAGTATTATAAGTAAACTTTCGTGTCCCGCAAGCGGGGCACCACCATGGATGAAAGCCGATTGCTCCGTGCTTTGCGCGCTGACGGCACTGATATCATCAGATTGTATTTGGAGGTTAATGTGAAGATCGGTATTCTGGGCGGCACCTTCAACCCGATCCATCTCGGCCATATGATCATCGCCGAGAATGCATATGACGAATTCGGGCTTGACGAAGTATGGTTTATGCCGGCCTACATTCCGCCGCACAAACGCGGTGAGCATATCCTGGATAATGAACTGCGCCTGAAAATGGTCGAGTGCGCGGTGGCGGATCACCCCCATTTCAAGGCTTTCGACTATGAGATACGCAAGGCGGACGTATCCTATACCTCTGAGACGCTGAAGTTCCTGCGCACCGCCTATCCCGATTATACCTTTTATTTCATCATGGGCGCGGATTCTCTGTTCGCGATCGATACGTGGCATCATCCGCGTGAAATCTTCCGTGACGCCGCGCTGATAGCCGCCGCGCGTGAGGATATCGACCTCGATCTGCTCCGCGCGAAGGCCGATGAGCTGACAAGGGATTACGGTGCCAGAATATATATCGAGTCTGTGCCAAAGATTGATATCTCATCGACGATGATCCGCAAGAGGGTCGCTGAGGGCAGGAGCATTGAATTTCTTGTGCCGGACAGAGTCCGTGAATTTATCTATCAGAATCAGATATATGCCGATAAGAAGGCGTCGACGGGTGGTGTGGCAAATGATGGAAATTGCGGAAATTGAGAGACATCTGATCAAAAAATTGAACGAAAAGCGCTATGTCCACACGACCGGTGTCCGCTATACGAGCGTCTGCCTGGCGATGAGGTACGGCTGCGACCTAAAGAAGGCTGAGATTGCAGGCCTCCTCCACGACTGCGCCAAATATCTGGAGGCTGAGAAGCTGTTAAAAATATGCGATAAGAATCACATCCCTGTCTCTGAGACGGAGCGAAAGAGTCCGTATCTGCTCCACGGGAAAGTCGGCGCCCATTTCGCGCGAAAAAAATATGGGGTGACCGATGAGGATATCCTCAATGCCATACGCTTCCACACGACCGGCAGGCCGGAGATGTCGCTGCTTGAGGAGATCGTATTCGCGGCGGACTATATTGAGCCGGGGCGGAGCAGTGCGCCGGATCTTGGACATCTGCGCCGGCTGTGCTTTGAAAATCTCGACGAGGGCGTCCTTGAGATATTGGCGCAGACTTTAAATTATCTGAATGAGAAAAAGCAGAATATTGACCGACATACGGTAGAAACATATCAATATTATAAGGAACTTTTAGGGAGGAATAAAAATGATTGACGCAAGATATGCGGCCAGAATCGCCGTTGACGCCTTGAAAGACAAAAAGGCACAGGATATTCATATTCTGGATATCTCCAATGTCACAGTCATCGCTGATTATTTCATCATCGCCAGCGGCAGCAATACCAACCAGGTTCAGGCGTTGGCGGACAGTGTCGAGGAAGCGCTAGCTAAGGAGGGACGGACCCCGAAGCAGATCGAGGGCTATCGCGCCGCCAACTGGATATTGATGGATTACAATGATATCATCGTTCACATTTTCTCGGAGGAAAACCGCCTGTACTATGATCTTGAGCGCATCTGGCGCGACGGCAAGACAGTGGCGGAAGAGGATTTATAAATTTTATCCATTCAATGGATGGGCATCCTTGGCTTTATTGCGCCTCTCGGATTCATTGTTCCCTGATTATGGCTCCCTGAGCTTCACAGCGGTGGCCGCGAGCCTCCTTCGGTCGTCATCGGTGGCGGCATAATGCCTTCTGGTCGTGTTGACGTCCTTATGTCCGAGGACGTCCGCGACGAGGTAGATATCGCCGGTCTCCTTGTACAGATTTGTGCCATAGGTGCTCCGCAGTTTGTGCGGGGTGATGTGTTTGTTCGGCGTCACCTGCGACGTGTATTTCTGCACCAGATCCTCGACAGTGCGGACGCTGATTCGCTTGCGCTGCATGGACAAAAAGAGGGCGTTCTCATGGCCCTCGAGCGGTTTGACGAGATTGCGATCATTGTTCAGATAGTCATATAGCGCGACCTCAACTTCATTGCCAAAAAAGACATACATCTGATTTCCGCCTTTTCTGGTCACTTTGATGGAGTTATTTTTGAAATCCACATCGTTGATATCCAGGCCGACACACTCAGATACCCGGATGCCTGTGCCGAGGAGCAGTGTGATCAGCGCGAGATCGCGGAATTTTGTCTTTTCATAGTAGGCCTTGCGCTGGCCGGTCAGATTTTCGCCGCAGCTCTCGATGTAGTCAAGCAGGTTGGCCACCTCATCGATATCCAGCCGGATGATGGCCTTGTCGTGCAGTTTCGGCATATCGACGAGCATGGCCGGATTATTGTGGATGACCTGGCGTTTGTAGTAATAATTATAAAAACTGCGCAGCGATGACATCTTTCTGGCGAGGCCGCGCTCTTTATTTGTGATCAATTTGTCGTCTTTGTCGTAGAGCTTCAAGTATTCCTGATATTCCTCGATATCCACAGCCTGAAGATTGTCAAGATCCGCCGGCGTGAAATCCGACAGCCTGTATTCCCTGTAGGCAGGCTTTTTCTCGATCAGAAATCCAAAGAAAACCTTTAAGTCATAGGCATATGAGATTCTCGTCTTTGGCTGTGTGGACGGCTCGATCGCCCTGAAAAATTCTTTGCAAAACGGTGGAAGCTCCGCAAGAATTTCCCGCAGTTTGACAGTATTCTCAAGGCTTGTCTTTTCCTGATAAGTCAGTTCGCGCATAGGTCGTCACCTCATGAATTGATTCTTAACTTCATTATAAAGCCGCCGATGCCCTCGTGTCAAGAACAATCTTCGCAATAAACTCGCATTTTGCGCGAAGAACTCAATCCGCTCTTTCCGGTCATAGGCACATATGCATTCCCCCATGGCATATAGTATATAGTATATAGTATATAGTATTTAATGTTTAGCGCCGCAACAATGTCAGTAATCTGGCAAAGTATTCGGGCAGCGGCGCCTCGAATTCCATATATTCGCCGGTCGTCGGATGAATAAAACCGAGGATTTTCGCGTGCAGCACCTGGCCGTCAAGTTTAAAGGGACAATTTGCAGGGCCATAGACGGGATCACCGAGCAGCGGATGTCCGATGGATGACATGTGAACCCGGATCTGGTGTGTGCGGCCGGTCTCCAGCGCACATTCGATGTAAGTATACTTTCCGAAGCGTTCCAGCACCCTGTAATGCGTGACCGCGGGTTTGCCGCTCTGAAAATTGACCGCCATCTTTTTCCGGTCGGCGGGTGAGCGTCCGATCGGCGCGTCGACAGTGCCCGTGTCATCGACCAGATTGTTGCAGCAGATGGCATGGTATCTGCGCGTGATCGAGTGTTCTCTCAGCTGCTCTGCCAGAAAGTTATGCGCCCTGTCATTTTTACAGACGACAATGACCCCGGTCGTATCCTTATCGATGCGGTGGACAATACCTGGACGCAGGACGCCGTTGATGGTCGAGAGCTGATCCCGGCAGTGATACAAGACGGCGTTGACAACGGTGTGAGATTCATGGCCGGCGCTCGGATGGACAACCATATTCTTGGGTTTATTGATGACGATGACGTCATCATCCTCATACAGGATATCCAGAGGTATATTTTCGGGTTTGACATCGAGGACGACAGGCTCGGGAAGGCGCACTTCCACCCTGTCACCGCCATTGACCTTATCACTGGATTTGACCGGACCGGCGCCGACAGATACGGCCTCATCTTTAATGAGTTTCTGTATATAGGACCGCGACTGCTCCGGCATCATTTCACTCAGATACTTATCAATGCGAATGCCGCCGTGATCGCCGTCCACATCAAATGTCAGCACATCCATACGCTAAAGGCCTCACTTGCCCCTCAAAAAACGATAATCCTCTTCCTTATAGTAAAACAGCATCAGAAACAGAAAGATGACAGACGATACGGTCACGTAAATGTCAGCCACATTAAAGATCGGAAAATCAATCAGTTTAAAATAAAAGAAATCGACGACATAGCCCTGCGAAACACGGTCAATGAGATTGCCGACGGCACCGGCGACCACCGTGGTTGAGATGATTCGCAGCGGCAGAAATCTTCGGTTATCCGGTATTTTGAAATAAAACCAGATCACAGCGGCCATGATCAAAAGCGTGCCGACGATAAATAATATCTGCCGGTTTTTTAATATGCCAAAGGCCGCGCCGGTATTCTCAAGATACTGAAGTTCAAAGACACCGCGGATAATCGGCACCGGACCGTTCGGCTTCAGATACCTGACGGCACAAATTTTAGTCATCCGGTCAATGAAGACCAAAATGCAAATATATAAAAAATCCCTTAAATATCTCATCGTATACCCCATTTTTCAGGATTTTTGTACTCTGGGCGCCACTCACGATGATCAGCGCCGTTCGGATGTCAATAAAGGCTCCCTGTTGTCTTCCCCGTCGGTTTTTGAGCGCTCAGCGCTCGATGACTGAGCGGATCGCCGACATCAGTTCATCATCGGACACCGACGTGTCAACCACGGCATGCCCCTCCGGCTGCAGGAGCACAAATCGAATATGCCCCGCATCCATTTTTTTGTCATGCTTCGCCGCGTCAAAAACCTCATCGACACTCAGGTGGCTGACCGAGACCGGGAGCTTGAAATTCGAGAGAAGTTCCCGCATATCTTCAAGCGTCTCATCTGTGATGTATCCCCGACGGCATGAGATCCATCCGGCCGCCGCCATGCCGACGGCCACGCACTCGCCGTGGAGCATTTTGAAATCTGTCAGCTTCTCGACGGCATGGCCGATGGTGTGGCCAAAATTGAGCAGTGCCCTCTCCCCCTGCTCCTTCGGGTCTCTCTCGACCACCTGTCGTTTGATATTCACGCTCTGCCAGATCAATTCCTCAAGGACCGGCAGGTCTCTGGCCATGATCTGTTCCCGATGGGCCTTGATCCAGCGGTAATAGGTGATATCCTTGATCAGGCCGTGCTTGATGATCTCTCCCATCCCGGACAGATATTCCGTCTCACTGAGTGTCAGCAGCGTGCCGAGATTCATATAGACGAGCGCTGGCTGGTGAAAAGCGCCGATCATATTCTTATAGGCATTGAAATCAACGCCGGTCTTGCCGCCGATGCTGCTGTCCACCTGTGAGAGCAGGCTCGTCGGCATCTGGATAAAAGAAATGCCGCGCATATAGGTCGCGGCGGCGTAGCCTGTCAGGTCACCGGTGACCCCTCCGCCGAGCGCCACGAGCAGATCCCTGCGGTCAAAGCCGGAGCGGATCAGATGTTCATAGAGCATTTCGACGGTTTTTAAATTTTTGTTTGCCTCCCCCGCCTCAAAGACAAAATGCGTCACTGTCCGGGCCTCCGACTCAAAAATCCGGACCACCTCGTCGAGATAATGCGGCGCCACATTCGTCTCGGAGACGACACATATTTTCCGCTGTCTGATCCGCAGCCTCCGCACCGCCTCGGAAAGGCAGCTGTAGTCCTCGGCAAAAACAATGGGGTAAATCGGTTTATTCTCATCATGTACAGTCATTGTCCGCATGACGCATCCCTCCTGCCGGCATCACGACCCGCATCCATCATATCACAGATTCAACTTTTAAACTTGATAGAAACGTGCGCCGCCGGGCGCACTCATAAAGATAAGGCCGCCGCAAATCTGCGGCAGCCTCGCCTCAATATGTCAAACCTCTCGCGCCGCTTTCACGGCGCCCCGCCACGATTCAACGCCGCCTGACAGGGGTTATTCGTCGGCCTGTCAGTCCGCGTCTTTGAACATGCTGGCGAAATCATTGATCTTTATCTCATCGTCTTCACTCAGGGTCTCATCCCTATCCTCCCCCTCCGGCGAGGAGGTGATGTGGACCGGATGGCTCTTTTGATAGACCGTGCTGGTGTCGATATTCGCGTAATGCTCAGACGCGCTCTGCTGGAGATTCTGGAAAGCGTCAAGTGTCGCCACCTCGATATTGAATGCGTCGCTGTCGAGCAATTCAGCCTGAGACTGGGCCAGAGACTTGAATTGCGTGCGGTATTTCTCATACTGCTGGATCAATTCGATGGTCTTGCTGTGAATATGGTCGAGCTCAATCTTGGCGTCAGCGACGATGGACTGAGCCTTCAGGACAGCTTCCTGCTCGATCACGGTGGCGTTGGATTTGGATGAATTGATCGTCTCCTCGGCCGTCTGCTCCGCCAGCACAAGCGCCTTTTGCATGGATTTCTCGATGCTTTTATAGTGATTAATACCGTCATTTAATATATTGACTTTGTCCTTTAATTCAAGATTTTCTCTGTAAAGCGCCTCATAGTCGGCGCTGATTGTCTGCATAAAACTGTCAACGTCCGTTTTTGAATATCCCATACCTGATTTAAAAGTTTTAGACTGAACATCAATTGGTGTGATCATAAAAATTCCTCCTAAATGTAGATGTGCGTCCTGACGATCAATTTATCTTTTTTTGATCTCCTATCCGTCGTCTCCAGCTTGAACCGGCCGAGCGTGCGCACAGAGATCACGTCCCCGTCCCTGGGGACAGCGCTGTTTGACGTGACCATACGGCCGTTGATAAAGACCAGTCCCTGCGAGATATATCGCGCCGCCGATGTGCGTGACAGGTTGAAAGCCAGCGCGACCAGGCTGTCAATGCGCACAGATGTGACGCTGCCCTGTTTTGTTCGAAAGGCCGGCTCGGCCACCGTCTGAGGCAGCGCGCACAGACTGGCGCGCACCCTTGTGTGTCTGACCTGCTCGAGATTCTCACAGATAAACGGCGCCATCGTCTCCGTGGCCAGCAGATAGGCCGTATTGTCCCTCACCAAAATGTCTCCGGTCTTGCCGCGGTCAATGCCGAGATTTAAAACGGCGCCCAGAAAATCCCGGTGCGTCAGCTGATCGCTGAATTTCTCAGAGACAGCCTCAATCCTCACGCACTGGATCGGAAACGGCGTCTCACACTCCGTCTCACCTTCAGAATCCGAAAAAAATTTGATCATACGCCGCTCGGCGGATTCATATCCGCCGTTGAAAGCACAGCGAACGTGAGAAAAATCAGCCCTGTTTTCAATAAATATCGTCTGTTCGTTCAGATTTAAAAAATCTGTGAAGGTGCAGCCGCCGCGGTAAGCGGCATCATCCGCCAGATCAGAGAGATGCCGCAGCAAAAGCTGAGATGATTTATCCATATCCGGAGCTATCTGGTCTGATAACCGTAGACTGAACCGGACACATTCTGTTTGTTATTGACGACGCCCTGAATGTCGCCTGTGATCTCCAGTCCGTCCGGCGTCACGATAAAGATAAAATTGGTCACCGGTTTGATGTTTCCGTCAAGAGCGTAACAGCCGCCGAATACAAAATCTGTGATCCTGGATGCCAGCGGGAAATTGTCATTTTTCAAGCCTTCGAGATTGATCACCGCGGCCTGACCGTCGAGGAGCACATCGATGATCTCCTTTGCGGCCTCAAAGGTCGTCGGACAGACGACGCGGACTTCCTGAATATTCTGTGTCTTTCTTATCGGCACGATCTTACTGTCTCTCGAAGAACTGCCTGACGATCTGTCCCGCGGCGCGGATGTGCTCCTGGCCCTGCCAGCGCTCTTTTTTGCCGCACTTCGCCTCTGCGCCGGCTGATCATCATATTCATCGTCATACAGATCATCGTCATAGCCGTCATATTCGTCATCATATTCGTCATATTCCTCTTCATAATCATCGCCGTTTAAGCGCATGGTATTCATAAATCTATCAAACATTTTTCCCATAGCTGCAACTCTCTCCTATTCCTGTTTTCATCTGCCGTGATGTTTTCTCTCCGTCTTCTTATCCGTCTCTTGGTCCAACGGCGAAAAGGCAGATCCTGATTTCTATCTATTGTAATTTCTCTCTCCAAAGATACCTGTCCCTACACGGACATGGGTCGCGCCCTCCTCGACCGCGACTTCATAGTCTCCGGTCATTCCCATGGAAAGGATGCGCATACTTACATTATCAATGTTTTTGTTCCCAATGTCAACAGACAATTCTTTCATTTTGCGAAAAAATTGTCGATTTTCCTCGGCATTCTCCACAAACGGCGCGATGGTCATCAAACCCTTGATATGTAGATTCGGAAACACGGCGATTTTTTCAACCATATCGATGGTCTCCGCGGCGGACAGGCCGAATTTTGTCAGTTCATCCGCCACATTGACCTGGACGAGAATATTCACATGGACATTCTTCTTTTCCGCCTCTGCCTGAATTTTTTCAGCCAGATGCAGAGAATCCACCGAGTGGATCAGATAAGCCCTGTCAACAATATACTTGACCTTATTGGTCTGCAGATGGCCGATCAGATGCCATCTGAGCGGTTCTCTGATCGCCTCCATCTTATCGCACATCTCCTGGACTTTATTTTCACCGAACTCTGTCAGACCGCAGGCCATCGCCTCACGGATGTCCTCCACGGGTTTTGTCTTGCTCACGGCAATCAGCGTGACCTCCTTCGGGTCGCGCCCGCAGCGCCTGCAGGCCTCGGCGATATTTTTTTGAACCTGCGCGATATTTTCTCTGATCATGACACATTTCTCCCTTAATTGATGACTTCTTCCTCGTCGACGGCGCTGGCATTGAGCACGATATGATCATAGAGTGAAACGCCGTAAGTCGTATTCTCCTCGATAATGCAGTAACTGTCATTTTGATATAAGATATTGACGATGCGGAAAGCGGTATACCCCTGATTCATATTGTAGACGCCGTAGACGGTATCCGTGGCGCCGATGCGGTACAGCCCCTCCTGAGATGAGCCGTCGCCGATATAGTCGCCCAGATTAAACGCCTTCATATCAACATAACAGAGGCCGTCCTTCGTCTGGTAGATGACCGGCTTGACCAGCTCGACCGTCATTTCATTGGTATCGCTGTAATTATATTTATAGAAACCCGGCTCCCCGCTCTCAGGGTCAGTGACGCGATATTCCTCCGGAATCGTATAGAAATCCTTGGTGACCAGCGAGGTGGTGGGAATTTTTAGCCCCTCGGCCTCCGCGGTCACAAGCTCGATCTCCAGGTACCGGTCGGTGATATAGCGCACCATGTAGCGGGAAATGTCCAGCTTCGCGTAGATGCTGTCGCCGTTTGCGTAGACATCCACATAGGCCCATGTGGACACGTCGTCTTTCGTGAATTTCACTCTGACGACCTCCTCGTTGCCGAGAATGGCCGCCTGATTGCTGTTCAAGCGAATAATAATGGACCAGTTCGAGTCTCTCGTCAGCTTGAAGGCGGGTGTCCCGGCCCTGATCTGCTCGTTTGAGGTCAGCTGAACGGTCTGATGGGAGGCATAGTTGAACATATCATCTGTGATGTCCTCCGCTTTCAGATCCTCCATGCCGTCATAGGAATAGGAAATAATGCCGGTATCCGGCGCCGTGATATTTTTTACGGCGGAGCTGCCGACCGCGTCCCCGGCGCTGTCGATCGACTGGTTGCTGACAATCTCGGTAATTTTATTCTGCAGATCATATTTAAAGGTATAGATATCTGAGAAACGGCTGTTTGAATAGTCATTCGTATAGACGGAAATGATATCCTTGATATCACTGTAATCGTCACTGCTGAACTGGATCCGGCTGTCCTCCTGGACACCGGCCGTATAGATCCCCAGCGTATCGATCATACATACTCTGGACCCCTTGGCAGCCCGCTCGCCGTCATGAATGTAATAATTCAGATATCCATCCGCCGGACTTCTGACCACCGTCTCATCGCGCAGCACAATCCCGTTGAAAATACTGCTGTCGACGATCTTGCCGGACTCTACCTCAGCGTATGACACGGGCACCTTAAAGATAGATCTGCCGACCATGATCGCGATATAGATGATCAATATGATAAAAATGATCGTACCGATATTGACGCCTCCGGGACGCCCGGATCTCCTCCTGGAATCTTTATCCGCCATAATCTGCTCCCTATTTAAAAAAATGTAACAGTTCAGATTTGTCTGAACTGTTACGATCGATTCATATGATTACAGAGAAAGAATGATACTCTCCTTAAATTCTTCCGGAATATCCACAGAGTCAAGAGATATACTTAAAATAAAATCGACCTCAAATGCTTTTGATATCTTGTCCAGCTGGGTAAGCACATAGCCGACATAATCTTCCGTCACACAGGATACACTCAAAAAACTGTCAAGATACATCGCCTGCAGATCGTGGTCCTGGGAGATCAATCCGCACACAAATCCCAGAAAACTGTCATAATTGTCAATCGGAAATGCCTTGACATTGATGAGGCGTATTTTATTGCTCAATTCATACATATGTTTATTGTTTTTATCCAGATAGACGATATTGCCGGTCGCTCCCTTGACGGCGTCATTCGCCTTCTGGATAAGAAATTTAGTCTTCCCTTTACCTTTTGCGCCTGAAATGATTTGTATCATTGCACTCTCCTCCTGCTATTCATATTTACTTAAATCTATTATAGTATAAAATACTCAATATTTCAATGAATATTTCAATGCCTAGTTCA
Source organism: uncultured Catenibacillus sp. (assembly GCA_964423195.1). Lineage (GTDB taxonomy): Bacteria > Bacillota > Clostridia > Lachnospirales > Lachnospiraceae > CAKRHR01. Next base: position 23,881 of record CAYRDY010000003.1, on the reverse strand, counting down.
GAATTTTTATCAATATTTTGTTCATTTGTGAGTACAATTCTTCTTTGTCAGGATTGCCCATCGACAGGGCAATATATTCGACGCCCTCCGCGTCCTTGGCGTAGACGAGCAGGCACGCGCCGGCATTCTCTGTGGTGCCCGTCTTGCCACCGTAGACCGTGATGCCCTCGGGGCTCTTGGCGATGCCGTGCAGATACTGATTGGTCGAATCATAGCTGACCACCCGCTCTTCCCCGCCGGAAGTGGTGTAGGTGAGCGTGTACTTATAGGTCTGTACGGCCTCCCTGAATACGTCATATTTCATACATTCATTAAAGATCAGATAGAGATCATAGGCGCTTGAGTAGTTATTCTCGACATCAAGGCCGTGCGTATTCGAAAAATGCGTGTTGACGGCGCCGATGCGGTTGGCCTCGATATTCATCAGGTCGACAAACGCGCTGAGGCTTCCGGAAATGTGGACGGCAATGGCATTTGCCGCGTCGTTGCCCGAATAGACGAGCATCGCCCGAATCAGAGGATCCAGCTGTATCCTGTCACCCGGCGAAAGGCCGCAGACCTGCGCTGACGGCACCATATCGGCATTCATCTCCGTCGTCGTCACCACTTCATCCGTCATCACACCGTATTTGAGCGCCACAAGCGCTGTCATCATCTTCGTCAGACTGGCCGGGGCGACCTCCTCAAAGGCCCGGTTGCTGTAAATGACCTCGTTGGTCGTATAGTTGACGAGTAGGGCAGGCGTATCACTCAGAGCGCCGGATCCGCTGCCGTCGTCCTCCCCGTCAGGGACAGCTGTGGTCTCGGAGACAGATTCCGATGTATCCGGCACTGTGCCACTCTCATCCGGATTCTCACTGCTATCTCCATCCGTGGATGCCCCGCCGCTCTCATCCGTCCCCGCCGTCGTGTAATCCCTTGTCAGTATCGCAATATTCTTGGCAAAGGGATCCACCGTGTAGACAGGCATGGCATCCTGTACGTCCGTACTGCGAAGAATATTGATATCCGTATATTCGTTCATCAGCCCGCTCTGCGGGCCGCATCCGACGAGGCCAAGCATGGATAGACAGCACAATGCCAGCATTTTTTTTCTGTATTTCATGATATCATCTCTTGACCATTTGATTTGTAGAATTTGCGCGCATCTCATTTATAAAATTCGCGCCAGTCCAGATCACCGCGGTCAAGTGCCTTGATCAGCAGTTCAGCGGTCGCAAGATTCGTAGCGATCGGGATATTGTGCGTATCGCAAAGCCGGACGACCCTGTGAACGTCCGGTTCATGCGTCTTTGGAGCGATCGGGTCGCGCAGGAAAATGACAAGGTCAATATTGTTGTGTTCGATCTGGGCGCCGAGCTGCTGTTCGCCCCCCAGATGGCCGGCGAGAAATTTATGTATGTTTAAATTTGTGACTTCCTCAATCAGTCTTCCGGTCGTGCCGGTAGCATATAATTCATTTTTAGATAAAATGCCGCGATAGGCAATACAGAAATTCTGCATCAATTTCTTTTTTGTGTCGTGTGCGATTAAACCGATATTCATCTAAAACATCCTCCTGTTTTTGTCATTCAATATTCAGTTCTATACCAGTACGGCAACATAAAAACAGACCCGCGATCATTCTAATAAAATCGCTCTATTAATAATATACAAAATCCGGCGGAGTTTTGCAATAAAATTATCGTAATTTAATGAAAAAATAATCACATTTTAAGACCAGTCTCAAGGTCATATGTCATATGTAGCGCGCAAGGCTTTCATAGATGTTATCGCCGATGATCAGATGGTCGACCAGGGGAATACCGATCAGCCTTCCCGCATCCGCGACCTGCTTTGTCAGCCGGATATCCTCCTTGCTGGGCGTCGGGTCGCCGCTGGGATGATTGTGCACAAGGATGATATGCACCGCCTCGTACTTCAGTGCCTCGACAAAAATTTCTCTGGGATTCATGATCGTTCTGTTGACTGTGCCTCTGGTCAACACCATATCCTTGATCAGTCTGCATTTGGTGTCGAGCATGACAAGGATCAGCTGTTCCTGGGTCAGATGGCGCATATCCTCCATGTAGTAAGCCGCCACAGTGTCGGGATTGTTGAAATTGTCCCCTGAACCGGCGCTTGACTTGGCGATGCGGCGTGATAACTCAGCGGCGCAGACGATCTGTATCGCTTTGACCTTTCCGACGCCCTTAATCTTTGTCAGCTGGTGGACAGACAGCCGGTTTAGATAGCTCAGACCGCCCTGGGGCTCACACAGGGCAAGGATTTGCCGCGCAAGATCCGTCGAGCGAAGATTTTTTGTCCCAGACTTGATGATGACTGCCAGCAGCTCGGCATCGGACAGTGACTCTGCGCCGAACTTCAGGCATTTTTCGTAAGGCCGTTCTGATTCCGGCATGTTTTTGATCTGTAAATTAGAATTGTCCATGTAACCGCCCTTTCATACTCGTATCTCTCCAAAGTATGTCCAAAGCGTTTCCATTATTATATCATGGTTATCTGAAAAAGTATATCGAAATAGTCAATGAAAAATCCATGATTTATTCCGCGATATTGTAAAATTGTGAGACTTTTTCACAGACGGACCAGATTCGACTCATATAATTTTTGCAGGGACATCATGATGCCGAATTTTGCGTGGGGCCAGGTCAGGCCGCCCTGAAAATAGACGGTATACGGCTCCCGGATCGGGGCGTCGGCGCTCAGCTCAATCGACGACCCCTGGATAAACGCGCCCGCTGCCATGATCACCTCACTGTCGTAGCCCGGCATCGCCCATGGCTCCGGCAGGAGGTGGCTGTCCACGGGCGCGGCGGCCTGGATCCCCCTGCAAAATTGGATCACGGCCTCAGGGCTCCCAAGGACGACGGCCTGAATGATATCGTGCCTCGGCTCATCCTTGTCCGGAATCGCCAAAAATCCGAGATTCTGGTAAATATTTGCGGCGAAAATGGCGCCCTTGAGCGCGCTTGCGACCACCTGCGGCGCCAGAAAAAGTCCCTGAAAAAAGCTGCGGTTGACCCCCAGACTGGCGCCGACTTCCCGGCCCAGTCCCGGCGCGGTCAGTCGATAAGCCGCGTTTTCCACATAAACCTTTTTCCCGGCGATATAGCCGCCGATCGGCGCCAGCCCGCCGCCCGGATTTTTGATCAGGGAACCGACACAGAGATCGGCGCCCACGTCGGATGGCTCCGTGATCTCCACAAATTCACCATAGCAATTATCGACCATACAGATGATGTCCGGATTGATTTCCTTGATAAATGCGATCAGTTCCCCGATCTGACCGACCGAAAATGTCGGCCTGGTCTGATAACCCTTTGAGCGCTGAATCGCCGCCATCTTTGTGCGGCCGCGGATCGCCTCCCGGATGCCGTCGTAGTCAAATGTTCCGTCCTCTTTCAAGTCAACCTGCCTGTAGGTGATGCCATATTCCGCGAGCGACCCTCTCGACGGCCGGATGCCGATGACCTCCTCAAGTGTGTCATACGGTTTTCCGGCGGGCGCCAGGAGTTCGTCGCCGGGCCTCAGATTGCCCGCCAGCGCCAGGGTCAGCGCGTGCGTGCCGCATGTGATATGTGGGCGCACCAGGGCGTCCTCCGTGTGAAAGACATCCGCGTAGACGCGCTCCAGGGCGTCGCGCCCGTCATCGTTATAGCCGTAGCCCGTGCCGCTGTTAAAATGATAATCGCTGATCCTATTTTTCTGCATGGCGCGGATCACTTTCAACTGATTAAACTCTGTCACGGCGTCGATCCGGGCAAAGCGATCGCTTAGCTGACCGGTGATCCGGCTGCAATAATCATAGACTTTCTCGGATATGCCGAGCGACAGATAATATTTCTTCAGATCATTCATCGATAAATCCTGCTTTCAAAATATCGAGCATCGCCTGTAAAATGGCCTGTTCGCTCTCGTATTGATCTCTGTTCAGCCAGATCACGTTTCGCTCTCTCCGAAACCATGTCAGCTGGCGCTTCGCAAAATGGCGGGTATCTCTCTTGAGAATCGCCACGGCCTCCTCAAGCGATGTGCGGCCCTCAAGATAGTCAATGATCTCCTTATAGCCGAGCCCCTGCATGGAAACCATATCTCTGGTGCAGCCTCTGGCCAGAAGCGCGCGCACCTCATCGACAAGGCCGTCCGATATCATCTGATCGACGCGCCTGTCAATGCGCTCGTAGAGCGCCTCGCGGTTCTCAGTCAGGACGAAATAGGCATAGTGGTATGGCGAGACATTCTGCCGCTGGGCGGCGTTGTGTTCGGAGATCCGGATGCCGGTCTGGTGGTAAAATTCGAGGGCACGAATGATTTTTTTGGTGTTGTTGCAGTGAATCTGGCGCGCGGCCTCAGGGTCGATCGCCTCAAGCATCCGGTGCAGGCTTTCGCTGCCCTGCGTCGCCGCCAGAGCCTCAAGGGATCCGCGGTAACCGTCATCGCCGTCATTTTCCTCAAAGTGAATGTGATAGAGCACGGCCTGAATATAAAAGCCGGTACCTCCCACCAGAATCGGTAGTTTCCCCCGCGCATAGATCTCATCGATGGCGGAGATCGCCATCTTTTGAAAAATGGTCACGTTGAACGCATCTTCCGGCAGTAGCACGTCGATCAGGTGATGTCTGATGCCCTGCATCTCCCCGGCTGTGATCTTGGCCGTGCCGATATCCATGTAGCGGTAAACCTGCATGGAATCGGCAGAGATGATCTCCCCGCCGACGGCTCTTGCGAGGCTGACCGACAATGCCGTTTTCCCGACGGCGGTGGGACCGGCCAGCACGATTAAAGGTCTCTTTCCTCGATTCATTTTTCCTCTCTCTTGAAGTTGACGCACTTTAGTGCGTCATCCATCAAAGTGGATTTGGAAGCATACTTCCAAACTTTAATTCCTGATTTCTTTCTAGTCCTGGACGCGCTTGAATTTCTTTTCAAGATCGTAACGGCTCATCGAGATGATCGTCGGACGTCCGTGTGGGCATGTATAAGGATTTTCCGCCTGCAAGAGCTGGTCGATCAGCGCATCCGCCTCTCTATCGGACATGGCATGCCTGCCCTTGACGGCGGCCTTGCAGGCGCTCCCAGCCAGCCGGTCAATGATCACATCCGGTTTCCCTGTGTCGCCGTCGGCACTCAGGCTGTCGATGATCATGAGCAGCAGATCTTTCTCGCAGAAACCGTAGAGATCCATGGGGACCGCTCTGACGGCATACTCCCTGCCGCCGAAAGGCTCTATCTCAAAGCCGAAATCTCTGAGATAATCTCCGTAAGTGTGGACGGCAATTTCCTCTCCCGGCGATAGGGACAGGATCATCGGCGGATTCAGGTACTGAGACTGCGGCGTTCCCGATCGGTATTGCCGGACCAGCTTCTCATAGAGGACCTTTTCATGGGCGGCGTGCTGATCGATGATAAACATTTTATCGCCGTACGCCACGATCCAGTAGGTGTCAAACACCTGTCCGATCAGTCGGTGCTGCGCCCTCGCCGTCTCGGCGAGCAGCCTGTCATCGAATAGAGATAGCTGTTCCGGCTTTTTTTCGGATTTTTCTTCTGCATCGGCTCTAGCTGCCGGTTTAGTATTCTGTTCAACGGCTCTAGCTGCCGGTTTAATATTCTGTTCAGCTTTCTGCCCTTCGCCCCGGTAATCCTGCGCCGTCTCTGCGATCAGGGGATCCTCCCGGCGCTTACTCTTGGATGTCTCATCCCGCGAAATCTCCGGATCCGGATGGCCGGAACTCGCCTGTGACGCCAGCCGTTTTGTCTCAAAGGGCTCCGGGATGTCACGGTACTGCCTGAGATCCCTTGCCTGCGCCCGCCGCTCTTCGGACTTTTGCCTGTGAATCTCCCGCTCGCTGTCCACACCGGCGTCGGGGATCAGCTCGCTGCCCTCCAGGGCGCTTCGCACCGCGTGATAGACCATCTGGTAGATCTCCTCGCTGTTATTGAAACGGACTTCCATCTTCGCCGGATGGACATTGACGTCGATCAGCTCCGGATCCACCCTCAGGTGCAGCGCCGTGAACGGATACTTGTGCACCATGATGAAGGTTTTGTAGGCTTCCTCTATAGCCCTGGTGATGATTCCGCTCTTGATGAAGCGCCCGTTGATAAAGTAATTTTCATAGGAGCGGTTGCCGCGGCTGATGACGGGCTTCCCGATATATCCGCTGATCACGACATGCGCATTCTGAAGGTCCGCCGGCAGGATATTGGCTGTGATCTCCCTGCCGTAGACATTGTAGATAATATCCCTGAGCTGATGGTTTCCCATCGTGTGCAGACGGATCTGGCCGTTATTCGTGAATTTAAAGGAAATTTCCGGATGTGAGAGCGCCAGGCGCTGGACCAGATCGCTGATATAGGCGGCCTCCGTCATATTGGTCTTTAAAAATTTGCGTCTGGCCGGCGTATTGTAAAATAGATTGCGCACGATTACCGTGGTGCCCGCCGGACAGCCGATCTCCTGTAGAGATTTTTCCTCGCCGCCCTCGATCAGATACCGCGCGCCGAGCAGCGCCTGATGCGTTTTGGTCACCAGTTCCACCTGCGCGACCGCGGCAATGCTTGAGAGCGCCTCGCCCCGAAAGCCGAGCGAGGAGACGCTTCGCAGATCCTCCGCCGAGCTGATCTTGCTCGTCGAATGGCGCAGAAATGCCCTAGAGATCTCATCTCTGCTGATCCCTGTGCCGTTGTCCGTGATGCGGATGAGCCCCACTCCGCCTTCCCTGATCTCGATCGTGACGGCCGTCGCCTTGGCGTCGATGGCATTTTCCACCAACTCCTTGACCACGGAGCCCGGCCGCTCGACCACCTCGCCGGCAGCGATTTTATTGACTGTCTCTGAATCCAGTATTTTGATTCCCGCCAAAATATCACCTTATTGTCTATTGATTAAATCTCTCTGTAACTGATACAAAATATTCATGGCTTCCATCGGCGTGATCGATGGGATATCTATCTGCATGATTCGATCACAGATCTCCTCCCGCGTCTGATCCGCCTCTGAATCCCGCGCTTTTGCGGATCCGGAGTCCTCGGCGGCCATCCCGGTGTCAAACATGGAATACTGACCGCTTGGCGCGTCATCTTTTTTCACCTTCGCCGACTTTGACTTTTTCAGATCCGCCGTCTCGATCTCTCTGGCCCTGTCAGAGATATCCGCGCTGCTCAGCTCCTCGACGAGCTCCTTGGCGCGCTCGATCACCAGATCCGGAACGCCGGCCAGTTTGGCGACCTGAATGCCATAGCTTTTGTCGGCGCCGCCCGGAACGATCTTTCGCAGGAAAATAATATCGTCGCCCTGCTCGGAGACCGCGACGCAGTAGTTGCTGACGCTCTCCAGCTTGCCCTCCAGTTCCGTGAGCTCATGGTAGTGGGTGGCAAACAGCGTCTTTGCGCCAAGGAGCTTTGGATGGCTGATATATTCCACCACAGCCCAAGCGATACTCAGACCGTCAAAAGTGCTCGTGCCCCGGCCGATCTCGTCCAGAATCAACAGGCTGTTTCTCGTGGCATTTCTCAAAATATTGGCCACCTCGGTCATCTCGACCATAAAAGTGCTCTGGCCGCTGGCGAGATCATCCGATGCCCCGACGCGTGTGAAGATGCGGTCGACAATGCCGATATCGGCGCTCGATGCGGGCACAAAACTTCCGATCTGAGCCATCAAAACGATCAGCGCGCTCTGACGCATATAGGTCGATTTTCCGGCCATATTCGGACCTGTGATGATGGCGATGCGGTTGTGGTCATTGTCGAGATAGGTGTCATTCTCGATAAACATCTCGTTGGCGGTCATCTTCTCGACCACCGGATGCCGCCCGCCCTTGATATTGATGATGCCCTTGGTGTTGATTTTCGGCCGCACATAGTTGTTGGCGGCGGCCACGTAGGCCAATGAGGCGCAGACGTCGATCTTGGCGAGAGCCCGCGCCGTCTGCTGAATGCGAACGACCTCCGCCGCAATTCTGTCCCGTATATCTGAGAATGTCTGATATTCGAGTGAAAATAATTTGTCCTCCGCTCCGAGGATCATGTCCTCCAGTTCTTTTAATTCCGGTGTGATAAAGCGCTCGGCATTGGCGAGCGTCTGTTTGCGCGTCCACGTCTCAGGCACCAGATCCCTGTAAGAATTTGTGACTTCGAGATAATAGCCGAAGACCTTATTGAATTTGATGCGCAGGTTTTTGATGCCTGTCTTCTCTCGCTCCCTGACTTCCAGCTCCGAGAGCCACTGCTTGCCGTCCGTCTTCGCGCGGCGGTATTTATCAATATTTGCATCAAACCCGTCCTTGATGATGCCGCCGTCCTTGACAGAGACGGGCGGATCATCATTGATGGATGCCCCGATCAGCTCGCAGATGTCCTCCAGCTCGTCGATCTGGTGGAAAATATTTTGAATCTCCTCGGTTTTGAAGGATTTCAGCAGATATTTGACATGCGGCACCATCTCCAGAGAATTCTTTAAGGAGATCAGATCCCTCGGATTTGCCGAGCGGTAACTGACGCGTCCGATCAGTCGTTCCAGGTCATAGATCGGATTCAGATACTCGCGAAGCTCCTCCCGCGTGACCATATCCCCGTTGAGCTCCTCGACGGCGTCCAGCCGCCGCTCAATCTCTTCTCTCTCGATGAGGGGCTGTTCAATATACGTGCGCAGAAGTCTTGCGCCCATTGCCGTCTTTGTCTTGTCGAGCACCCACAGAAGTGAGCCGCGCTTCTGTTTCTCGCGCATTGTCTCCAGAAGCTCCAGATTGCGCCTCGTGGAACTGTCAATGACCATATATTTGCCGGTCTCATAGGGCACCAGGCGGGTCATATGTTCCAGAGCATTTTTTTGCGTCTCATATAGATACTGAAGCAGGGCGCCCGCGGCGATTGTCCCCGCGGGGTAGTCCCTGATGCCGAGTCCGTCGAGTGTGGACACATGAAAGTGTTCCTTGAGCTGCCTGACGCAGAGATCCTCATCCGTATACCAGCGGTCAAGCTCCGTGGAACTGATGTTTTGCCTGGCGCATAGATCAGAGATATCGGCCCCGCTCATCGCAAAATATTCATTGTAAATGATCTCCGCCGGCGTGTATTTATTGATCTCGTCAAACAGTTTTTTGTCTGAATCCACTTCCGTGACATAATAATCCCCCGTGGAGACGTCAGCCGCCGAGATGCCGAATGCGCCGCCGATATAGACGATGCACATCAGATAATTATTTTTGGATTCATCCAACGCCTGATCGCTGAAGTTGGTTCCCGGCGTGACAATACGGATCACCTCGCGCTTGACGATGCCCTTCGCGAGCTGGGGATCCTCCATCTGCTCACAGATAGCCACGCGGTAACCCCTGGAGACCAGCTTATTTAAGTATCCATCCACGGCGTGATACGGGACGCCGCACATCGGCGCCCGCTCCTCCTGCCCACAGTCTCTTCCGGTCAGCGTCAGCTCCAGTTCCCTGGAAGCCGTCAGGGCATCATCGAAGAACATTTCATAAAAATCTCCGAGGCGATAAAAGAGAATACAGTCTCTGTACTGCTTCTTGATTTCCATATACTGCTGCATCATTGGGGTCAAGGGTGCCATTGAAATACCTCAGCTTTCTAGATAAAGGGTCACTCTGAAAGAAAAGCCTTATAAACTGTCATATACAGTCTATAAGGCATCATTTCTCTAAGCGATAAGTTATTGTATTGCGTTCGTTACCTGGCATACTCTGTAACTCGAGATTCTCTGATGACATTGACCTTGATCTGGCCCGGATACTCAAGCTCTGCTTCAATCTGCTTCGCGATATCACGCGCCATCAGGATCATATCTGCATCACTGACGTGCTCAGGGATAACCATCACACGGATTTCTCTGCCTGCCTGAATAGCAAAAGATTTATCAACACCTTTATATTGATTGGCTATATCTTCTAATTGTTTTAATCTGTTAGTATATGTCTCCAAAGTCTCTCTGCGGGCACCCGGACGTGCGGCGGAGATGGTATCTGCGGCCTGAACCAGACACGCGATCAGGGATGTAGGCTCCACATCACCGTGATGGGATTCCACAGCATTGATCACGACTGCTGATTCTTTATATTTTTTACATAGATCGGCACCGATCTGTATGTGGGAGCCCTCCATCTCGTGGTCAACGGACTTGCCGATGTCATGCAGCAGGCCGGCGCGCTTGGCCAGTCTCACATCCACACCGACTTCCGCGGCCAGAAGACCGGAAAGCTGGGCAACTTCTATCGAGTGCTTTAAAGCATTTTGTCCATAGCTCGTGCGGAACTTCATCTTGCCGAGAAGGCGGACAAGCTCAGGATGAATACCGTGGACACCGACCTCAAGGGTGGCTGCCTCGCCCTCCTCGCGGATCATGGTCTCCACTTCTTTTTGCGCTTTATCAACCATTTCCTCGATCCTGGCCGGATGGATACGGCCGTCCACGATCAGCTTTTCCAGGGCGATCCTGGCGACTTCCCTGCGGATCGGATCAAAGCTGGATAAGATGACAGCTTCCGGCGTGTCGTCTATGATCAGATCGACACCTGTCAACGTCTCCAGGGTACGGATATTCCGGCCTTCACGGCCGATAATGCGTCCCTTCATCTCGTCATTAGGCAACGGGACAACAGAAATCGTTGTCTCTGCGACGTGGTCCGCCGCACACTTCTGAATGGCGGTCACCACATAGTCTTTAGCCTTTTTGGCGGCTTCCTCTTTTGCCTTGTTTTGAAGGTCTTTTACTAACATGGCTGTCTCGTGTTTGACTTCGTCCTCGACAGTCTTTAAAAGATAATCTTTTGCTTGTTCGGAGGTCAATCCAGAGATTCTCTCAAGTTCCTGCACTCTCTGTTCGTTCAGAGATTCGACTTCAACGCGGAGTTTGTTGAGCTTGTCCTCCTTTGTAGCCAGCTGGCTCTCCTTTTTCTCAAGGGCATCGGACTTTCTGTCCAGCGCCTCCTCCTTGGCCAGCACTCTCTTCTCGAACTTTTGTAACTCGTTTCTGCGCTCTCTGCTTTCCCGCTCAAGTTCATTCTTATTCTTCAGGGCCTCTTCCTTGACTTCGATCAAACCTTCACGCTTCTTGGCTTCGGCTGTCTTCATCGCCTCGTCAATGATCTCTCTGGCCTTTTCCTCGGCGGAACCGATCTTTGACTCCACAACCTTCTGATGATAAGAAATCGCGGCTTTCCAGACAATCAGCGCAGTGATGGCAATAGCAATAATAATAATTAATATTGCTAACCACAGTTGCACAGGAACACCTCCTTATTAAATTTTCGTTGTATTTTCATACAATTAGATATTGTAACCTTTTTTCAGAATTATGTCAAGTGTTGATTGCGGCAAAACGGCAAAATATCGCACTTTAGTGATCGCGCAGTCAAATTCCCAGGGCAAATCCCGTGACGGGATCCACCTTGGGAATCTTCGAGATGACCGGACGAATCAAAACAATTCAGACAATTCTGAATTCTCACAGTTCCCTGAGAGCGGTTCGCACGTCCTCATAGGCATATCCCCGCCTCAGAAAATAGGCAACCGCTTTCCTCTTCTGGTCCGGCGGCAGATGTGCGTAATCCGGAAATTTTTTCACAGCCAGCTGTCTGAGCTGGCTAAGCTCATCGATATCCGCCTCCGCCATGGCCGCGTCAATGATCTCCCGACTCAGGCCCTTGCTGTGAAGCTTGGCGGCCAGCGCCGAACAGCTCAGGCTGTCGGCATGGCCGCGGATATAATTTTTGGCAAAACGGACATCATCGATATAGCCAAAAGATTTGACATAGTCGACCGCCTGCTCTGCCAGGGCGTCTGAGCCGAAAGCCCTTTTGATCCGCGCATAGAGCTCCGATGACGTGTAATCTCTGGTCTTGAGCAGATCCAGGGCTTTGGCTCTGGCTCTGCCCACCATAATGTTGTCATAGATATCCCTGATGGCGCCCTCTGTCAGCTCCTCGCCCTCACAAAGGCCAAGCGATTGGATATCGGCGGCGCTGAGGATAAAACAGGGATCATCATTGAGGTAAATTTGCGCCCTCGACCGGCTGATCCAGGCTATCTTCGTGACCAGACACATCGCCATCGGCATCTGCCCCGCTTTCTTTTTTGCTCTCCCCAAGGCCGTAATATGCCCTGACTTTCTGATCAAGCTCCTGCAGAAGCTCCGGCCGTTCTGCGATATACTGCTTCGCGTTTTCGCGGCCCTGTCCGATCTTGGTATTGTTGTAGGCGTACCAGGCGCCGCTCTTATTGATGATGCCGATGTTGGTCGCGAGATCGAGGATATCGCCGACGACAGAGATGCCTTTGCCGAACATGATATCAAATTCCGCCTCCTTGAACGGCGGCGCGATCTTATTTTTCACGACCTTCACGCGCGTTCGGCTGCCGATGATCTCGCCGCCCTGCTTGATCGACTCGATGCGCCGGATATCCAGCCGCACGGACGAATAAAACTTCAGCGCCCTTCCGCCGGTGGTCGTCTCCGGACTGCCGTAATATACGCCGACTTTCTCGCGGAGCTGATTGATAAAGATCACGATACAGTTGGATCTGCTGATGGCGGCTGTCAATTTGCGCAGTGCCTGAGACATCAGGCGCGCCTGCAGTCCGACATGGGAATCGCCCATATCCCCCTCGATCTCCGCCTTCGGAACCAGGGCCGCCACCGAGTCGACGACGATGATGTCGATCGCGCCGGACCGCACCATCGTCTCCGTGATCTCCAGGGCCTGCTCGCCGTTGTCGGGCTGAGAGATGTAGAGCTCATCGATATTGACGCCGATATTTTTGGCGTAGGTCGGGTCGAGGGCGTGCTCCGCGTCGATAAACGCCGCAATACCGCCGCGCTTCTGCACCTCGGCTACCATGTGCAGGGTCACGGTCGTCTTCCCTGACGACTCAGGCCCGAAAATCTCGATAATACGCCCCTTTGGCACACCGCCGAGGCCGAGTGCGAGGTCGAGGCTTAGGGATCCGGTCGGCACCGTCTCGATATCGATCGAGGTGCCCCTGTCGCCGAGTCGCATCACCGAACCCTAGCCGTAGTCTTTTTCAATCTTTGAGATCGCCGCGTCGAGCGCTTTGAGCTTTTCCGAATTGTTCACGGTCTTTTCTTTTTCCATACTTTTCCCACCCTTTAACATTTTTTCAAACATTTGTCTGTATGCGGCATCCTACCGTATATATGACTGACTGCCAAGTGTCTTTGCAAAGTACTGACCTCTTAATTATAGCGGAAATCAAAGTTTCTGTAAATCAAAACATTTCGACAAAATTCGACACAGCACTGAGAATCACACCCGGCAGGTTAAAGCACATATGGAAGAAAATCGGCGCCTTGATCGTCCCGAAATATTCATAGAGCCATCCGATCAGCAGGCCAGTCACAAAGCCCGCAAGCCCCTGAACGATGTTGCCGTGATACAGGCCGAAGAGCGCTGCCGTGATCACGACGGCGATGGCCCGGTGCCTCGGAAGTATACAGATGATGATATTTTGGATCAGGCCACGAAAGATCATCTCCTCCGCCATCGGGGCGATGAAGACGATGTGAGCGATCTGTACCGCGAGTGTGCCGCTGAAAATCATCTCATTGGCCTCCCTAAAGCTCTCCACGCGCTCAGCGGCCGAGAGCGCAGAGAGTATCAGATTGATACATAGACTCAAGGCAAACGCGCCCGCGGCGATCATGAGATAATGTCTGACGGACATTTTTTTCGGGGAGACCTTGAAGCGCCCGCAGCCTGTCATCCGCCGGTACAGATAAAGCGCCGCGACAATCACAATCAATTCCGCTATAACGGTGACCATCAGCTGGCTCATCTCTTCACCATTCCTCTCTTCCTCCGACGGTGTTCCCGGTCCTTCAGCTTATAGACCGCAAGTCCCGTGAACAGACAGATGACCAGGCATTGCACGGCAAGACTGATGATGACAAAATGGTCCGAAAGAAACTGTGGCATGCCCAGACGGATCAGCCACAGGTCCACGTTGGCCAGTGAAGCGACACGGCCGAGAAGGATATACGCAAGGGTGAACCCAGGGCTTAAAAAAAGCAAAATGCAAAATCCGCCCACATCGGAAGATGTGTACCCGCTGTGAATCTGGCACACCGCCTGAATAACGGATACAGCCAGAAACGGCCCGACGACCAGGCAGATCTCAATGGCGTAGGACAATAGCGAGGCAAAAGTCGTCCTCTTGAACAGGGATGAACAGAAAATGCCGATGCTGCCGATATAAAAGGCGGAAAATATCAGGCATAGAAGCGACACCAGAAAGTCAGAGAAACCGACGCCGCCGTAAATAAAGGTCAGGCCAAGGACAGGCAATCCTGAAAACAACAGCAGCAGAATGTTGCCAACAGCGCCGAAGAGCTTTCCTGAAATGATCTGGCACGGCCTGAGGCCTGAGGTCAGAAGAATATCCAGCGTCTGTTTCTCCCGCTCCCCTGAGATGAGCCCCGCTGTGATTGTCGGAATGATCAGCATCAACAACACGAATGCGATGGCTATCATCATGATATACAGATAAATATTGAGGCGGAAGTTGATGCTGTTTCTTATCTTTCCCAGATAGCGGATAGACCAGACAGCCGCAGCGCCGAAGAGCAGCAACAGCGAATTATATACCACGATCAGCACCGTCAGGCGCGGTGTCCTCACGGAGAGTTTCATTTCCTTGTTTAACATCGGATTCATTTTCATTGACGTTCCCCGTCCGCCAGTTCCAAAAACAGAGATTCCAGCGTTCCTTTCTCAAATCTGAATTCAGTGACGATCATGCCCTCGGCCAGGAGATGTCCCAGGAGCTGCGAGGCTTCCTCATCGGTTCCCAGAAAACTGATCCGCAGTTCATTGCCGGTGTAGGACAGATTTTCGACATTGGCATTGGCCCTGACCAGGTCAACTGCCAGCTTTGGCGCCCTGGCCACGGTGATGATCAGCCGGCGTGCGCCGTTGTCCATGCCAAGGATATGGCCGACACTGTCCTTGATCACCATATGCCCGTTCCTGATGATACCCAGGTGCGTGCACATTTCCGAAAGTTCCGAGAGGATGTGCGAACTGATGATGATCGTCTTGCCCTGCTTATTGAGTGTCTGCAGGATTTGCCTGATCTCAACACGAGCCTTCGGGTCAAGGCCGGAGGCCGGTTCATCGAGAATCAGAAGTTTCGGGTCATGGATCAGGCAGCGGGCCAGACAGAGCTTTTGTTTTTCTCCGCGCGACAGGGTATCGACATACTGATTTTTGTAATCCTCCAAATGCACCAGACGCAGCAAACGCTCGCAGATCGAGGCAAGCCGGCTCGCGCTGATCCGGTAGATCGAGGCAAAAAAGGCCATATATTCGGAGACCTTGAGATTGTCATAGACGCCGAAAAAATCGGGCATATAGCCAATCTGCCTCTGATATTTCCTGAGATCAGAATAAATATCCTTTCCCTCAAAGAGGACGGCGCCTGATGTCGGCCGGATCAGCCCAGACATGATTTTCATGGTGGTCGTCTTGCCGGCGCCGTTGATTCCGACAAAACCCAGCAGCTCCTCCTCGCCGACATAGAGGTTGAAGTCGTCCAAAGCCTGGAAATCATTGTAATATTTATCCAAATGGATCATTTCAATCACTGGCGATGCCTCCCTTCACTGAGATCACGGGCAGCACCATGTATTCGCCGTTATCATCCAGAGACATCCGAAGTCGCATGAAACCGTCTGAGACATAGCCATTCAGCGCCTGATCCCCATCCGTTTTCAGCGCGTCAATGGCATCATAGCGATCCTCGGCGTAATTGTAAACCTCTATTTTGATATCACTCGCCACGGACTCGGAGATTTCTGTCAGCGAAAAATGTTCCGGCAGGCGGTAGGTGCAGGTCTGGTCGCCGTAATACAGATTTGAATATTCAACACGGTAACCTCCCTTTTCACAACTGTACAGAAGCGCGTTGATATCGGGCACCGTGACTGTCCCGTTTTTATCGGCATATTCAATCTCAGCAGATTTCTCCACGAGCAGGATGCCGTATTTTTCCCAGTCGGATTCGCGCAGGGCGTTGCTGTCAAAATGGCTGCATATGCCCCAGAAATATACCGGGGATGTCCTCAGCTGCCTGTTGTGGTAGCTGACCAGCGCGCTCGCCTCGACAGACACTGGATCCTCATCTGCGGATCCGGCGACCTCGAAAAACGCATTCAGGCTGTCGCTCACGTAATAATCTTCCTCGCGCGATACCGGAAAGTCATAATTCAGGCCCTCCCTGTGGATGGATTCCCCGGCAGCTATTGGGCCGGTTGAAAAAAACCGGTCGCCGATGAAGACCCCGGAGTAATCGAGGTCGTATTCCGTATGATTGGCCACATCGACCGAGTAATTGCTGCCATCGCAGTGGATCTCAACATCAAAGTTGTCATTGTCATAATATGTCCTGGCGGCATTAAAATACCATTCAGTAAACGCGGAGGTATTATTGAGGCTGATCGCTGTATCATGATTTCCGGGCGCGTAGACCGTATCATAATCATACCGCTCTTCCATAAATGAGAAGTATTGGTTCTGGATCACGCTTGGCTGCATCGGATAATATCGCATTCGATACAGATCCGGGATATTTAAGGTATACTGCCCTTTCGCCGGCAGGGTCACGCAGATGTCTGTATTCTCATGGACCTCGCCGCCGGAATACTGGAGGATCTTTGCCTCATTGATAAACGGCCCGTCCTTGCGCACATCCGAGGAAATCAGATAGATCACAGCAAAGAAAGCGCACGAGAGCACAGGGACAGACACCCACAGAATATGGCGCCGGTCTATCTTTTTCAGGATCAAATAGGACACCGGGCCGACCAGCAAAATATAGACCACAAGAATAAAAACATATTTCCCGATGCCAAATGAACCGAAAGCGACCCTGTTTGTGAGAATGTTCTGTGCCTCATAGATGGATGGGTATAAATCGTAAAATTTATCGAAGATAAATTGGAGTCGTCTGCCCAACAGTTCGGTCACCGCAGAGGGCGCACCGGCCCATGAGGCGAAAGACGGATCCGTGAAGTCAAAATCAAGGGATATGACGCAGCCCCTTCCGTAATCCATTTCCTGCCTGTAATCATAGACCTTAAAGTTGTTATCAGGTTCAGCGCTGCCCTCATAAAAATTGAGCGTGACCGGAGACGGCTGCTCATTCTCCCTGTGCATGATCAGCCTCTGAGATTGATATCGTGATCTTGTCTCTTGATAGAGTACCTCGTCCGGTGATTCCGGGAGCGGATCAAGGGATACAGGTTCGTCCAGGGTATAGAATTCGGACGCTGATACGCCGAAATCCGTCTTTTTTTCAGTCGCCTGGGCGTTCATATAGTTGGGCTCTATCCCAAGAAAATGCCACAGTTTTGAATAATTCCTTGCCGGGCCGGTCAGCAGGGCACCGCCGTCATAGATCCATTCCCGAAGAACCTCAAGGTTCTGTTCGCTCAGTCTCTGATCGGCGCCGCTGTCCAGGCAGATGATATCCAGCTGGTCAAGGCTTCCCATCGACGACAGCGCCGGCGATTTGCTGATATCAAAATAGAGGCCGCCGGACAGCCCGATATTCTGCGCGCGATTGTAATAACCGGCCGTTTTGAGATAATCAATCTTGGAAATATCGTCACCGATGTAGCCCCAGAATAATGTATCGTCTAAGATTCTGTTGAGTGAAAGCTCAGAGCGTGACCAGATGAGGCTGCCGTTTTCATCCAGAATCTCAATGCGCACCTCCGTATATGAAATGAGGCTACCGGTATTGATAACCACTGTTTCAGTACTGTCAGATGCTAAGGAGAAAGCGGTGGCATAGGATATCTGGCTCTTTTGCGTGTCATCCCTGCAGACCAGCCGCACTTCACCGGCGATGGCCGACCCTCGGTTGGTGATCTGGACAAAGACGGGCAGGCCGGTGCTGGTCTGCGAGTAATTGTCAAATCCATAAGTCACCTCGACACTGAGGTCGTTCGCACTGCTCTTGCTCTCGGCAAACCCTTTTGCCGGGCATGCCAGAAAACAGAAGCATGAAAAAGTAAGTAAACAGAAAAATTTAGAAATTGTTTTTCTCATAGAAATCCTCATTGCGCTGATTGCGACAGCGGCAGCATCACCTCAAAGACGGTGCCCTCCAGTGAACTCTGGGCACTGATCGTGCCGCCGTGTCTCTCGATGATCGCCTTGGCGATGGATAGTCCCAGCCCTGTGCCGCCGAACGAAGTGTCCCTTGAACCCTCGACCCGGTAAAACTTTTCAAAAATGAAAGGGATCGATTCACTCGGTATGACGATTCCATAATTGATGACAGATACGGAAACCTTGTCATCCTTTTTCTTGACCAACATGCGGACAACCTTGCCGTCCCTGCCGTATTTGACCGCGTTGCTGAGCAGATTTTCGAAAGCCCGCGCGATCAGACTGCCGTCCGCGTCGATCATGGCCTCCGGCATCTCAGACTCAAAATCACAGGTGAGCTGCTGCTCTCTAAACTGCGGATAAAACTCATCGATCTGCTGCCTGAGCAGCCGGACCAGGTCAAGTCGCTCTCTCCTGATCGGCATCTGTCCATAACTCAATTTGGTGAAGCTGAACAGATCCTCGATCATCGCCTGCAGGCGCAGCGCCTTGTCCCAGGCGATCTTGGTGTACTTCCGCCGATTTTCCTCATCGAGCACACGGGTGTTTAATATGTCCAGATAGCCGATGATGGATGTCAGAGGCGTGCGCAGGTCGTGCGCGACATTGGTGATGAGATTGTTTTTGCGCTTCTCATTTTCATCGTCGGCCTGCTTGAGAAGCTCCAGATCCAGAGCCATGCGGTTGATACAGTCGGCAATCACCGAAAATTCATCATCATAGCGCACCGGCACGCGCGCACTGAGATCACCCTCCGAGATGCGCTCTAAAACCGACGTGATTTCCTCAAGATAATTCATGCGGCGCCTGGTCAGAAGGTGGAAAATCAAGATAAAAACAGCCACCGATGAGAGAATCAAAAGTGCGGCAAAAATCAGAGAGACGCGGTCAAACAGGCCGTTCATCTCTTTTTGATAACCGACGCGAATCCGCCAGAAAATAAAGACTGAGACAAAATCAAAACAGGCTGTCAGAAAGAGCGAGAACAGCGTGTAGAGCATCATCCTGCAGCGATAACTGGCGTGAAGTTTAACTTTCAACTTTATACCCTACCCCCCAGACTGTGAGAATGATCTGCGGATTTCTCGGATCAGATTCGATTTTTTCCCGCAGCCGCCGGATATGCACCATCACCGTATTATTGGCCTCATAAAACTTTTCGTTCCACACTTTTTCAAAGATTTCATCCGTGGAAAAAACGCGTCCGGGATGACTGGCCAAGAGCCGAAGAATATTAAATTCAATTGGCGTCAGATTTGCCTCGCGCCCGTCGACCGTGACCTTGTGGCGCGAGATGTCCATGACGACATTTTTGATGCGCAGCAAATTCTCGGAGGCCCCGGCGATATTGGGATTCAGCTCCATATAGCGGCGGAGCTGGGATTTGACCCTCGCCGTCAGCTCCAGCGGGTTGAAAGGCTTAGTGATATAGTCGTCCGCGCCGGCATTCAGACCCACAATCTTGTCAATATCCGATGATTTTGCGCTCAGGATGATGATGGGGATATTTTTCTTCTCGCGGACGCGTCGGCACATCTCAATCCCGTCGATTTCGGGCATCATGACATCGATGATCGCCAGCTTAATATTGTGCTTCTCCAGAAGTTTCAGACCGTCCCTGGCATTGGTCGCCTTGTGGACAATATAGTCGGCACTGCAGAGATAGATCTCCACGAGATCAGCGATCTCCGCGTCATCATCGACGACAAGTATTTCTATAGAATTTTCCATGATTGCCTCTTTTCCTCCCCGTCATTCAAATAGACTTCCTTCTCTAAGTATACCATACCCGGTATGAATAATCCTTACAAAATACTTAAAACATAACTGCTCTGCCCGAAAAAAAGAGTGGGAAGATACGCCCTTGCCGCCCCCCTGCGCGCAATCGCAGCCCGCGGGCCGCGAGCCTGAAGCAACGAATCTCACCGCGCGGGCCGCGCATAGAAAAAGGGATGCGCTTCGCGCATCCCGGAATCCCTGACATACAAGTCTGCCTGTAAGCCGGGTTCTGTCGAGAATAATCATCTATCTAGGCCTATCGTCGCCAATAGGCTCAAGCGACCTACCCTGAAACACGACGGGCCGCCGTATCGTTCCATACATGGTCTTGCTTCGGATGGGGTTTACATGGCTTGTCCTGTTACCAGAACAACGGTGGTCTCTTACACCGCCTTTCCACCCTTACCGGCCGAGGCCGGCGGTTTATTTCTGTTGCACTTTCCTGGAAGTCACCTTCACCGGACGTTATCCGGCATCCTGCCCTGTGAAGCCCGGACTTTCCTCACCCGGCACATGGGTGCCGGCCGCGATTATTCAGCAGACTTGCACTCCTATCATAGTCTATTTTTTTATGGCGGTCAACCTTAAATATCAGACCTTAAAACAGCTGTTGCCGATAAACTCGCGCAGGATGGAATTATTCGGCACATTTTCGCTGCTGACACCCAGAAAATATTCCAGGAACTTGAGCAGGCGCTTGGCCTCGTCGTACTGCGGACAGCCCTGCGGCACGCCAAACAGAAGCGGCTCCGCGAACTGTTTGAGCACAGACAGTTCGTAGATCAGAGCCGAATTAAACATCACGTCGGCCTGCTCCTGGTATGGGAAAATATTTTCCTCCTCGCCCCGGCGCACGGAATCCCACATGGCGATCGTCCCCTGCGCACTGGTGCCCCGCCTGGCAGCGTCTCGGACAATGCGCCGGATCAGCCTGCCGTCCGTGGTGGCGATGCGGTTGTGCTCGTCCACATTGAGCTGTGTTAGGGCGCTGATATAGATTTTAAATTTCATGTTTTGCGGGATACTGTATGTCATCCGGTCGTTGAGGGCGTGAATGCCCTCGATCACCAGAATATCATCGCTGCCGATTTTCAGGCTGTGTCCCTTAAACTCTCTCCTGCCGCTGACAAAATTGAAGACCGGCAGCTCCACTTCTTTTCCTGAGAGCAGAGCGCTCATATGGTCGTTAAACAGATCCACATCCAGGGCATCCAGACACTCATAATTGGGCCGCCCATAGTCGTCCAGCGGCGTGTCCTCGCGGTTGACGAAATAGTCGTCCACAGGGATCGGATGCGGCATCACCCCGTGTGCCCGCAGCTGAATGGACAGGCGGTGCGAAAACGTGGTCTTGCCCGATGAGGACGGACCGGCGATCAGCACAACGCGCCTGCCAGCCTCAACGATCTTTTCCGCGATCTCCGCGATCTTTTTCTCCTGAAGCGCCTCCTGCACCAGAATCAGGTCATTGATGCCATCGCTGCTGATCGTCTCATTGAGGTCGCCGACCGTGGAGACACCGAGCATATCGCCCCACTCGGAGGATTCCCACATGACTTTAAACAGTTTCTCGGACGGCTCAAAGGGTTCCAGATGGTTCGGATTCTCCGCTGGCGGGAGCAGGAGGACAAAGCCGTGATGATAAAGTTTGAGATCAAAGAGCTTTAGATACCCGGCCGAAGGCGCCATATAGCCGTAATTGTAGTCGCTGTAGCCGTCCAGCGTATAAATATTGACGGTCGATGATCGGCGATATTTGAAGAGCCGGCATTTGTCATACATCTTGGCCTTCTCGAAAATCTTGACGGCGTCCTTGACAGGCAGCGTCTTTTTGACGATTTTGGCATCGCTCGCGACAATCTTCTTCATGCGCGTTTTGATTTTCTTGAGCAGCGCCTCATCCAGAGTCACGTCGCCCTTTATCTCACAAAAACAGCCGTTGCCCGTAGAAAAATGGACGATCAATTCTCTCAGATTCTCTCCGACCACGTCGCTCACCGCCTTTGTGAGAATGAAGATGGCGGTGCGCTCGTATGTCTTGCGCCCGATGCCGTCCGCTGTCGTGATCCATTCGATGTCTCCGGATTTCCTGACGCGCTTAAAAAGCTCCTTCAGCTTGCCGTTGACCCGCGCCAGAATGATCGGTGCCGCTTCCTGCGGTTGGAACTGTTCGGCGAGCTGCCGAAGCGATGTGTCTTGCGGGACCGTGACCTTCTGACCATCTATGGTAAGCTGCAAATCCTGTTTCAATCATATCCCCCCCCTGACTTATATTTTCCGTTTCCTATGGTCCCCTACGGGATGTCCTATACCGTCACAAACGGCGCATGGCTGTGTTCCGTGGCCACAGCGACCCCAGCGCAGTTCGTCTCGATATAACGCTTCACATAATCGATAAAAATATGTTCGATGCCCTGATGACCGGCGTCAATCACACAGATACCATCCTCAACGGCGTCGATGCCGCTGTGGTGGCCAAAATCACCGGAAATATAGACGTCGGCGCCGCTTCTCTTTACCTGCGCCATCAGATCTCTGCCGGAACCCGGACAGACGGCCGCTGTCTGAACCGGCGTATTGACATCGCCGTAGACGCGCACATCGGATATGCCAAACACATTCTTGACAAGTCCCGCGCAGGACAACAGCGTCATGGGCCTCGGCAGACGTCCAAAGCGGCCGATGCCAAGCTCTGTCGGTTGATTCCCGCTGCCATCGGCACCAAATTCTTTCGGGATGCTTATCCCTTTATCATCGCCGGAATCAGCCAGGTGATCCCCCTCTGGGACACGACAAGTCACGTCGAGGATACGCTGGTCTCTCAGGCCCAGCATATCCGCTGCCAGCTGCCCCATCACATCGACATCAAAATTCGTGTGCATCGCGTAGCAGCCCATGCCGCTGCCGATGATCCTCAACAGACGGCGTCCGGTAAAGTCATCCGAATGGATCTGTTTGATGCCGGAAAAAATCAGCGGATGGTGTGTGATGATCAGATCCGCGCCCTCACGGACGGCGTCGTCGATGACAGCGCCGGTGGCGTCGAGCGCGATATAAACCTTGCGGATTTCTTTTTCGAAGTCGCCGGCGATCAGGCCGGGATTGTCCCAGGATTCCGCATGGGCCCTTGGACAGAGTTCTTCCAATTTTTCAATCAGTTTCCTGCATTTCATAATATTTCAGCGCCTCCCGCGCCCAGTCAAGCCTTTTCTGGATCAGGCGCTGCCGGCGCAGGGCATTTTCAGTGCCGGCCTGCGCCAGACGCGCGAGAATCCTCTGATCGGCCGCGATCTCCTTGTCAATCTTTTGCCGCAGGATCTCATCCCGCGCGCTCAGAAGCAGCCCGCCGTAAATATATTCTGTCTCGGAGGCATAGCGCTCATCGCCGTGGACAGCGCGCATGATCACATAATACTTGCCGTCGTCGATGAGCATCTGCTCTCTTGTGATTTTGTAGGCATGCGCGTGGAGAAAGTGACGGAAAGCCGCAATCTCTGACTGCGGCTGTAAGATCAGCTCCCCGACGCCCGACAGAACCTCGCTGCCGTCCTCTATAATCTTTTGCATCAGCGCGCCGCCAATGCCGGTGATCATGACCGTATCCGCCTCGCCGGGGCGTAATTTTTCCAGGCCGTCGGAGAGGCGGAGCTCGATTTGATCCCTCAGATGATGCGCGCCAACATGCGCCCCTGCCCGTCTCAGAGGCCCCGGATTGACATCCATGGCAATCGCCCCCGGAATGCGGCCGCTCTCCACCAGATAGATCGGCACATAGCCGTGGTCGGTGCCCACGTCGCAGAGCCTTGAGCCAGCCGTCACAAAATCGGCGATCGCAAGCATTCTCTTGGATAGGCGCATTATTCCAGATAATCCTTGAGCTTTCTGGAACGGCTCGGATGGCGCAGCTTGCGCAGGGCCTTGGCCTCGATCTGGCGGATGCGCTCGCG
>CAYRDY010000002.1:14008-56733 GCA_964423195.1 uncultured Catenibacillus sp. | reverse complement strand
GAAAGCCATCCAGAATTTTCGGGATTGTGTTATTATTCAGTTGTCAATGTGTTTGCTGCGCGAATCTCTTGCCGTGCAACTTTTAAAGTATATCATGCCAGTCTGCTCTTGTCAATACTTTTTTAAGTATTTTCTCTGCAACCGGCATCAAGTGCAATCGTCCAGACGCTTCTGAATGACCACACTCAGCGGAGAAAGAGGGATTTGAACCCTCGCGCCGCGTGAACGACCTACACCCTTAGCAGGGGCGCCTCTTCGGCCTCTTGAGTATTTCTCCGAACTGATAAAATCTATCAATTTTTAACACGTCTCAACTGACGTACTATTCATTATATCTGAACAAAAAGCCTTTGTCAATGCACTTTTCTCAAAAATTATTAAAAAGTTTGCGCATGTTTTCGCGTTCGTTGAATCTCCTCAAAAAAATTAAACGGCGCGTCCTCCGGTTCATATGAAAACATTAATTTTCTTCCGCTGTCCGGATCTTTAAATTCAAGTCCACAGGCGAACAGCCCCATATTGAACCAGCCTTTTTTATTTTGAAACAGCGGATTGTATTTTGTATCACCGTAAACGCCCGCGCCCGCTGCCGCCGTCTGTACCCGAATCTGGTGATGCCTGCCTGTCAGAAGCTCAATCTCAGCCAATGTCAGAGTATCGCGCTCATCCCGTCTCGTCTCTAATACCTTATAGCGCAGCGTGGCCGCTTTCGCGCCAGCGGTATTTTCCGAGACAACAAACGACATATTGGTCCTGCCGTCTTTTCTCAGATAATTCTCCAACAGCCCCTCCTCGTCCGGAAGGCTGCCGGTGAGTACGACAAGATATTTTTTCGTCATTTGATTCTTCTGAATCTGTGCGCTCAGATTCGCGGCCGCATCCCTTGTTTTTGCGTAAACCATGATGCCGCCCACCGGCCGGTCGAGCCGGTGGACGACACCCACATATTTCATCCCATGATTATTCTTCAGATAGCTGACCATATCCATCGTCGAGGATCTGTCGCTCTGCGCGGGCATTCCGGGCGGCTTTACCGCGACGATCACCTGTCTGTTTTCGTAAAGGATCCGAACTTCCAAACCAGTCCTCCGTTATTTGACATGCCCTGTCAGCTTATTGCCATCCGCGTCGATCACAATCACGTCGCCCGCCTTCACCTCATCGGCGAGAATCATTCTGCCAACCAGCGTCTCGACGTGCTTTTGCAGGAATCGCTTCAGCGGACGCGCACCGTAAACCGGATCATAACCCTTTTCCACAATATACGCCTCAGCATTGTCCGTCAGCTCTATGGATAACTCACGGTCAGAGATGCGTTTATTCAGGTTCGCCACCATAATATCAATGATATTTTTAATGTTATCCCTCGTCAGTGGCTTAAACATAATCACTTCATCCAGGCGGTTCAGAAATTCCGGTCTGAAATGCGCCCGCAGATCACTCATGACCATATCCTGCGCTGACTGGGAAATATTGCCGTCCGCCTCAATGCCGTCAAGTAGATATGTGGATCCGACATTCGACGTCATGATCAGAATCGTGTTCTTGAAATCCACCGTGCGCCCCTGAGAATCCGTGATGCGCCCGTCATCAAGCACCTGAAGTAGGACATTAAATACATCCGGGTGCGCTTTCTCGATCTCATCGAACAGTACCACCGAGTAAGGTTTGCGGCGCACAGCTTCCGTGAGCTGTCCGCCCTCCTCGTAGCCGACATATCCCGGAGGCGCCCCGATCAGCCTGGATACGGAAAATTTTTCCATATATTCGCTCATATCGATACGAACCATATTATTCTCATCGTCAAACAGGGCTTCCGCCAGTGCCTTGGCAAGCTCTGTCTTGCCGACGCCTGTAGGCCCCAGAAACATAAACGAGCCGATCGGTTTATTCTCATCCTTGATGCCCGCCTTGGACCGAATGATCGCCTCCGTCACTTTCTCAACGCCCTCATCCTGGCCGATCACCCGCTTGTGCAGCTCTTTGTCAAGATTCAGTGTCTTGTTGCGCTCGCTCTCTGTCAGCTTGGCCACCGGTATCCCTGTCCACTTGGATACAATCTTTGAGATCTCATCCTCGGTCACCTGCTCGCGGACCAGCGAATCCTCGCGCCCGTGGATATATTCTTCCTCCTGCTCAAGCCGGCGCTTGAGCTCAGGCAATTTGCCATATTGGAGTTCCGCCGCCTTATTCAGATCATAGTTTCTCTGAGCCATCTCAATCTGTTTGTTGAGATCGTCTATCTGCTCACGCAAGCTCTGGACGCTCTCGACCGCTTTCTTGTCCTCATCCCATTTTGCCTTCTGAACCTGAAAATCGTCCCTGAGCTGGGCAATCTCATTTTGAATGACCGCCAGCCGTTCCTGACTCAAGTGATCGTCCTCCTTTTTCAGGGCGGCCTCCTCAATCTCCAGTTGCATGATCTTCCGTGAAATTTCGTCCAGCTCTGTCGGCATGGAATCAAGCTCTGTCTTGATCATGGCACAGGCTTCATCGACCAGGTCGATCGCCTTGTCCGGCAGGAAACGGTCACTGATATAGCGATTTGACAGGGTAGCCGCCGCGATCAGCGCTCCGTCGGTGATCTTGACGCCGTGGAAGACCTCATAGCGCTCTTCAAGTCCTCTCAAAATAGAAATCGTGTCCTCGACGCTCGGCTCATCCACCATCACCGGCTGGAAACGGCGCTCAAGCGCCTTGTCCTTCTCGATATACTGGCGGTATTCATCCAGCGTGGTGGCACCGATACAGTGAAGTTCACCCCTGGCTAACATCGGTTTGAGCATGTTGCCCGCGTCCATGGCGCCGTCCGTCTTGCCTGCGCCGACAATCAGATGCAGCTCATCCACAAACAGGATGATCTGACCCTCACTCTTTTTCACTTCCTCAAGAACGGCTTTCAACCGTTCCTCAAACTCGCCGCGGTACTTGGCTCCGGCCACCAGGGCGCCCATATCCAGCGAAAAAATCTGCTTGTCGCGCAGACCTTCCGGCACATCGCCGCGCACGATTCTCTGTGCCAGCCCCTCGACGACGGCTGTCTTGCCCACGCCCGGCTCGCCGATCAGCACAGGATTGTTTTTCGTCTTTCGAGACAAAATCCGAATAATATTGCGGATCTCGCTGTCACGGCCGATGACCGGGTCGAGCTTCTGATCACGCGCCTTTTCCACGAGATTCTCGCCGTATTTGGCGAGACTGTCATAAGTCGCCTCCGGGTTGTCACTGGTCACTCTCTGATTGCCGCGCACTGTGGAGAGCGCACGCAGAAAGTCGTCCCTCGTAACCTGAAAATTTTTGAACAGCTGTTTGATCTCCTGATTCGGCTTCGACAGTAGGCCGAGGAACAGATGCTCGACAGAGACATATTCATCCTCCATCTGCTTCGCTTCCTCCTCCGCCTGAATCAGCGCCTGATTGAGTGCATTGCTCAGATAAAGCTGTACCTGGCCGGAAACTTTAACCCGTTTGGCCACAAGGCGCTCTGCCTGATAAATAAAGCCCTGGTCGTTGATCCCCATCTTGCCGATCAACTTGGCGATCAGGCTGTCCTCCATCGTCAGCAGCGCATACAGCAAATGCTCCTGGTCAATCTCCTGATTGCCGTATTCATAAGCCAGCTTCTGACAATTTTGAATTGCCTCGATGGACTTCTGTGTAAATTTATTCAAATCCATAAAGATCCCTCCTCTGAACAGAAAATGTGTTGTGTTATATTTGTTATACTTGTACTATAACAGACTGAAAAATAAAAGTCAACATAAAATTTATCATTTTTTTCGAATATGAGATTTTTCTCTGCTCGCCGCGCGTCGCACACGGCACTTCGGCCGGCCTATCCGCTCAGACGGCGGAGGACCCTGATCGCCGCGCGTGTCGTGTCGACAGGGATCCCCATATCATGCCGGACGAGCCAAAAAAATACGCCGCTAACGCGGCGCATTTTCCAGATATTTTTTCAATTCATCCGCCTTATCGATCCTCTCCCACGGCAGATCGACATCCGTTCTGCCAAAGTGGCCGTAGGCCGCTGTCTGCTTGTAGATCGGCCGTCTCAAATCGAGCATTTTGATAATGCCGGCCGGACGCAGATCAAATACTTCCCTGATCATGTCCACGATTTTCTGATCACTGATCTTTCCGGTGCCGAAAGTATCGACCGAGACCGACGTCGGGTGTGCCACACCGATCGCATAGGAGAGTTGAATCTCACACTTCTGCGCGATCCCGGCGGCAACGATATTCTTGGCGACATATCTGGCCGCGTAAGCGGCCGAGCGATCTACCTTGGTGCAGTCCTTGCCGGAGAATGACCCCCCGCCGTGGCGCGCATAGCCTCCATATGTATCCACAATGATTTTCCGTCCGGTCACGCCGCTGTCGCCCTGCGGCCCGCCGATCACAAATCGTCCGGTCGGATTGATGAAAAACTTGGTATTCGCGTCAATCATCTGCTGTGGCAGAACCTCATCAAACACACAGCGCTTGATATCCGCGTGGATCTGCTCCTGGGCCACATTCTCATCGTGCTGCGCAGATAAAACCACCGTATCCAGGCGTACCGGACGTCCGCTCTCGTCATATTCCACCGTCACCTGGGCCTTGCCATCCGGGCGCAGATAATGTAAAATGCCCTCCTTGCGCACCTGGGCAAGTCTGCGCGTCAGCCTGTGCGCAAGCATGATCGGGTATGGCATATATTCGTCCGTCTCATTGGTCGCGTAGCCGAACATCATCCCCTGATCCCCCGCGCCGATGGCATCGATCTGTGCGTCGCTCATCTTGTTTTCCCTGGCCTCCAGCGCCCTGTCCACGCCCATGGCAATATCCTCGGACTGCTCGTCCAGAGCTACAATCACACCGCAGGTATCGGCGTCAAAGCCGTATTTTGCGCGCGTATAGCCAATCTCTCTCACCGTATCGCGGACAATCTTCTGTATATCGACATATGCGTTGGTCGTCACCTCGCCCATCACCAGCACAAGGCCGGTGGTTGTGCAAGCCTCGCACGCCACACGACTCATCGGGTCCTTCTCGATCAACGCGTCGAGGATCGCGTCGGAAATCGCGTCGCACATTTTATCCGGATGTCCCTCCGTCACGGACTCAGAGGTAAACAATCTTTTTTCCATTGATATGAAATACTCCTTTTATATGACAACATAGAAAAATCCGCTTCACCGATTTAACCTGTCTAAGCGGTGTCCTTCCGGAGATTTTTCTAAGCTAATGCTCAATCTGACTTGGCTGGCTCTCATTTGACTCAGCCGGTTTTTAATTTAAATTTTCTCATTTCCTTCTCGCTGTCAACTTTTTCAATCATGCCGCCGAGGCTCTGTATCTTCCCCTCAAAATTCTCATAACCCCTGTGGATATACTCGATATTGTCTATACAGGTATATCCGTCCGCGGCCAGACCCGCGATCACCAGCGCGGCACCCGCGCGCAGATCCGGCGCGCTGATATTTGCCCCCTTAAAATTATCACAGCCCGTGATCACGGCCATGCTGCCCTCAACCTTAATATTCGCGCCCATGCGCATCAGTTCATCCACATATTTAAAACGATTCTCAAAAATACTCTCCGTGACAATGCTCGTGCCGTTTGATAGCGCCAGTGTCACTGTGGCCTGTGGCTGCATATCCGTCGGAAATCCGGGATACGGCAGTGTCTTGATATTGGTCGGGCTTGGCCGCTTCGTGGCCACCACGCGAATGGCATCATCGAGCTCCTCGATCTGGGCGCCCATCTCCATGAGCTTTGCGGAGATGGACTCAAGATGCTTCGGAATCACATTTTTAACTGTGATATCGCCCTTCGTCGCCACGGCGGCGCACATAAATGTCCCCGCCTCGATCTGATCGGGGATGATCGCGTATTCTGACCCGTGCAATTTCTCGACCCCGCGGATGCGGATCACATCCGTGCCAGCGCCCTTGATGTTGGCTCCCATGCTGTTGAGGAAGTTGGCCACATCGACGATGTGTGGCTCCTTGGCGGCATTTTCCAGAATCGTATATCCGTCAGCCAGCGCCGCCGCCAGCATGACATTGATCGTCGCGCCCACAGTGACCATATCGAAATAGATATGCGCGCCGTGTAGCTTCTGCGCGTCGGCGATAATCATCCCGTTCTCAATGCGCACATCCGCGCCGAGCGCCCTAAAGCCCTTCAAGTGCTGATCTATG
Organism: uncultured Catenibacillus sp.; assembly: GCA_964423195.1. GTDB lineage: Bacteria > Bacillota > Clostridia > Lachnospirales > Lachnospiraceae > CAKRHR01. Next base: position 50,545 of record CAYRDY010000002.1, on the reverse strand, counting down.
GGACGACTTCCGATATTGCAGCCGCCCGGAAGTGCCACCTCGGCGTGTCTGTATTTGCCGAGACACGCGCCGAGCAAATAATAAGAAGCTCTGATCTTGCGGATAAAATTGTCATCTATACTTAACGGCCGCGCATGTCTCGCGTTGATCTTTACCGTATGCTCATCCGTTCGCTCGATCTGTGCGCCAAGCGAGGAAATCGCCTGCATTAAAACATTGATATCTCTGACATTCGGCAGATTTTCCACCATCACGGTCTGGTCAGTCATCACTGCCGCCGCCAGAATGCCCAGTGCGGCATTTTTAGCGCCGGCAATCTCAACCTCACCCACCAGCGGACTGCCGCCCTTGATAATATATTGATTCATGGTACACCTCTTAAATCCGTCTGTCCTGATCATTCCCTATGCAAATTCGATCCGGACAATACTGCCGGCAGGTAACACCTCAGACAATTCTGAACTGTCGTCTCGGCAGAAAAGTCGATATGGTTATAGTATATCACAATTATCCTATTTGTAAACAAATTTTTAAATTTTTATTAAGAACAGAATGTGCAACAGTTCAGACAATTCTGAACTGTTGCACAAAAATATCACTATTGATTACGAACTTTTGGTTTTTTTCTGCCAAAAAAGCACAGCACACACACGATGCCAACACTTAACAGTGACAGACACAGACCCGGTATAAATCCTTTCGGCATAAATTTCATCTCAATCTCATGATGACCCTCGGAGAGGTCGATATACATCAGACTGTCCCGCAGGGACTTCACCTCTGTGCTCTGACCGTCCACATAGACGGACCAGCCGGCATCATAAGGTATCGACATAAACAGGATGCCGCTCTCATCCGCGTCGATCTCGCCCGTCACCGAGGTGTCCGTATAGGACGTCACCGTCATCTGACTGCGGGAGAGCTTCTCCAGCACCTGCGCATAAACCTCCTCGTCTGTGCCGAACATCGCAAGTGTCATATCCGCGGAACTGTAATCATCTTTCAGCGTCCATGTCAGAAGGATCTCATCGGAAGGCCCGCACTGGCCGAGATCCACAATATGACCCCGTGTGTCGTAATAATACCTCGTATCACCGTTTATTTCGACCATCAATCTTTCCATATGGTCAGCTTCATAGAATATGTAACGGTCTCTGTCATAGGTGGTATCGATCCTGCAGGTCACCTGATGGTCGTCTCCAGAGCCGTCCGACACAAAATGATATCTGTGGTTTTCCTGCTTCTCCAGTGTCCCGCCGACGGCCTGCGGCTCCCCGGTGATCCATTCCTCCTCGAAGACGTCCCCGTCCACCCCGGCGGCCCGGCGCGCAAAATCATTGAGGACGATCCAAGGATAATCACTCTGAGTCTCCCATTGGGCATAGTCCTCGTCCACCATATAGGCGACAGACAGCGCGTCCGGATTCTCATAGAGATAATTGTTGTCCACCTGCTGCAGATAATTAAATCCACGGATGACATCCTTCTGTTTCTCACTCATCAGATAGCGGATGGCAAAAATATCGTCCGTCAGGCGAGTAGAACATTCATAGCTGAATTTATTGATCGTCGCGTAAAAGCCCATGTGGTCGATCAGCTCGTCAAGCCCGTCACTCAGCGTGGACGTAAACAGAGACAGACTCTTAAAACCGAGCCACATGGAATTATTCCGGCCGTTGAACTCATTGAGCTCGGTGCGATACAGGCCGTCCGCGCCGTCGTCCCCGACAATCTCCCTCACCTGAGCCGCCGCGTTCAGATCCATGTTATATGTCGTGCGGCTGACCGTGCCGTTTTCCATCAGTCCGTAAATGCCGTTGGCCACGGCCTCCGCGGACAGAAGCGCCGCCAGGACAAATTTATAGACACGCGGGCTGCCATAATTGTATCTGTACAAAACGATCACGATAAAATAGACCCACAGAAAGGCCATGGTGGCGATATAGGTGTAAAGTTCCCGATCCTCCGTCCCGTACAGATGGGAGATAACGACAAAAAGCATACTTGCCATAAACGCGACAAATATCTGCCACACCGAATATTTTTTCAGACTTAAGAAAACTTCATAACAGATCGCCAGGACCAGGAAAATATAGATAAATGTAAATCGGTTCGGCAGGCTGTTCGGATAATGAAAACCGTGCCAGATATAATCGAGGACATTGACATTACAGCTGAGGATCAAAAAGACGAGCAGCAGAATCCGGCTTATCTTATAACGCAGTGGCGTCTTTTTCCTGAAAAGATACAGGACGATAAACATCAGCGCAAACGCGCCGCAGTACAGATTCGGCAGTCCGCTTAAATCTGTCGGCTTCACAAAGGCAAAATGCTGACCAAGGATATCAAAAAAGTTTCCGGTGAATCTGATCGTGTCCGGGAAAGTGGACTCCGCGGAATGTGTCTTCAAAAGCGCAAACATGGCCGGCAATACCATCACCATGGCCATCCCGCCGGATAGCAGAGAATAGCCCGCGAAGGCCCCTGCTCTCTTGAAAAAGAGGCGCACGCCCCTTGTCCTTTTCTGGATGAAAAGCACCAAAAAGTAAATCACCAGAAACATACAGATCATGATCGAAATGTAGTAATTACAAAATATGCAAAGGCCCAGAGATATGCAGTAAAGCAGTCCTTTGCCATCCTTCATCAGACGCTCAAGCCCCAGAATGATCAGCGGAAACAGGATTATGCAGTCCAGCCACATGATATTCCAGTTATAGCCCAGCACCCATCCGCTCAGCGCATAAAACGAGCTGAAAAAGACGATCGTGACATCATTTTTCTTATAATGCTTATGAATGTAATATGAAAAGCTCAGTCCCGACAAGCCGACTTTTAACATGATGATCAGCGCGAATGCCTCCGTCAGCATGGCGCGCGGGAACAGCAGCACCAGCAGATTCAGAGGGCTGGACAGATAATAAGCGACGATCGCCCAGAAATTCACGCCCAAGCCGCCGTTCCACGTGTAGAAAAGACTGCCGCCGTGAAGAATCTTGTCATAAAACTCCGAAAAAAACGGCGCGTACTGGTGATAAGAATCAATGACCAGGATCGCCTTGTCGCCGAACGGAAAAACCTTCATCGCGATATTCGCGGCAAGCATGGCGACAAAAGGCACCAGAAATGCCAGAATAAAATAAATGTTTTTTTGAATTTTCTTTTTGACCATTTTCACTTTAAAGCCTTCTCTGTAAATTCCATTATTTTTTCGACAGCCTGCTGAATATCCATGCCGTCGACATCAACCGTCAGGTGCGCATATTTTTCGTACAGGGGTGTGCGCTCGTCGTACAGATCTCTCAATGTCGAACCCTGACGGATGACGACCCCGCGCTTTGAGAGACTTCCCAGCCGTCGTTCAATCGTCTGATACGATACCTTGAGATAGACGATCATCCCGGACGCCGCGAAAGCGCGCATCGCCCTGTCGCAGTAACAGACACTGCCGCCCGTGGCGATCACCGTCTTTTCTGCTCTGATCTCTCGATTGACCTGATCCTCAATCTCAAGGAAGCCGTCGATGCCGTGTCTTTCGATCAAATGTTGCAGGATATCCCCTTCCTGCCGCTGAATCAACAGGTCGGAGTCCAGAAAATCATATCCCATCATCTTGGCCAAAACAACACCGACGGTACTCTTACCGGCGCCGGGCATGCCAGTTAATATGATATTTTTCATGTTCACGCCGCTCTCCGGATTTTATTTTTTACAGACAAACCAAATTTTTCCGAATACATCTCTCGGCCAAACAATCCTCTCGGTTAAACGCCATCGTTGTTACCTGCGTCTAACATTTGCGGCGCATAGGTTTCCACATCTATACCGGCGATCCCTGAGAGCGCTTCTGCCGCCATTTTGTCCACCGGTGTGCATGTCGGGGAATGATACATGCAAGTGTCCGATAGAATCGCCGAACACATCAGTCCCGCAATATTTTTCGGTATTTCCACATTTTTTTCCCTGAACATCAGATAAATGATCGTCGATGTACTGCCCAACGGCTGATTCCTGAAATAAATCGGCTTCAGTGTCTCCACAAAACCGAGTCTGTGATGATCAATCACTTCCAGGATCTCCGCGTCCTCGATGCCGTCCACCGCCTGATCCTTTTCGTTGTGATCGACCAGAACCAGCTGTTTTTTGTTCATCTCGATCAGACTGTGGCGCGACAACATGCCGATAAAACGGCCCTCTCCGTCGAGAACCGGAAAATCGCGGTGGCGCTTGTTCGCCATCACGCGCCGCACGTCCTCGATATACTCCTCAGGCCGAAATGTGATCAGATGCTCCCTGACCATAAAATGTGAGATCGGAATACTCTGATTCATCAGGCGCGCCGTGATAAATGTATCGTAACCGGTCCGAATGATCGAACAGCCCTTTTCCCTTGCCAATTCGATGATGCCATCGGAAACCTCCGCGCCCACGCAGACAATGATGCATCCGGCGTTCATTTCGATCGCGCAGAGCTGTGACTCATAGCGATCGCCGAGGATGACAATATCGCCCGCCTCAATATATTCCTCCATCAGATCGGGATTGGCCGCAGCGATGATGACCTTGCCCTTTTCCACAAAAGCGTCAATATCTCCGACGAGCAGCTCGCCCTCCAGTGTCTCCACAATATTTCTGTATGGCGTCCCGGCGTCGGACAGAATCCTGCTGTCATAGACACCCATAAATGAGCGCGTGATATCGCCGACCGTGATCACACCCTCCAATTTTCTGTCCTCGCCGACGACCGTCAGCGTCGCCAGATGCCTTTCCTTCTGGATCGCCCAGGCATTTTTGAGCGACATCATCCGGTTGACGCTGTAGCCCTCCTCCAGGACGACATCGCTGACCTGGCTGCGCACATCGTCGATGAGGGTCGGTGCTTCGACGCCAAAATATTTGAGCACGAAGGCGGTCTCAGGGTTGATCTGTCCGGCACGCATCGGCAAATAATGGTCATCCGAGGTCTGATTTTTCAGATAGGCATAGGCAATCGCGGAACATATGGCATCCGTATCCGGATTTTTATGTCCGATCACAAAAATATCTTTTTTCATCGCTCCTGCCCTCCTTACTGCTGTAATGTCGTCATAATCGGCGGTATAAACTGCTTCTTGCGCGATACGACACCCGGCAACATCAACGTATGGTCAACGATTTCGCCGTCAAAAGTTTCCTCCACGAGTTCCTGCGCCTTATCGCCGGCAAACAAAAGCTCTGATGTCTCGTCCGCGATATTTGTCACCAGCAAAAACATCATATTGAGACCCTTGTCCTGTCTGGCTTTTTCCACATAGTCCGCCATTTTCCTGCTGACCTTCTGCCGCTCGTCCACAGACATGACCATCACCTGGCTGACACCGAAATGAATATCGCCCGACACAAATTTTTTGTAATCCTGATAAAAAATATCCTGCTCGCTCTTGGCGTCAAGATTGCTGGCCGCGGTAAACATTGAATTCGCCAGCTCCTCCGCGTCCACCTCCGCGATCGCCGCCAGCGTCAGCGCCGCGTCCCTGTCATCCTGCGTGCAGGTCGGCGACCTGAACAGCAGCGTGTCGGACAGAATCGCCGCGCACAAAAGTCCGGCAACCTTTTTCGGAATATCTATCCCCGTCTCAACAAACATCTGATATATGATCGTCCCCGTACAGCCCACCGGCTGATTGCGCACATTGACGGGGCGGACAGTCTCCACCGTGCCGAGTTTGTGATGATCGATGATCTCCACCACCTCCGCGTCCTCAAGACCGGCGACAGCTTGATCCATCTCATTGTGATCGACCAGGATAATCTTTTTAGAAGGCATATCCAAGAGCATGCGGCGGGAGATCATGCCCACAAATTTATTTTCCTTGGATATAATCGGAAAATCGCGGTGTCGCAATTTTGTCATCTTGCCGATGATATCGTCAATATAATCCTTTTTTCGGAATGCAACGACATTTTCTCTTTTGGTCATCAGATATTCCACCGGCACACTCTGTGTGATCAGCCGCGCCACGGTATATGTATCATGCGGTGTGCTGATGATCCGGATGCCGTTGTCCTCCGCCAATTTGCGGATGGTGCGCGATACCGGCGCGCCCTCACAGACAATGATACAGCCCGCGCGTTTTTCAACCGCGAAAAGCTGTGTCTCATAGCGGTTCCCGAGAATAATGATATCATGCTCGCCGATGCGGTCGCGCATCATTTCGATATTGGCGGCGGCAATGAAAATCTTTCCCTGATCGATGCACGCGTCAGGATTTCCTGTCAGCATCGTCCCGTCGAGCGCGTCCAACACATTCTGGTAAGGCGTGCTCGCCTCGCTCAGGATCCCGTTGTCATAGACCGACATGTAGGCTCTGGAAATATCGCTGATGGTGATAAGGCCTTCCATCTCTCCGTTTTCATCGACGACCGGCAGTGTCGCCACATTGACCGACCGCATCAGCATCCAGGCGCGTTTCAGTGAGAGTTTTCCATTAATGCCGTCCACTTTTCGAATATCAATATCGCGCACCTGTTTCCGCGCGTCCGGCAGATAGGACGGCGCGGCGACGTCAAAGCGATTTAAGACATATTCCGTCTCCGGATTGATCACACCCGCACGCTTGGGCACATAAAACGCCTCCGGATCCACGCGCCCGTAAAATCGTTCCGGATCATTCTTCGCCAGTTGAGCCATCTGATTCTTCAGATAGGCACAGGCCATCGCCGAACAGATGGAATCCGTATCGGGATTCCGATGCCCCAAAATATATATTTCTTTTTTCTTCATCAAATTCTCCACCCTTCAGACCTGTCCCGCATCTATCAATCAAATCTGCGCAAGCGCCTGGTCAAGGTCTTCGATAATATCATCCACATGCTCAAGCCCCACAGAGAGGCGCACCATGCCCGGATTGATGCCGGCGGCCACCAGCTGCTCATCAGTGAGCTGGCGGTGTGTCTCGCTCGCCGGATGCAGCACACAGGTGCGGATATCTGCCACGTGGACCTCATTGGAAGCCATTTTCAGACTGTCCATAAACTTGACGGCGTTTTCCTTGCCGCCCTTGATCACAATAGAGATGACGCCGGCTGTTCCCTTCGGCAGATATTTTTTCGCGCGCTCATAATAGAGATCGCCCTCAATGCCCGGATACGTCACAGACTCAATCTTGTCCGAAGTCTTGAGATAAGCGGCAACCTGTCGCGCGTTGCTGCAATATTTTTCCATGCGCACCGCCAGCGTCTCCAGGCCGATATTCAACAGAAATGAGGAGTGCGCGGCCGGATAACAGCCGAAGTCTCTCATGAGCTGCATTCTGGCCTTGATGATGTAGGCCATCCGTCCGAATTCCCGCACATAGACGACGCCATGGTAGGATTCATCCGGCTCCGTGAACTCCGGAAATTTGCCGTTTGTCCAGTCAAAATTCCCGCCATCCACGATCACGCCGCCGCACTGCAGAGCGTGGCCGTCCATATACTTTGTCGTCGAGTGAACGATGATGTCGGCGCCGAATTCTATCGGTTTACATAAAATTGGCGTCGCGAATGTATTGTCAACGATCAGAGGCACGTCGTTGGCATGAGCGATCCTCGCCATTTTCTCAATATCCAGCACACAAAGTGCCGGATTCGCCAGTGTCTCCGTAAACATGGCCTTTGTATTCGGCTTAAACGCGGCGGAGATTTCTTCCTCCGAGGCCTCTGCATCCACAAAAATACATTCAATGCCCAGCCGTTTTAAGGTCACGGCAAACAGATTCACCGTGCCGCCATAGATGGTGGACGTGCTGACAAAACTGTCGCCGGCGCTGCACAGGTTCAAAATCGAGAGCAGCGACGCCGCCTGACCGGAGGATGTGCACATCGCGCCGACGCCGCCCTCCAGATCGGCGATCTTTTTCTCCACCGCCTCCGTGGTCGGATTCGAAAATCTGGAATACATATGGGAAAGCGGCATATCAAACAGGCCTGCCACCTCCGCCGTATTGTCAAACACATACGTCGTACTCTGTACGATTGGCATCACGCCCGGCCCGCCGTTTTCCGGCTGATACCCAGCGCGCAGGCATTTTGTCTCGTCTCTCATGATCATATCCCCTTTTTTAGGCAAAAATAAATTTAGGTTTTTTCATTTTTCTAATGACATTTATTAGCTGGACTTTTAAACAAATTGACACGTCCCGAACAGAGGCAGCTTTACTGAAGAACATTTTACCATATCAGACAAACCTCTGACAATCATTTTATCGCAATCGTAAGAATTATATTTGAAATGAAAATCGGCATAATTCAGAACAACTGATTATGCCGGTTTGTTTTCAAAATGATCATGCGACGCATGGCAGGTCAATCTCAATCAATCAGGATTCCTCAAATTTGTCACTTTCCATCATATTTTTGGCCAATACCCTCCGAAAGTCAACACTGCCCTGCAGCCATATAATGCCCTTAAATCGACGGTCTTTTTTGGGTTCGCCCAGCAGATCAATACTGTTGATACAGACATCAAACAATAGGTGATTGCACTCCAAACTCAAAATATAAATAGTCTCGCCGCTGTATGTATTGGTGACCGTCTGCACATCCAAAATATTTCCCAGCAATTCATACTGATCAGCGGCAATCCCGTATGGCATAAAGTAAGTCTCAACAATGGACAGCACATCCTCGGTGCGCACCCGTTTGGATAACGCCGAGTACAAATCCAGATTTTCAAGTGTCAGACTTTCAATGGCCTGCGGGTCACCGCTTCGAGCCGCCTCAATCTGGCGTCCGCGCTTTTTCATCTGTAATTTGCTCTTCTCGATATCTTCTTTCGTCTTCATGATCGGCAAAAGAATTTTTCCTGAGAGGGACAGACCGGAGAGTCTGATCGGCAGCTGCGTTTCCTGTTTCATATATCGTGTATACTCGAAAAAATTGATCGCGTTCAAGAGATGAAAAATAATCGCCGTATCCACATTTATATTGTCACAGACGCCGACATAGGTATCCTTATCCGCTTGCTTCTCAGCGCCCATCTCCTCGACCAGGCTCACTTCCCTGCCGACAAAATACGGAAAATAGCAATCCTCGATAAACTTTCCATGACTGTCATACTCACCGCACACGGTAATGCCCATGCGATCCGCAAAATACTTGGACTTTTCGCCCAGTACCGGCTTTTCTCCGTCATCTGTATAGACGTCCTCATCCGGGCTGTCCTCAATTTGCCTGATGATCTTATTCAAATCTTCCTTATTATTAATACAACTAAAACCAATCGCTCTCAAATAATCATGCATAAGGCTTTTTCTCCCGACCTGGATCAACCGGTCTCAAAAATCACTGATTCAATACAAAATATCCGCCATAACAATTCACACGCCGCTTGTGTGAAACACCATGAACATTATACAGTGATTATCCGGAAATCTGCAAGAGAAAAATATTAAATAATTTATAGATATTTTCCGGATAATATTGTATAATGTGAACACTTAGTGAATCGGAGCCGCAGGCGAACGATGAACTTAGTGAGAACATATACCTGTTCACTTAACAAATCGGAGCGTTTGCGAACGATGCGTTTAGTGAACATGGCATAATGTGAACACTTAGTGAATCGGAGCCGTAGGCGAACGATGAACTTAGTGAGAAAAGGGGAAGGGAGGCATAGCAAATGGGAATTTCAAAAAAAATGATTCCTATCGGGATCGAGGATTTCGGGGAGCTCCGCGCGAAAAATTATTATTATATTGATAAGACCGCTCTAATCAAGGAACTGCTTATGAACCAAGCAAAAGTGACTCTGTTCACCCGTCCGCGCCGGTTTGGAAAATCCTTAAACATGAGCATGCTGTACCATTTTTTCTCACTGAGCGGAGACAAACATCTCTTTGACGGTTTGAAAATTTCAAATGAGACAGAACTTTGTGAAAAATATATGGGAAAATACCCTGTCATTTTTCTTTCCCTGAAGGACATTGACGCTTCGAATGATGAGACGGCATACCAGATGATGGTTCATCTTATCATGAACATCGCGGAAAAGTTCTATTTTCTTCTGGACAGTAAAAATCTGAATGATAAAAATAGAGAATCTTATAGAGATTTGCTGGACAAACAAATGGAAGAGGGCACGCTTCGCGGCAGTCTGAAGACCCTCTGCGAACTTCTGGAAAAACATTTTGGCACAAAAGTGATCCTTCTGATCGATGAGTACGATGTTCCTCTGGCGAAGGCCCATGCGAATGGTTACTATGATCGCATGGTCTCCCTGATCCGAAATCTCTTAGGCGCGGCTCTAAAGACGAATGCCAGCCTGGAATTTGCAGTGCTGACTGGATGCCTGCGGATCTCGAAGGAAAGCATTTTTACCGGGCTGAACAATCTGAAGGTTCGTTCGATAACCGATGTGCGCTTTGATGATTATTTCGGGTTTACAGATGAAGAGGTTTTGAATCTTTTAAGTTATTATGGTTATCCGGACAATTATGTCGCGGCAAAGAAGTGGTATGACGGCTACCGATTCGGCAAGACAGAAGTCTATTGCCCGTGGGATGTCCTGAATTACTGCGATTCTCTCCTGGACGATCCGACAGCCCAGCCTGAGGACTATTGGATCAATACCAGCAGCAACGACGCGGTGAAATACCTGATCCGAAAGTCAGATAGTTCAACAATCAAAAGAGATGTTGAAAATCTTGTGGCTGGCGAGATCATTACTAAAGAGATCCGTCAGGAACTCACATATCCTGAAATATATCAGACAACTGAGAATATTTGGAGTCTCCTCTTCATGACCGGTTATCTGACGCAGCGCGGCGAGCCTGACGGACGGCGGCTGCGGCTGGCCATTCCAAATCTGGAAGTTCGGGACGTCTTTGTGACGCAGATTATGGAATATTTTGATCAGACCGTCCGGTCGGACAAAAATACATTGGATCTTTTTTGCAACGCCCTGAAAAATGGAGATTCTGGGACAGTGGAGGATCTTTTCACAAAATATCTTCGAAAAATGGTCAGTATCCGTGACACTGCCTCAAAAAATGACCTAAAGGAAAATTTTTACCACGGCGTCCTGCTCGGAATCCTTGGCGTCAAAGAAACCTGGGATGTTTTCTCAAACAGGGAAGCGGGCGACGGGTATGCGGATATCCTCGTGAGACCTGATGACGAAAATATCGGAATTGTGATTGAGATGAAATACGCACGCGATAGAAATCTGGATGCCGCGTGCGGGGAGGCGCTGCGCCAAATCGAGCGAACAGGATACAAGGCGTTTTTTGAAGACGAGGGCGTAAACACTATCCTGAAATATGGCATGAGCTGTTATAAAAAAAGATGCCGGGTCATGCTGGCAGAACGGAAGTTTTTCAGTGAAAAATAAGATAATTGACCTACTTTCCCAATATGTTGACGGTTTTAACCGAGACGAATTGGAGACAATGATCGAAGTTCCGCCCAATACCGAATTGGGAGATTTTGCCTTTCCCTGTTTCAAGCTCGCTAAAGTTTATCACAAGGCGCCAGCGCTGATAGCCAAGGAGTTGTCTGAAAAGATTGAAAAACCTGATTTTCTCGATGAAATTCGTGTCGCGGGCGGATATCTCAACTTTTATGTGAACAAGAAACAGTATGCGCAACAAATCGTGAATGAATGGATGAAATCTGACGACTACGGCGGTTCAACAGAGGGAAACGGCAAGACCATCTGCATCGACTATTCCTCGCCAAACGTCGCAAAAAATTTTCATGTCGGTCACTTGAGAACCACGATTATCGGCAACGCCTTATATAAAATTTTCAGTAAACTCGGTTATCAAGTCATACGCATCAATCATCTCGGAGACTGGGGCACACAATTTGGAAAACTCATTGTTGCCTATAAAAGATGGGGAAGTCGTGAAGCCATTGAGGCGAATGGCATCTCCGAACTTATGAAAATCTATGTCAAATTTCACGAGGAAGCTGAAAAACATGACGAACTCAATGCCGAGGCAAGATCATGGTTTAAGAAGATGGAACAGGGCGATGAGGAGGCCCTTTCGATCTGGAAATGGTTTCGTGACATCAGTCTGAAAGAATTTCTTCGTGTCTATAATATGTTGGGTATCGAATTTGACTCTTACGCCGGTGAGAGTTTCTATAATGATAAGATGGGGGCAGTGATTGACGAGTTAGAACAGAAAGGCTTGATCACACTCAGCGATGGCGCTCAGATTGTCAACCTTGAGGACTACAATATGCCGCCTTGTCTAATCACAAAAAAGGACGGAAGTTCACTCTATGCAACAAGGGATATCGCTGCCGCGCTTTACAGAAAACAGACCTATGACTTTGACAAGTGCATTTATGTGACAGGATTGGAGCAGAAACTTCATTTTGCGCAGTGGTTCAAGGTCATAGAATTGATGGGCTATGACTGGAGCAGAGATTTAATCCATGTTCCATATGGCCTCGTCAGCCTCAAGGGCGGTAAGCTTTCCAGCAGACATGGCAACGTCATCTATGCCGAGGATATTCTCAATGAAGCCGTTCAAAAGATTAAGGTGATCATAGAGGAGAAAAATCCAGATCTTCCTGACAAAGAAGAGGTCTCAAAACAGGTCGGTATCGGTGCTGTTCTTTTTAACGATCTCTATAATCAACGGATCAAAGATGTCGTATTTGATTGGGATAAACTCTTAAACTTTGATGGTGAGACGGGTCCCTATGTTCAGTACACCTATGCGCGTGCCGCGAGCGTCTTGAGAAAGGTCGGACCATTTGATCAGTCAATAGATGCGGATGTTCTCACAGATGACTTGTCTATGACGCTTCTAAAAGAGATTGAAAGATATCCTGCTGTCATCAGAGAAGCCGCTGAAAAGTACGAACCATCTGTCGTTGCCAGATACGCTGTTGATTTGGCACAGGCATTTAACAAATTCTATCATGATTGCCAGATCAATGTCAGCGAATCAACAATCAGAAACACACGCGCAAACCTTGTCTTCATCACAAAATCTGTCCTTAAAGATGCGCTGTCGCTTCTTGGCATATCTTGTCCTGAGCAAATGTAGGTTATTATTCATTTCATGTTTCACGTGAAACATTGAGATTAATTAATAATTACTGTTTTATTATAAAATGTTTCACGTGAAACATTTAAGGGGATATTTTATGGGTAGAATCATAGCTGTCGCAAATCAAAAGGGCGGCGTGGGAAAAACGACAACTGTCATCAATTTATCTGCCTGTCTGGCTGAAAAAAACAAAAAGGTTCTGACGATTGACATCGATCCGCAGGGCAACACGAGCAGTGGTCTGGGCATCGAGAAGGATCAGATTGAAAATACGATTTATGAGTTGTTATTGGGTGAATGTCAGATCGAAGAGTGCCTTTCATCATGCGTCGTGAAAAATCTTGACGTGATACCCGCGAACATCGATCTGTCGGGCGCAGAAATTGAATTATTTTCAGAAGAAAATAAAGAATTTCTACTAAAGGAGATTCTTTCAAATATAAAAGACAGATATGATTTTGTGATTATAGATTGTCCACCGTCGCTAAATTTTCTGACAATCAATGCCATGACAGCGGCTGACACGGTCATCGTCCCGATCCAATGTGAATATTATGCCATCGAAGGCCTTTCACAATTGTTGCACACCGTTGACTTAATCAAGGACAGATTAAATCCTGACCTGAAGGTTGAAGGCATCGTATTTACAATGTTTGACGCGAGAACGAATTTGTCTGAGGAAGTCGTTGAGAATGTAAGAGAAAATCTGGACAGAGCTATTTATCAGACAATCATTCCAAGAAATGTACGTCTGGCAGAGGCACCGAGTTATGGCATGCCAATTATCATGTATGATCCAAAATCCACGGGCGCAGATGCCTACAGGCATCTTGCGGATGAAGTGATAAAGAGAGGATGAAACCAGATGGCCGCAAAAAAAAGAGGTTTAGGACGTGGTTTAGATAACCTGATACCAATGGGTAAGCTGAATTCAACAGAAAACCAAGAGACGAAAAATTTAAAAAAATCGGACGATCAAGACAAAAGTGAAAAATTAGTTAAGAAAATTGTCGAAGTTCCGGTTGAAAAAGTTGTAGAAAAAATCGTTGAAGTTCCCAAAGCAGAAGTCATGGTCAAAGTCGATGAGATCGAACCCAACCGAAGTCAACCGAGACAAAATTTTGATGAGGATTCATTGACTGAGTTAGCCGAATCGATCAAGCAATTTGGAATTATTCAGCCGCTGGTCCTTCAGAAAAATGATGATTACTATTCAATCATCGCTGGCGAGAGACGATGGCGCGCCGCAAGAATCGCTGGATTAAAAGAGGTTCCTGCCATTATCAAAGAGTATTCGCCACAGGAGGCCGTTGAAATTGCACTGATAGAAAATATCCAGAGAGAAGACTTGAATCCAATCGAAGAGGCTACGGCCTATCAGCGATTAATTGACGAATACGGCCTGAAACAGGACGAGTGCGCCGAAAAAGTCTCCAAGAGTCGTGCGGCGATCACCAATGCCTTGAGATTACTAAAACTTGATGACCGTGTCAAACAAATGTTGATCGATGATATGATCTCAAGCGGCCACGCCAGGGCTCTGCTGGCCGTCACAGACAATGATCTACAGTATCAGCTTGCGATGCAGGTATTTGACCAGCAGATGAGCGTGCGGGAGACTGAAAAATTAGTGCATTCATTCACGGACAAAAGGCAAACCAAAAAAAAGAAGACAGATCAGGACCTGACAAACGAACTCGTCTATCAGGAGATCGAAGAAAAAATAAAAGATATCATGGGCACCAAAGTGACGATTAAAAATAAGTCAAACAATAAGGGAAAAATTGAAATTGAATACTATTCCGTCGAAGATCTTGAGCGAATCATCGAGATGTTCGAGAGCTTAAGACAATGATAATTATTTCAACGGTTCTCTCTCCGGCTTGCCGGCTTTACGCGGATACATCGCGGGCGTTGGACTGATTTTCTTAATGACCACCAACGTCCTCTCAATATCCGTATCCGGCAGCCGGAATGATAACTTTTTTTCTATCTCGCCTCCCAGAATGCCCACAGCGCGTTCTGCCGCTTGAATTTCTTTCTCTGCTTTCCCCGATTTATAGGCAATAAACTGACCACCGACCATGACAAAAGGCATACAATACTCGGCAAGTGTCGGGAGATAGGCCACGGCTCTGGAGACACATAAATGATAGTTCTCTCGATGCGCGGTCATCTTGCCGTAATCCTCAGCCCTTCCGTGATAAATAGAAATCTCTTTTAATTGTAAACTCTGGCTAACATTACTTAAAAATGAGACGCGCTTATTCAGTGAATCGAGAAGCGTCACTCTGAGTTCAGGAAAAGCAATCTTTAATGGTATTCCGGGAAATCCCGCGCCGGTGCCCACATCGATGAGAGACGTCTCAGGAGAAAGCAAAATCTCCCTATCCACAGCATTGACCAGAGACAGGCTATCCACAAAATGTTTATCGACCACGTCGTCAAAATCAGTGATTGCCGTCAGGTTCATCACCTGATTTTTTTCAATGAGAATCTCATAAAATTGAATCATCTGTTTCGTCTGCATATCTGATAAATGGATATTCAATTTTTCCAGTTTGCGCGTCAAATCTGAGACAGGGTACATAAATCCTCCAAATATAGTCTTTCTATTTTCTATCACAATTTATCTCCCCTCATCTGCTGCAAATAGATGAGCAGGACGGAGATGTCGGCAGGCGTCACCCCCGCGATCCGCGAGGCTTGCCCGACAGATACAGGTCTGATCTCATTCAATTTTTGTCGCGCCTCCATGCGCAATCCCTTGATTTTCTGATAATCTATGTGATCCGGTAATCTTCTGTTTTCGAGTTTTTTGAAATGTTCGACCTGCTGCATCTGACGGGCAATATATCCCTCATATTTGATATGAATATCGACTTCCTCAATGATATCCTTGGCTAACTTTTTTCGATTTTTGTCAATCGGTGCCAATTTCTCATAGGACAATTCGGGACGCCGAATTAATTCAGCCAGTGAAACGGACGATTTCAGGGGCATGCTCTGATAAGACGCAAGCAACTTTTGTACCTCAGGTGAACCTCCGACCATCACATGGCGCACGCGCTCAATCTCATCCGCGATCATTTTTTCCTTGCGCAGCAAGCTCTCGTAGCGCTCATCATCGATGAGACCGATCTCATGGCCGATCGGCGTCAACCGCTCATCAGCGTTGTCTTGACGCAAGAGGAGGCGATACTCTGCGCGAGATGTCATCATCCGGTAGGGTTCTTTTGTCTCCTTCGTCACCAGATCGTCGATCAGCACGCCGATATAGGCCTCGGATCTCTTGAGAATGATCTGTTCCCGGCCGAGCAGTTTCATCGACGCGTTGATGCCTGCCATCAGTCCCTGGGCCGCCGCCTCCTCATATCCGGAACTGCCATTGATCTGTCCGCCGGAGAAAAGGCCGTCGACTTTTTTAAATTCCAGCGTCGGCTTTAACTGCGTAGCGGGAATACAGTCATATTCAATCGCATAGCCATTTCTGACAATCTGCGCGTTCTCAAGTCCCGGCACCGAGCGGTACATTTGATATTGCACATCCTCCGGCAGCGATGTGGACATGCCGCTGATATACATTTCATTGGTGTGACGCCCCTCCGGCTCGATAAAAACCTGATGGCGATCTTTATCCGCAAATCTGACCACTTTATCCTCGATGGAGGGGCAATACCTCGGTCCTGTGCCCTCAATGACGCCTGAATAGATTGGGGAGCGATCCAGATGATCCCGAATCACTTGATGTGTTTTTTCATTTGTATAAGTCAACCAACAAGAAATCTGCGGCTTCTGAATCTCATCGGGGTCCGTCGTAAATGAGAACGGAACGATCACGTCATCGCCAAACTGCTCTTCCATCTTGGCGTAATCGATCGATCGCCCGTCAATTCGCGCCGGCGTGCCGGTCTTGAAGCGCACAAGTTCAATGCCAAGATTTTTTAGCGACTCCGACAAACAATTTGCCGCCTGGAGACCGTTCGGTCCGGTATAGGTGATCGATTCACCGCACAGACACCTTGCCTTCAAATAGGTTCCCGTCGCAAGCACCACGGCCCTGCACGGATAGATGCACCCTGTACTCGTCCTGACACCCACGACTTTTTTATCTGTATTATTTTCAGTCAATATCTCGACAATCTCCGCCTGACGTATGGTCAAATTTCTCTGATTCTCCAGGACTTTTCGCATCATGCGGCTATAATCGGCCTTATCCGCCTGCGCGCGCAGCGAGTGAACCGCAGGACCTTTGGATTTGTTGAGCATCTTTGACTGGATGAATGTGGCGTCGATTATTTTCCCCATCTGCCCGCCCAGAGCGTCAATTTCTCTCACAAGATGACCCTTGGAACTGCCGCCAATGTTGGGATTGCAGGGCATCAGGGCAATACTCTCAATGCTGACCGTGAAGATAATCGTTCGCAGACCCAAACGCGCGGCGGCCAGCGCGGCCTCGCACCCCGCGTGTCCAGCGCCGACTACAGCGATATCATAATCATCATATTGGAATGACATGATACATCAACTCCCGATAAAGTAACAGAAAAAATAACAGATAATTATTTACCCACACAAAATTCACTGAATATGGTATCAATCAGATCCTCGCCAGTGGACTCTCCGATCAGGCTGCCGAGGCGCTCATAGCAATTCATCAGATCAATCGAATAAAAATCCTCCGGCAGTCCGGACGCAATACTCTCTCTGACGAGCTCCAGACTCTCACGTGCCTCCGCGAGCGCTGCCTTTTGACGCTCGTTGGTGATAAAAATTTCATCATTAAAGGATAGTCGTCCGTCAAAAAACATGTCTCTCAGCTGCTTTTCCAGAAGATCGATGCCCTTTCCCTCTTTTGCGGAGATCTCAATGATCGGCGGCAGATCGACAGAATTCATACGCTCTGAGAGATTTGTACCTTGAGACATCATAAATTTTATTAAATCATTTTTCGCGGTGACGTGCTCAAGATCTGTCTTATTGATCAGAATAATCACCTTTTTTTCACTGATCATCTCCATGATCGCCCGGTCATTTTCGTCGAGCGGCGTCGAGCCGTCAACCACATAGATGATCAGATCCGCGTCACCGGCAAAATTTTTCGCGCGCTCAACGCCGATTTTCTCCACTCTGTCCTGTGTGTCTCTGATGCCTGCCGTGTCAATGATATTTAGAGGGATGCTATTGATCTGAATATACTCCTCCAGTGTATCTCTGGTCGTCCCCGCGACCTCCGTCACAATGGCGCGCTCATCACCGACAAGGACATTGAGTAATGAGGATTTTCCGGCATTGGGCTTTCCGACGATCACCGTTCGGATGCCCTCCCTGATCATGCGCCCGTTATCCGCTGAGGCGATCAAGTGATCGATCTCTTCTATATATATGTCAATATCACTACTCAAGCGATCACCCAGATGATCCGCGCTGATATGTTCCGGATCATCCATGGCCGCCTCGATCAAGGCCACATGCTCGATGATTGATTTTCGGATTTCTCGGATCTTATTTAAGATATTACCCTTGAGCTGACGCAGAGCATTTGAGAGGGCCATCTCATTTTTCGAGTTGATCAAATCAATGACCGCCTCAGCCTGCGTCAGATCGATACGGCCATTTAAAAATGCCCGTTTGGTAAATTCCCCCGGCTCTGCCGGCCGCGCCCCGTATTTGATCACAGTCTGTAACAGTTTCTTCATCACCGTCACACCGCCGTGGCAGTCGATCTCCGCCATATCTTCCCTGGTATAACTCTTGGGTGCGCGAAAGAGAAGCACCATCACTTCATCGATCAGACGGTCTCCGTCATAAATATAACCGTAATGAATCGTATGACTCTTAGCCTTTGTAATGTCCTTTTTTCCGCCGGGACTGCGAAAAATTTTTCCGATGATGTCCAGTGATTCGTCACCGCTCAGGCGCACTTTGCCAATTCCGGAATTCGTCAGTCCCGTCGATATCGCCGCGATCGTATCTCTGATCATGTCACCTCAACCTCATTCAAAAATGATAAAAGGCCGCCACATTTTGCGGCAGCCCTTATATTCTCTGATCTTTAGATGAGTGATCCATAAATTTCTGATAACCTATGCACAAATCTTCAATTCACGGATCATCTATTCACAGATCATCAGTCATCCACGGATTTGATCAAACCACTCTTTTTGTATTCTCTGCGCTCGCCGTTCTCCCTCTTATTGTACCGCTTCAATGTGACGACCACCTTGCGATAAGGCTCCTCGCCCTCACTGTGCGTCTCCACATATTTATCATTCTGCAGCGCGGAATGAATGATGCGGCGCTCATAAGGATTCATCGGCTCCAGAGAGACCGGCCGCCTGGTGCGTTTCACCTTGTAAGCGATATTTTTTGCCAGCGTCTCCAGTGTCTCTTTTCTGCGCTCGCGATAATTTTCCGTATCCACCTTCACGCGGACATAAGATTCACACTCCTTATTGACCACAAGGCTGATAATATACTGGAGCGCATCCAATGTCTGACCGTGCTTGCCAATCAGAACACCCATCTCATCGCCGGAAAAATTGATATCCATCGTTTTTTCTTCTTCATCATAATCAATGTCAGATTTGACCTCAATACCCATCGCGCCAAACAAATCACTCAAAAATTCTGAAGTATTATCCACGAGATCAAATTTTTTCTTGACTCTGATGACCGCCGGCTTTTTTCCAAAACCGAGGAAACCGGCGCTTCCCTGTTCGATAACTTTATATTCGATCTTATCACTGGTTGTTTTCAATTGAATCAATGCTTCCGTGATCGCCTCATCGACGTTTTTAGCACTGACTTCGATATAATCATTCACTGAATGAAACCTCCCGAATTAAATTATTTTCACGCTGTCATCCCAGCAACTCGCTTATTTTTTCTTGCTGTTGTCCAGCATATGAGCGATCGAAGCGATATTCTTCGGCTCATCTTCTTTATTCTTGCCAAATAAACCTTTACGCTCTGAACTGCTTTCTTTCTTCTTCTCCGAAGACGGAGCGGAAGACGTCTCATTTTTCGTCCCGCTAGAAACCGGCTCATTTTTTTGCTGATCAGAATCTTTATCAGATACTGATCCCTTTTGCTGTTGATCAGATGCCGGTTCTTTTTGCTGTTGATTAGCGCCTGACTGTTTCTTTCCGGCATTATTTTTATTTTTCTTCTGCTGAGCGATCTCATCCGCTGTCAATGTCGACGTATTGGCAATCTCCTTGATCGATCTTCTCTTTTGTTGAGTCTCCTCATAGTGCTTCGTGCTCATTTTGGCATATTCTTCAAAATTCGCAGGACTCTCCCCGCGCTTCTCGGCTTTCTTCTTCGCCTTCTCACGATTTTCCTTGAGGATCTCATCGACGCCCTTTCTGTCGATAATTTTATTCAACAAAACCATGATAACTGTCCTGACCACGGAGTTTGCGATCCAGTAGACACCGATACCAATATTAAATGAAAAACAGATAAATACCGAAAACAGAGGCATGATGTAATTCATCATCTTCATGGATCCGCTCATCGGATTATCCTTGCTTGCCTCCTGCTGTTCAGGATTGGAGGCCATCGCAATCTTTGTGCTCGCAAACTGAGACGCGCCGGACAGAATCGGAATCAGCACACCCGGCCACCAGCCGTTGGTCAGCGGAAGATCAGCCATATTTAAGACACCAAAGATCGAATTGACGCGCGTGATCGTCGGCACAACCGTGTTGACCGCGTTGGTCACGGCGGCGCTGCCCATCCGCTCTGTCAGCATCGTCCAGTCGGTACTTCTCAGAGCCGCGAGAAAATCAATGATACTCGCTTTGCTTGAAAAATCAAAATTGACGACATTCAATTTCAGTTCCGTGATCATCGACGAAATGATATCACCGCCGCCGGCAATCTTGCTGATCGGATCAGCAATACTCATATACATATCGTTGATCGGCTGTACATAAGCAGGCACACGATAAATGACCTGGTAGAGTGCAAACAAAATCGGCAGCTGAATAATCATGTAGAGACATCCGCCCATGGGACTGGTGCCATATTTCTGATAAACCGCGGAAGTCTCCGCCTGCATACGGCGCATCGACACTTCGTCTTTTTTATCTTTATATTTTTCCTGAATCTTCATCAGCTCAGGATTCATGACCGTCATCATTTTGGATGTCTTCTGCTGCTTATATGTCAGCGGCAATAAAATCAGGTTGACGATCAGTGTGAACAGTATAATGACAAGCGCAATATTAGGAATACCGATCAAATCAAGAAATTTGTAGATATAATTGATGATAAAGCCGAATACCGAGGCAAGCGGCCCCAATATACCTCCCGTTTTTGTCAAAACAAGAAAGTCCAATATGTTACCTCCTTAAATTACGGCACTGGATCAATTCCGCCTTTCGCGAACGGATGACACCTGAGAATTCTTTTGACTGATAAGAATCCGCCTTTAAAAGGGCCGTATTTTTCAATAGCTTCGATGGCATACTGAGAACAGGTCGGAATATAAATACAATGAAACCGCTTATATGGAGATATCGCCAACTGATAAAAACGGATCGCGCTCAACATCAGTTTCTTTAAAAAACGACTAAATATTTTCATCATTATCCCGATTCTTTAATACTTTGTGAACACTCGCCAGATGCAACAGCGAAGCCTCTATCTCATGATAGGAGGCGTCTCTGGCTGAAAATCTGACCACTATAACAATATCCAGGCCATTTGAAAAATTTGTCTCATTTAATCTGTAACTTTCGCGGATCAAACGCGTCAATCTGTGTCTGACAATGCTGTTTCCTACTTTTTTGCTGACTGAGATGCCCAAACGGTTGCCACTGGTATGATTTTTTAAAATATACATCACAAGATACCTGTCGGCACAGGATCTTCCGTTCGAGTAGACACACCTGAAATCCTGATTTTTTTTCAGGGATTCTGAAAAATTCATCTCACTAAATAAAAAGGTCACATAGATGCGACCTAAACTGTTAATCTCTTTCTTCCTTTAGCTCTCCTCGCGGATAAAACCTTTCTGCCATTGGCGGTACGCATTCTCTTTCTGAACCCGTGGACCTTGGCTCTCTGTCTCTTCTTTGGCTGATACGTCATCTTCATCTACATACACCTCCTTTTGACTCACTGCCCGGACGACTCCGATACGCGCCCAGGCGCCACAAACCTATGCTTTTTCGTCAGCAAAAAATACGATTCTATTATATTAGCTAAAAAGCTCTGAGTCAAGCACTTTTTTAACGAGAATGCCAGACAAAGCGGCAATTCTATCCCAACTATTTTTTTAATTCTATAAATTGACTCATAATTATCCACATTTTGTGGATAACTGGTGGACAAATTATGGACAACCTGTTTATAAATTCTGTGCTGTCAACATTTTTAGACCCGAAAATGCTTGATTTCTGTGGATCTCTGTCCATGTCGACACATTGAATAATTTATCCACTATCTAAAAAAATATCCACAAATTTTTGACACTGTCCAGTCTTTTTTTTATGTTTTGCGGCCTTGTAAAAATCGCCGTTTTGTTATAAAATATAGATTAGATTTTTATACTTAGGGGTATTGTCATGCTAAATTTAATCAAAGAACACTGGGAAGAAATATGTGAGAATGCAAAGATAGAGTACGATATGACACAGTCCTCATTTGATACATGGATCAAGCCTCTGACTGTACATTCGTTGTCAGAAAATACCCTGTATGCCTATGTTCCCGGCGATCTGGGCAACATGGTCAGCTACTACTATAAAAAATTCAAATTTCCTCTCCAGGTATCGATCAGTGAGTTTGTCAATCAGCCAATCGAGCTGGAGTTTATCAATGAGAGTATGCTCTCCGATATCGAGAGTCCCGACGATATCAAAGAAAATAGTTCAGACACGACCCGCACCGAGCCCTACAATGAATCTCTCAATCCGAGATATACATTCGATACTTTTGTGGTCGGCAAAAATAATGAGCTGGCGCATGCCACAGCTCTGGCCGTGGCCGAGGATCCAGGTTCTTACGGCAACCCACTGTTCATCTACGGCGGCGTGGGCCTCGGAAAGACACATCTGATGCATGCCATCGCCTATTATATTCTGAAAAAAAACAACAATATGAAGATATTGTACGTAACTTCCGAAAATTTCACCAATGAACTGATCTCCGCCATCAGAAACAGTAAAAATGAGGAATTTCGCAATAAATACAGAAATCTTGATATGCTGCTGATCGACGATATTCAGTTCATCGCCAACCGTGAGAGCACGCAGGAGGAATTCTTCCACACTTTCAACACGCTGAAGGAGTCCAAAAAACAGATTGTCATTACCTCGGACAAGCCGCCGAGGGAACTGAAAAATCTGCCCGACCGTCTGATTTCCAGATTTCAGAACGGACTCATCGTCGACGTGCAGGCGCCTGACTATGAAACGCGTATGGCTATCCTCAACAAGCGCGCGGAGCTGGACGGCATCACCATCAATCAGGAGTGTCTCCACTATATTGCCGACTGCATCAAGTCCAATATCCGTGAGCTTGAGGGCGCCCTGAATCAGATCAGCAACCTGTCAAAGCTGAAAAACAGACCGATTACCATGGACATCGTCCAGGAGGCTCTGTCAAATATCGTGTCCCCGGACGCTCAGAAGCCCGTCACACCGGAGATGATCATCAATATCGTCGCCGAACACTTCAACATCACCTCGGAGGATATCAAGAGCTCGAAGCGAAGTCGGGATATCTCTTATCCGAGACAGATTTGTATGTATCTGTGCCGGCAGCTGACGGACAATTCTCTGCAGACGATCGGCAGCGCCCTTGGGAGAAACGATCACACCACAGTCCTGCACGGCGAGAACAAGATCAAAAATGATCTGAAATATGACGACGCGCTGAAAAATACGATCGATGCGCTGATCAATAAAATTAACCCGCCGGTCAAATAATAAATTTCAGATCATAAATTTAAAAAAATAAAAATAAATGATTTGATTCGATCGATGGAGAAACGATCATCTCTGAGCGGACGCGATTTATCCACAATTGATAGACATAGTTATCCACATATATCCCTGAAATTGTGGATTTCATGTGGATAACTCGTCGATAACAGGTGAATAAACAGACCTCACGCCCCAGATTGCCAGTCTAAAAAGAGCAATCCATGAAGCGCGGGTGTGGATAAAACATCGCTTATACACATAGATTTCAATGTGTCCTCACATGATTATCGACATTGAAGATATATGAGGATCAAGGCAAAAAGGCACTTATCGACAAATCCACACCGCCTACTACGACGACGGCTAAAACCATTGATATAATTGATATTTTTGAAAAGGAGAAATTTTCCATGAAAATCATTTGCTACAGATCGGATCTGCAACAGGGCATCAGCACAGTCCTCAAAGCGGTGCCCGGAAAGACCACCATGCCCATCCTCGAATGTATTCTGATCGATACCACGGACGGAAATATACGTCTGACGGCCAACGATATGGAACTCGGCATTGAGACAATGATCGAAGGAAAAGTCTATGAAAAAGGTAAAATCGCCCTTGAGGCCAGACTTTTCTCAGAGATTGTCAGAAAACTTCCGGAAAACGACGTCACCATCGAGACCGATGAAAATAACAAGGCCATGATTTGCTGTGAAAAGGCCAAATTTCATATTTTGGGGAGAACCGGCGATGATTTTGCCCGTCTCCCCGATGTTGAAAAAAATCATCCGGTTGTGATCTCGCAGTTTTCATTAAAAGACATCATCCGTCAGACGATTTTTTCAATCTCTGACAATGAGAGCAGTAAATTGATGACGGGCGAGCTCTTTGAGATCAACGGTCCGGAGTTTAAAGTCACTTCGCTGGATGGCCATCGGATCTCCATCAGAAAAATTCAACTGAAGGGGGACTACGAACCGATTAAAGCCGTTGTGCCAGGGAAGACGCTCAATGAGGTCAGCAAGATTTTGAGTGGCGGCGCCGAGGACGACATCAATATTTATTTTACGGACAGACATATCGTCTTTGAGTTTGACAAGACGACGGTCGTCAGCCGCCTGATCGATGGTGAATATTACAGAGTCAGCCATATGCTCACCAATGATTATGAGACCAGGATCAGAATCGGCAAGCGAAAACTGCAGGACTGTGTCGAGAGAGCCGCCCTCCTCATCAGAGAAAATGACAAAAAACCGATCATTATGAATCTGCTCGACGACGTGATGGAGCTGAGAATCCATTCGATGATCGGTTCGATGGATGAGGATTTGGACATTGAAAAAGAGGGAAAGGATCTGATGATCGGCTTCAATCCGAAATATATCCTCGACGCGCTGCGCGTCATTGATGATGATGAGATTGATATGTACTATGTCAACGCGAAATCACCGTGCATTATCAGGGACGCAGAGGATAGTTATATTTATCTGATTCTGCCGGTCAATATCAATGCCGCTGTTTATTAATATGAGAGAGAAGATTTGGAAGTTATTCTGAAAGTAACTTCCAAATCTACCTTGATGAAGCGTTAAAGAGCGTCAGCGTCAGGAAAGAGGAAAATATGACAGAATTTAGGATAAGGGACGAATATATCCGGCTGGGACAGGCGCTCAAGGCTGTTGGCATGGTATCTTCCGGCGTGGAGGCGAAGATCGTCGTTCAAAACGGCGAAGTAAAAGTCAATGGCATTGTCTGCACCGAGCGCGGAAAAAAGCTCAGAGAGGGCGATATCGCGTCGTATGGCGGTGAATCCGTGAAGATTGTCAAATAAATCGTCAGAAAAAAAATAGTGAGTTGTTTTAGTATTTACGCAGTTGGTGTTTTCGTTGGTCATCAAATCATTAGAATTAAAAAATTTTAGAAATTATGAGCGCCTTTCCATCGAGCCCTCGCCGGGGACAAATCTGTTTTACGGAGAAAATGCCCAGGGAAAGACCAATATTCTTGAATCCATCTATGTCTGTGCGACCACGAAATCACACCGCGGCAACAGGGACAGAGATCTGATCCGCTTTGGCGCGGAGGACGCGCACATCTGTATGAGGATAGAAAAGAATCAGGTGATTCATAAGATCGACATGCATTTGAAGCGCAGCAGACCCAAGGGGGTGGCCGTGGATGGCATGGTCGTCAAAAAGTACGCGCAGCTCTTCGGGACGGTCAATGTGATATTGTTTTCACCGGAAGATCTCGCGATTATTAAGAACGGACCGGCGGAGCGCCGACGCTTTGCGGACATGGAATTATGCCAGCTGAATAAAATTTATATGCATCAATTGGCTGGCTACAATAAGGTTTTGAATCAGCGCAATCATCTGCTCAGACAGATTGCCAGTGATCAATCTTTAAATGATACACTCGATATCTGGGAGGATCAGCTTGTCCGATGGGGCGGCGGGATTATCAAGGCGCGGGCGGCTTTTATCAGGGAGATCGGGGTTTTGGTTTCCGAGATTCATGAGCGGCTGTCCGGCGGACGCGAATCGCTGAGGATTCAGTATGAGCCGAATATATCCGCGGAGGATTTTTCGTCGGCCCTCTCAAAGAAGCGCGTTGATGATATTCGCTTAAAGACGACGAGTGTCGGCCCGCACAGGGATGACATCCGCTTTGAGATCGATGGTGTAGATATTCGAAAGTTTGGATCTCAGGGGCAGCAGCGCACCGCGGCATTGTCTCTGAAGTTGGCGGAGATTGAGATGGTGAGACGTGTCATTCATGACTGTCCGGTTCTCCTGCTGGATGATGTTTTGTCGGAGCTTGACAGCAACAGACAGAATTTTTTGCTTGAGAGTATCAGGGATATTCAGACCATGATCACCTGCACGGGACCGGATGATTTTTTACAACACCATTTTGATATTGATCACATCTATAGGGTTGCCGGCGGCAGTGCAGGGATCGTTTAGTGTCATGTCGCTAAAGTTTCGCCGTGATTTTAAGATTTTAAGTTTGTAATAATTAAAGAATATTTTAAGATTTTAAGTTTGTAATAATTAAAGAATTAATACTCTGAAAAAGTTTGTTCATTAGGAGGCGTCGTATGAGTGAAGAATATGGTGCAAGTCAAATCCAGATTCTTGAGGGATTGGAAGCGGTCAGAAAAAGGCCGGGCATGTATATCGGGAGTACTTCTTCCAGGGGACTGCATCATTTAGTATATGAGATTGTGGATAACGCGGTGGATGAGGCTCTGGCGGGCTATTGTGATGAGATCAGTGTCACGATCAATAGAGATAATTCGATTACCGTCATTGACAATGGCCGCGGTATTCCTGTAGATATTCAGAAAAAAGCCGGCCGGCCGGCTGTCGAGGTCGTATTTACCATGCTGCACGCGGGCGGCAAATTCGGCGGCGGGGGATACAAAGTCTCCGGAGGTCTGCACGGTGTCGGCGCTTCCGTCGTCAATGCCCTCTCCGAGTGGCTTGAGGTGACGGTCTATAAAGAGGGAAAAAAATATCATCAGCGCTATGAGCGGGGAAAAGTGGTCGAGGATCTGAAAGTGATCGGGACAACCGAGCGCCGGGGCACCAAGGTGATTTTTCTTCCGGATAAAGAGATTTTTGAGGACACCGTTTTTGATTTTGATTTGTTGAAGGATCGCCTGCGGGAGATGGCATTTCTGACCAAGGGCATCAAAATCATGCTGACGGACGACCGCGGTGAGGAGAAGAAGGAGCGCATTTTCCACTATGAGGGCGGCATCAAGGAATACGTCCAGTATCTGAACAAATCATCGGAATCTCTGTACGATGAGATCATTTACTGTGAGGGAAGAAAAGACGAAGTCTATGTGGAGGTCGCGCTCCAGCACAATAATACATACAATGAAAATTGCTATAGTTTTGTCAACAATATCACCACGCCGGAGGGCGGCACGCATATGACGGGCTTTCGCAACGCCCTGACAAAGACGTTTAACGATTATGCCAGAAAATCTAAACTCTTGAAAGATACTGATCCGTCCCTGAGCGGTGAGGATATCCGCGAAGGCCTGACGGCGATCATCAGCGTCAAGCTGCCGGAACCTCAGTTTGAGGGTCAGACAAAGCAGAAACTCGGAAACAGTGAGGCTAGAGGCGCGGTGGAAACTGTTCTCAGCGAGAAGATGATGATCTTTTTGGAGCAGAATCCGGCGGTCGGCAAGATCATTGTGGAGAAGGCCGTGATGGCGCAGCGCGCCAGGGACGCGGCGAGAAAGGCCAGAGAATTGACGCGCAGAAAGTCTGCCCTGGAGACGATGGCTTTGCCGGGCAAACTGGCGGACTGTACGGACAGGGATCCGGCAAACTGTGAGATCTATATTGTCGAGGGCGATTCGGCCGGCGGTTCCGCAAAGATGGCCCGTTCAAGGGCGACGCAGGCCATTCTGCCGCTGCGCGGCAAGATTCTCAACGTGGAGAAGGCAAGGCTTGATAAAATTCTGGTCAACAATGAGATCAGGTCGATGATCACGGCTTTCGGCACGGGTATCCATGATGATTTTGATATCACAAAACTGCGCTATCATAAGATTATCATTATGACGGATGCCGATGTCGACGGCGCTCATATTGCCACACTCTTGCTGACTTTTTTGTATCGTTTTATGCCGGATCTGATCAGAGAGGGATATGTCTATTTGGCGCAGCCGCCGCTCTATAAGTTGGAAAAAAATAAAAAAGTATGGTATGCCTATACGGATGAGGAATTGGCCGCGATTTTGGATGAGGTCGGACGTGACCAGAACAACCGAATTCAGCGCTACAAGGGTCTTGGTGAGATGGATCCGAGTCAGCTCTGGGAGACGACGATGGATCCCGAGCGCCGAATTTTGTTGAGAGTGACGATGGATGACGCCATGCGTGTGAGCATTGATCAGACATTTAACATATTGATGGGCGAAAATGTTGAGCCGCGCAGGGAATTTATTGAGCGGAGAGCCAGATATGCCACGGTGGATTACAGCGCGGGCTAAAAATTTCTACGACAACATATCCTGTGACAGCAGGAGGAGGACAGATTGAAAAACAGTATTTTATATCTTTTTGTGCTGCCGGACAAAGGGCGGTGGAATGGAGATTTTTATGGATGATATGAGCAATATCTTCGATAAAGTTCAGCATGTCGACTTGAAGGAGACGATGGAACAGTCTTATATCGACTATGCGATGAGCGTTATCACGTCCCGTGCTCTGCCTGATGTGAGAGATGGATTGAAGCCGGTACAGCGAAGAATTTTATACGCGATGATTGAGCTGAACAACGGTCCGGATAAACCGCACAGAAAATGTGCCCGTATCGTCGGCGATACGATGGGTAAATATCATCCGCACGGCGATTCGTCGATCTATGGCGCTCTGGTTAATATGGCTCAGGAGTGGACGATGCGGGCGCCGCTGGTGGATGGACACGGCAATTTCGGTTCGGTGGACGGCGACGGCGCCGCGGCTATGCGCTACACGGAGGCGCGCCTGAGCAGGATATCCATGGAAATGATGGCGGATATCAACAAAGATACGGTTGATTTCGGGCCAAATTTCGATGAGACGGAGAAGGAACCGCTGGTACTTCCAGCTAGATTTCCGAACCTCTTGGTCAACGGCACATCCGGCATCGCTGTCGGCATGGCGACAAATATTCCGCCGCATAATCTTCGGGAGACGATCGACGGCGTCGTCAAGATGATTGACAATAAAGTCGAGGGCAGGGAGACAGACATCGATGAGCTGATGGAAATCGTCAAGGGACCGGATTTTCCGACCGGCGCTGTGATTCTAGGTCGCAGCGGCATCAATCATGCCTACCGCACCGGCCGCGGCAAGATCAAAGTGCGCGCGGTGACGGAGATTGAACCTATGGGCGCCAACCGACAGAAAATTGTCGTGACGCAGCTGCCGTATCTTGTGAATAAGGCTAAATTAATTGAAAAGATAGCTGATCTGGTCAGGGATAAGCGCATCGACGGGATTTCGGGTCTGAGGGATGAGTCGGACCGCGAGGGCATGCGCGTGGTTATTGAACTGAAAAAAGACGCCAATCCGAATGTGGTTCTGAATCATCTCTATAAGCATACGCAGCTCCAGGATTCTTTCGGCGTGATCATGTTGGCGCTGGTGGACGGCGTGCCGATGGTACTCAACCTCAAGCAGATGCTCGAATTCTACCTGAAGCATCAGGAGGAGGTCGTCACCCGAAGAACTAGATATGATCTGAATAAGGCGGAGGAGCGCGCCCATATTTTGGAAGGTCTGCTGATCGCGCTCGATCACATCGATGAGGTCATTCAAATCATTCGAAATTCGAAAAATGTGGCCGAGGCCAAGGGAAGACTGATCGAGACTTTTGGGCTGACCGATGTCCAGGCGCAGGCGATCGTCGATATGCGCCTTCGCGCGCTGACAGGCCTGGAGAGAGAAAAGATTGAGAATGAGTATGCCGAATTAAAAAAGAAAATTGAGGAGTACAAGGCGATTCTTGCTGACGAGAAAGTGCTTCTGGGCGTGATCAGGGAAGAGATCATTGTTATCCGCGATAAATACGGCGATGACCGCCGGACGGTGATCGGATCCGATGAGGATGAGATCACAGATGAGGATCTGATTAAAAAAGAAAATACGGTCATCGCCATGACCAATCTCGGCTATATCAAGCGCATGACCGTGGATCAGTTTAAGAGTCAGCACCGCGGCGGCAAGGGCATTAAAGGCATGGCCACGGTGGAGGATGATTTTATCACCGACCTCTTGATGACATCCACGCATGATTATATCATGTTTTTTACCAACAGAGGCAAAGTCTACAGGATCAAGGCCTATGAGATCCCGGAGGCATCCCGAACAGCCAGAGGCATGGCGATCGTCAATATTTTGCAGCTTGAGGCGGGCGAGAAAATCACCGCCATCATTCCGCTTGAGACCTATGACGAAAATAAATTTCTCTTTATGGCCACAAAAAGGGGAATGGTCAAGAAGACGTCCATCATGGATTTTCAAAATATCCGCAAATCCGGCCTCCTAGCCATCAATCTCAAGGTGGATGATGAGCTGATCGAGGTCAAATATACGGATAATCACAATGATATTTTTCTGGTGACCAGATACGGCCAGTGTATCCGGTTTAATGAGCGGGATGTGCGCAGTACCGGTCGCGTGTCGATGGGTGTCATCGGTATGAATCTGGTGGCGGACGATGAAGTGATCGGCATGCAGCTCGATATTCAGGGCGAGTCACTTTTGATCATCTCTGAGAATGGCCTTGGCAAGCGCACAAAGATGGATGAGTTTTCAGTGCAGCATCGCGGCGGCAAGGGCATCAAATGTTATAAGATCACGGAGAAAACCGGCAATGTCATCGGTGTCAAGGCGGTCAACTCTGATCAGGACATCATGATCATCACCACCGGCGGGACCATCATCCGCATGCCGGTGGACAGCATCTCGGTGCAGGGAAGAATCACCTCAGGCGTGAAGCTGATCGACATGAATATGGAACAGGACATCAGAGTCGCCGGCATCACGAAAGTGAGAGAGACCATCGAGGAGACGATCGACGAAAATATGTAGTTTTTAAAATGCTCAATGCGTCTGCTCGTTGACAAAATGGGTCTCGGTTTTGGAATACATGATCTTCTGGGCGTGATACAGCCCGTAATATCCTGAGAGCATGTAGCTGACGGCGATTGTGACCAGATAATAGGGCATGCCCTCAAAGCCGAAGAGCTCAAAGGATATCAGTAATGTCGTGATCGGACAGTTGGTGACGCCGCAGAAGACGCCGGCCATGCCACAGGCGGCCGCGAGCTGCGGCGGCAGCCCAAAGATGGATGACACGGCACAGCCAAAAGCGGCGCCGACGCAGAACGACGGCACGATCTCGCCGCCCTTAAAACCCGCGCCGAGCGTCAGTGCGGTGAAGATCATTTTCAGGATGAAGGCATAGAAAGCGATGTGTCCCTCCTCAAAAATGTGTTCGATCAGCGTGCTGCCGGAGCCGAGATACATATCCGTCCTTAAAATGGCGGAGAGAGCGACGATCAGGCAGCCCGCCACAAAGATGCGCAGATAGGTGTTTTTAAAAAATTTTTTATACAGATTTTCAGTTGTGTGCAAAATGATACAGAAAATGACGCTGACTGCGCCAAGAATGGCGCCCAAAATCAATATTTTTAAGAAAAGGACGGGCGTAAAATCAGGGACAACAGTCACCGAGAAGGTCTCCGGTCGGATGCCGGCGTGCCTGGCGATAAAGAGCCCGATATAGGAGGCTGTGATGCAGGGCACCAGCGCTGAGTAGTGCATAATGCCGACACTGATGACCTCCAGTGAAAAGATGGCCGCCGCCATCGGTGTTCCAAAGAGAGCGGAAAATCCGGCGCTCATACCGCACATGATGATAATGTGCTGATCATTTTCGTTGAGACGAATGATTTTTCCGATCTTGTTGGCGATACTGCCGCCGAGCTGTATCGCCGCGCCCTCTCGTCCGGCGGAACCACCGCACAGGTGTGTGATCAGTGTGCTGACAAAGATCAGTGGCGCCATCTTGAAGGGCACATCGGTAGATGAGTGGATCGAGCTGATGATCATATTGGTGCCCGCGTCGTCCGTATCTTTAAAAAAGCGGTATAAAAAGACGATCAAAAGCCCGCCGAGAGGTAGCGAAAGAATAATGAGCGGGTGTATTTTTCTGAAATCATTGACTGTGGTCAATAGGTATGAAAAGAGTGTGCTGACACAGCCGACGATGGTGCCGACGATCAGGGCGATGACGAGCCATTTGAGCAGAATGTGCAGGGAAAAGATAATATTTGCAAGGTATCTCTGCAGGTGGTATTTTATTTTAATATAATTGGATTTTCTCTGATGATATCTGAAATTGGAAGAAAATTTTTTCATAGCTGATTTTCCTTATCTATTTTTATTGATATGTTTTATTGATATAATCTTTTCAATTCACGTTTTTTAAATTTTTTTATGCGCCCCGTCAATTGAATTTTATCCGTGGCGCCGTGACAGTTCAGATATATCTGAGATGTCATTTCTTTCTATCATAAAATTATAAGAAAATCAAATGAAAAATCAACAGTTAAATTTATTTAAATATTTTTAAATTTGTGGTTGAAATTTTAATAAAATTAAGTTAAAATAAAATAGATGTTTAATTATACGTATATAAATTTTGCCAACGCTTTAGCGCCGGGAACAGAGTCCTGGACTAAAAAAGATTTTTATTAATTATTGCCATGAAAGAAAGGAGATCGGGTCATGCGTCAAATTGAAAAGTGGGATTTTATTGAATTGGAGGTTTCGGGAAAGTCGGATGGCAATCCTTTTACGGATTATGAGATCAGAGGAAGATTCGAAGGCGAACACGAGAAGGTCACGGTCGACGGATTTTATGACGGCGGCGATACCTATAGAGTGCGCTTTATGCCGTCTTTTGAAGGCGTGTATACTTATAAGATCGAGGGCAGTTTTTCGGATGAGGTGACGGAGGGCAGTTTTGAAGTCTTGCCGGCTTCTGAAAAGAACCACGGACGCGTGCAAGTCATCGATCAATGCCATCTCGGCTATGAGGACGGGACGCCTTATTACTCGATCGGTACGACCTGTTACGCATGGGTCAATCAGGAGGAGGCACTGCAACTGCAGACGCTCAAGACGCTGAGCGAAAATCCTTTCAACAAGATCAGATTTTGTATTTACCCAAAATTTTATGAGTATAATCTCAAAGAGCCGATCACTTATCCTTATGAGCGGGGACATTCTGAGGGTCTGGATGAGAATTTGCTCAAAAAAGAGAACGAGAATCGTATTTTGTTTCCGGGCATGGCGGAGCCGAATCTGGATCTCGATTTCAATTATTACCGCTTGAATGTGGAGCATTTCAGGCGTTTTGATCTGCGCATCAGGCAGCTTCGGGATATGGGCATTGAGGCGGACATCATTCTGATGCACCCGTATGACCGCTGGGGCATGAATGTCATGAAGGCGGAGTGCTGTGATCTGTATGTCAAATATGTGACGGCGCGCTTTAGCGCTTACAGAAATGTCTGGTGGTCGCTGGCCAATGAATATGATCTGATCACCACAAAAAGTATCGAGGATTGGGAGCGCTACGCGGCGATCATTTCTGAGAGAGATGCCTATCATCATATGTGTTCGATTCACAACTGCATGACCTTTTATGACTATCACAAGCCGTGGGTGACACACTGTTCAATGCAGCGCCTGGATTTCTACAAGCATGTCGAGAACACGGATGAATATCTTCAAACCTACAAAAAGCCGGTCGTCTGGGACGAGATCTGCTATGAAGGAAATATTCAGCTCGGCTGGGGAAATATCACGGCGCAGGAAATGGTGCGCAGATTCTGGGAGGCCTTTTTGCGCGGCGGCCATGCCGGCCACGGGGAGACTTATCTGGATGAAAATGATATTCTCTGGTGGTCGCACGGCGGTGTCCTGAAAGGCGAGAGCGGCAAACGCCTGGCTTTTCTGCTCGATATTCTCAAGGAAACGCCGGGCAGATATTTAAAATTAGGCTGCGGCCTCTTTGACGAGGTGGTCGGCGTCTCCGAGTATGACGAGCCATCGACATCGCCGTGGGAGATGAAAGTGTGTGACTATGAGATTCATTATCTGGGCATCTGCCAGCCGGCCTTCCGAATGATTTACCTTCCGGCGGATGCATCCTATGAAGTCGAAGTGATTGATACCTGGAATATGACCATCACATCGCTGGGCATTCACTCCGGCGTCACGAGAGTAGATCTGCCTCAGAGACAATATATGGCAATTCGAATTAAAAAAGTTAGCGTTTGATCTGTTCTCTAAATTCAATACAGATCATCGCACTGTCTGACGACTGCGGTGTATCGCCGGCAAAGGCATCCAAGTCGCTTCTGACAACCTGAATGATTTCTTCCGTCGTCTGTTCACTGTGTGATGAGAGAATCTCCGAGAGACGTCCGGCGCCATAAGTTTCATTTTCCTTATTGACTGTCTCGGTGATTCCTCTCGTGTACTGGAAAATCTTATCTCCCGGCGCGAGGATCATACTGCCGGCCTGATAGCGCCGGGAATCGTCGACACCCAGAGCGCCGCCGGAGATGATCCGGTACATGTTGAAAGGCCTCTCATCGATGCCGAAGAAAGGCATCTCCTGACCGGCACTGACAAAGTTGAACTGCCCATTCTCAAGATTGAGAATACCCTCAAATGCCGTGACAGATAGTCCATGTTCATTTTCCAGACAGAGCCGATGATTGATCTCGGTAAACACCTGTCCGAGATTGTGATATGGCTGCGTAAAATCGCGAAACAGCGTTTTTGCGGTGATCATCAGCATGGCAGCTGGAGTACCCGTGCCCTCAATTTCCGCGATCACAATCGCCAGATGACTGGCATCGACCATGAAGAAATCATAAAAATCGTGACCAGAAATATCAGTTGGTCTGAGGGTCGAAGCATCCTGCCCGGTCGTATCGGTTGACATAGAATTCGAAGTATCCTGTCCGAGAACATCTGATGACCTGAGATCCGCATATAAACCGTATTCTTCCTGATCCGGAAAGTCAGTGAGAATCATGGCGTTTTGAATATTTTTAAAAATATCGGCTTCCGATTGATTCTGTTTATTTTCTTTTGCTCTTTCGGTGATGTCCTGTATTTTTCGATGAAATGAATCAGTCATTTCATTGAGAGATCGGGCCAAATCCCCGATTTCATCCACACTGTCCACAGCGGTTTTGTGTTCAAAATCGCCGCCGCTGATCTGATCCATATCATTTTTGAGATCATTTAACGGCTTTGTGAGGCGCGCTGAAAAGATTGTCACCAGCGCGAATAGGACAATCAGTATTATCACAGCCGAGATAAGAATCACAGGAATGATGGATGTGATATTGTGGCGAATATTTTCCGCGATTTGCCCTGTCTCCGTGGAAATATTCAGACCGATATTTTCCGCTGCTTGCGCGGCATTGGCAGCGGATCCGTGACTAATAAGAATCCAGCCGGTCGATTTGACAGGCGCGTAGGCAAAATATTCATTTTCCGGAGTGATGAGAACGCCCGTTTCCCCAGACATGATGGCGTCCGCGGCCCCCTCCGCTGTGAGATTGGCATCACGGATATTATCAAAAGAAAGATCCCCCGGCATATCTGAGGCACAGAGAAGATCGCCATTCGCGTCCAGCAAAACGGCATAGGTATGCTCCGGAAAATCGGAATTATTATTATTATTATTATTATTATTACTATTACTATTACTATTACTATTACTGTTACTATTACTATTACTATTATTACTGTTATTGTTAGTGTTAGTTTCTTCACTGTGACCGATGTTTTTATCCGCGACATTGACGGCGGCGATGGATGATTCGAGAGTTTTGACAGGAATATCGATGCTCACGACACCGGCAAAAGTATCATCCGCATTGTAAAAAGGCGCGGCGCAGGAAAACATTTCTCCGCGGCCGAAAGCGTCGTCGTAAATCTCCGTAAAGACAGGCCCATTCGCGT
>CAYRDY010000002.1:0-13998 GCA_964423195.1 uncultured Catenibacillus sp. | reverse complement strand
GCCGCCTGATACCACGATGACCCGAAATAGTCATAATATTCATAATTGTAGTCGGATCGCTCATCATAATTGATGATAAAACCGCTCTCCGTGCCGATATAAGCCGACGTGATCTCACCGTCGCAATTCTCAATGGCCGGCTGCCAGATGTGAATGAGATTGCCCAGCAGATTGACTTCACGCTGAACATTATACTGAGAAATTTCCTCACTGGCCAATCGCAGTTGAAGGGAATAGCTGTGATCGTTTTCCGGATTCGGAGGAAGCACCTGATATGAGGCAAAAAGTGAGGGATTTGTGTAGAGCTGATGGATATAAGACACAAAATTGTCAATCGTATTTTTGTATCCGGTGAGTGCCTGATCCAGGGTGTCGGCTCTGATTTCGATATCCCTGGCAAGGTCATTCTCCATCTGGGAGATGAGCGCAGTTCTGCTGTTTTCCGCCGCTGCGGCGCCAAGATTTTGTGTGTCTTTGACAACAGAATCACCGACATTTTTAAGTTTTACCGAACAGAGAATGCCGATGACAGCCAGAGCGATAACGCTTAGAATCATAGCCATTATTTGAATTTTGCGCCGGATCGATAATCTTTTCTTTTCCATCATGTCTTTCCTCTCTCCAGACCAGAACGGTCGTCGTCTTTGATTTTATAAATTTATGCGCTGCGAAAAGCGGCTTTTTGCCATGAATGAAAGTCCATAGGTGATTTATCTGTATTGTAACAGATATTTTTGTAAAATGCTATCCCAATTATGAAAAAATCCGTCTCCGGAGAAAACTTCCATGCCCTGCAAGCGGGACACCACCATGAATGAAAATCGCTTGCTGAGGTTTTTAGAGTAGAACAGGTCAGATGGCTTCTGTTTGTAGTGATAAGTCGCGCAGGCGGCGAAGAGTATTTGCGAAAAATTTGCAAAAAAATAGTCCGTCGGCGGAACGGACTGTTTTTGGAGGATAGGGGGCACTGCCAGTCAGCACCCCCAGATTATGAAAAAATGAAAAATCTATAAATGTAATAGTTAAAAAATAAGGGAGGTTTAACTTACTACGATATTTAGTATAAACAATAATTGTGAACATTCTGTGCGCACGAGATAAAAAGAATATAAAGTTCATTACGAAATAATTAAGAAACAATTACTACATAATTTATAAATAAAAATGGAATATATTTTCTGTCATGTAACAATATTGTAAAAAAACAGAGCGGACAAAAAAATTTGATTGAAATATAAAATAAAAAGTTTACTTTTAATTCTATTTATGATAAAGTAAGGATAATCACAAAAGATTAATTATTTTACAGGAGGAATTTGATATGCCAAGAGGAAAGAAAAAACTCACTTTGGAAGAAAAACTTGCAAAAGTTACAGCTGATATCAGCGGTCTGGAGGCAAGCCTTGTCGAGCTGAAAAAAGAAAAAAAAAGATCTGGAAGATCAGATCAAGCAGAATCAGATTGCTGAGTTGAGTGATTATATGGCTGAAAAAGGTTTGAGTGTCGAGGACATTAAAAACCTCGTGGAGAGATAGGCATAAAACAGATAAGTACAGAGCAGAGAGCGTCGGCCGTCTGGATTTTTCAGGCGGCCAAACGGTTATCTGCGCAAGAAACCTAAAAA
Organism: uncultured Catenibacillus sp.; assembly: GCA_964423195.1. GTDB lineage: Bacteria > Bacillota > Clostridia > Lachnospirales > Lachnospiraceae > CAKRHR01. The sequence goes on along the minus strand of CAYRDY010000002.1, from coordinate 12,374 downwards.
ATTTTTTTAAAATCACCCATAACGGGTGATTGCAAATCCTCCATTCTGAAATATAATGATCATTGTCAAGAGGACAACTAAAAAAAAGAAATGGAGGAATCAGTTATGATGAACAAAGCATTTTTCAAAGAACTCGGAGCAACATTTATGTCATTTATCATTGTACTTACCCTCTGTCTCGGATTTAGTACCGCAAAAATGACATATGATCATCAGACATCTGCTCCTGAATACACCGTTGTTGCATCGGTCGAGTGATCCATGCGGCAAACTGTATTTCATTTGATAATGTAAAAAATTGCCGTTCGACGGATCAATTCCGTGGGGCGGCAATTTTTTTGGGATGGTGATTATTCCGGGCAATCAGCCCATGCGCAAAAGCGCGTCCAGCCTGCGCTAAACTGCAGCCAGGGTGAGACGGGAGTGCGGAATAATCAGGAATATCCTTTATTGAATTTTAGACAAAAGTGCCTTATAATGAAAAAAAGGAAAAAAACGGGGTGATTTTATGTACGGAGCGATTTTAGGAGATATCATCGGCAGCCCTTTTGAATTTGACAGAGGAGATAAGAGTAAAGATTTTGAATTATTCAGTGAGGGTTGTTCCTATACAGATGATTCCGTGATGACGGTCGCGGTCGCGGAGGCTCTCTTAAAAATAGGAAAAGACGCTTCTGTGGAACAGATAGAGAAGGCTGTCACGGAGCGTATGAAATGGTGGGGCAACAGATATCCGTATGCCGGTTACGGCACCAGATTCAGTTACTGGCTGATGACGGAGGATCCCAAACCGTATGGGAGCTATGGAAACGGTTCCGCCATGAGAGTTTCCGCGGCGGGATGGCTGTATGATTCGCTGGAGCGGACATTGGAGGTCGCCAGAGCCACCGCGGCGGTGACACACAATCACCCTGAGGGAATCAAAGGCGCGCAGGCGACCGCCGGCGCGATCTATCTCGCCAGGAACGGCGAGAGCAAAAATGAGATCAGGACCTATATCGAAGAAAATTTTCACTATGATCTGAGCCGTACCTGCGATGAGATCAGGCCGGGCTACCATCACGTGGAAAGCTGCCAGCAGACGGTCCCTGAGGCGATCACCGCATTTTTAGAGGGACAGGATTTTGAGGATGTCATTCGCCTGGCGGTATCTCTGGGCGGCGACTGCGATACGCTGACAGCGATCGCGGGGAGCATCGCCGAGGCATTTTACGGTGTTCCAGAAAATCTGCGGCTGGAGTGCAGAAGACGGATCCCTGAGGATATGCTGGAAGTCCTGGATGAATTTGAGAAATATCAAAAATAAAAAAAGCGCTCTCCGGAGAGAATTCGGAGAGCCTTTTTTAATAGATGTCATAGCGACATTCTCAGTTTCGATTGTACGATTTTTTCGATCCGGATGATTTGTTTCTGGTTTATATGAATTTTTCCATGTATGATGGTTATCAATTCTTCCGCTTGCAATTCTTTGACAAGTCGATTTACAGTTCTCAGCGAACAGCCAAGGTGGGCTGCGATTTCATTATGGGTAAGATTTACTGTGATTTCCTTTGAAGTTTTTTGTACGTCTGTATATTCCTTATAAATAAAGAAGAGAAATCTTTCTCTATTACTGAAAAAGAAATTCTGCCTTTCAAATTGCGTCTGTTTAATTAGTTGGCGCAATAGTATTTTGATACGGATAAATAGCGCATTTGCATCCGTACGTATCCAACTCAGGTAGGCATTCGAGGGTATGACGAGACAGAGCGAAGGCTCCAACGCGGCCACAGTGATAATCCGATAGGTGTCCTGGGTAAAGAGTTCATAGTCACCGATGATATCGATTGCCGGAAACTGGGTAAATTCATAATCCATATCGACGACCTGCTCTTCGATGGCCTGCAGTTTACCACTGAGTAATATATAGACAAAAGAGCAGCTGTCCGCAGTATTAATCAATATGGATTTTGGCGGGAATGTCTTAAAAATGATATTTGTCCGGAATGAGTCAGGGCAGTTCATAAAAAAGTGATTAAGAAAATCTGACTGTTCCGCTGTTAAATTTGATTTCGAAAAATTCATATATTCTCCTTAATTTTTTAAAAAAAGTGCCAGTTGTCCTTTTTTCCTCTCTTACTTTATCCTATGATATCTGTGATGTCAAGAGAAAGCATAGAAAAGGGTGATTTAAGGTGTCAACACCACACATTCAGGCAAAAAAAGGAGAGATCGCAAGAACGGTTATCATGCCGGGCGATCCGTTAAGAGCAAAGTATATTGCGGAAAATTTTTTGAAGGAAGCGAAACTCGTCAACGAGGTACGCTGCATGTATGCTTACACCGGAGAATACAACGGGAAACGGGTAACCGTCATGGCCAGCGGCATGGGTATGCCGTCTATTGGCATTTATTCTTATGAATTGTATTCTTTTTATGATGTAGAGCATATTATTCGCATAGGATCCGCGGGTGCATATGTGCCGGAACTAAAAATGAATGATGTTGTTCTCGCGGATTGCGTCTGGAGTGAATCCAGTTTTGCGAAGACCCAGAATGGATGCTTAAAAGACGAGATGTATCCAAGCCCTGTATTAAATAAGAAAATCTTAAGTGCGGCGGAAAAAATCGGAATCGAAGTGAAGCCGGTAAAAGTCCATTCCTGTGATGTGTTTTATATCGAAGCAAACATGGATGATTATCAAATGATTCACCAGAAACATGGCTGTGCGTGTATAGATATGGAGAGTTTCGCATTATTTCACAATGCTGAGGTTTTAGAAAAGCATGCGGCGTGCCTACTGACAATATCCGATTCTTTTGTGACGAATGAGAAGCTTTCCGCGGAAGAAAGGCAAAAGTCTTTTACCTCAATGATGCGGGTAGCATTAGAAGCGTGCTGATGGAGGAACAGGAAATGAAATATAGACGTATATTTTTAATCGTTATTGATTCTTTGGGGATTGGTGCCATGCCAAACGCGGCGCTTTATGGTGATGAGGGCAGTGACACGTTAGGGCATATCGATGAATCTGTGCCGGAACTTAAAATTCCGAATATGCTGCGCTTAGGAATCTCAAGGCTACATCCGCTGAGGAGAGAAGAAGAGAATGTCCATGGCTATCAGGCGCGCCTGTTCGAGGCCAGTGTCGGGAAGGACACAATGACGGGACACTGGGAGATGATGGGACTACATGTGACAACACCATTTAAGACGTTTACCGAGACAGGCTTCCCAAAAGAATTGATCGATGAACTATCGAGGCGGACAGGACATAAAATCATAGGCAATAAATCCGCAAGCGGGACGGAAATTTTAGATGAATTGGCGGAAGAAGAAATCGCCACCGGCAATATGATTGTCTACACATCTTCGGATTCTGTCCTTCAAATATGCGGCAATGAGGAAACTTTTGGACTTGAGGAGCTCTATCGCTGCTGCAGGATTGCGCGGGAACTGACAATGAGAGATGAATGGAAAGTTGGCCGTGTCATCGCGCGGCCATATATTGGAAAGCACAAGGGAGAATTTGTAAGGACGGCAAACAGGCACGATTACGCGTTGAAGCCTTTTGGGAGAACGGTATTAAATGTGCTCGATGAGGCTGGGTACGATGTGATCAGTATCGGAAAAATCGTGGATATTTTTGATGGGGAAGGTATCACAGAATTTTTAAAGTCTAAAAGCAGTGTTCAGGGAATGACACAGACGATAGAAATGCAGTCTAAAAATTTTGAGGGATTATGCTTTACAAATTTAGTAGATTTTGACTCGCTTTGGGGACACAGAAGAAACCCGCAGGGGTATGGGATGGAGCTTGAGAAATTTGACGAAAAACTGGGCACATTTTTACAGAACATGAGAGACGATGATTTACTGATGATCACAGCGGATCATGGCAATGACCCAACATTTAAGGGGACGGATCACACAAAAGAAATCGTGCCGTTATTGCTTTATTCACCTTCTATGAGAGAGCACCATCAATTGGAAGACCAGGATTGCTTTGCGGTGATTGGCGCGACGATCGCGGATAATTTTAATTTAAAGATGCCGGAAAATACGATTGGGCATTCGCTGCTGAATGATTTGACTTAAGTGAGAGTCCAACTAAGGGGGGAAGGAACTTGATGTCATTCTTATCGAATTATGAATTTGAGATTTCGGTGCTGGTGAAAATGTTGGCGGCATCAGTCATGGGCGGCCTGATTGGCCTGGAGAGGGAAATTAAGGGGCGGCCGGCGGGATTAAAAACTTTTTCGCTGGTATGCATAGGCTCAACACTGATCATGATTACAAATGAATATCTCAATGTCAAGCTGTCTTTGGGCGGCGATACCGCGAGAATGGCAGCCCAGATTGTCAGTGGCATTGGTTTCCTTGGCGCGGGGACAATTATGGTTACCGGGCAAAACAGAGTGAAGGGGCTTACGACAGCCGCGGCTCTGTGGACAACGGCCGCACTCGGAATTGCAATCGGCATCGGATTCTGGGCAGGGGCGATCCTGGGTATTGTGGTTATCTACGGGACATCATTCGCCTATCGGTATCTCGATCGCAAAATTTTGGAATCTTCCAAAGTATTGCATGTCTATGTCGAGGGCATGGATAAGGATTGCCTGGTTCGTCTGCTGGATTATTTTTCTAAAAACAAGATAAAAATACTGGGTCTGCGCAGGACGCCCGAAAATGCGTGGGACATATCGAACACAAGCGCGGTGATAGAAATGGAATTGCCACAGAGGAGACAGCACTCGGAGCTTTTGGATGAAATCAGGCAGATGGATAACATTTTATATATTGAGGAAATTTAGGGATGAGGACATGATGAGGGAATCCAGAAAAGAGAAAAGGCCATTATAAGATCTATTAAAAAGCTAAAATGAATCCGAGTCCGAAAATTGCACATATTTTATTGGATTATTTTGACAAATATTGACAAATTTTGTAAATATTAAAAATTCATATTGTTTTTTTTTTGTGACATAATTATAGAAAAACAATCAAGACATATAGCGAAATAGCCATATTTAAAGGAGAATCGTATGAGACTTTCAACTTCGACAAATTTATTATTTTTGAGGCCGAATGGGAAAATATATCCTCCAAAGCAAGCTGTCGAAAAAATTGTCAATGCCGGCTTCACAACCCTGGATTTTAATTTTTATGACTGGGTCATCACAAAGGATTCTCCATATATGAGAGAAGATGGGGATGAATGGCTATATGAAATGGCTGAACAGGCAGAGGCGCTCGGTGTGAAATATCTCCAGTCACACGCACATTTTTACGATTTTCTTTCGGAAACGATGGACATGGAGGAAAAACAGCGTCAGCAGAGACAAGTGCTGCGCTCCATACGGGGTGCCGGGATCCTGGGATCCAAAGTTGTCGTGACCCATCCATGTACCAGATATACTGCGGAAGGAAATTACAGAAGCGCATCTTTATATGGCAACAGGGAATACTTTAAGCGATTGCTGGAGGACACACAGGATACCGGCGTTTGCCTGGCTATAGAGAATATGACGGATGTTGATACAGTTCCCAGAAAAAAATTCGGCGCTTCCCCGGAAGAATTGGTCGAACTGATAGAGAGTGTCGCGGATCCGAGGCTTGGCGTGTGTTGGGATTTTGAACATGGCGATTTGATGGGACAAAATCAGCCTGAGGTTATTAGGTATTTCGGCAGGCATCTTATGGCGACCCATGTATCTGACCAACATGGATTTTATCCGGTATATTTAACCCATAGATTGCCAATGACCGGAACGATCCAGTGGGAACCGATTATGAGAGCGTTATATGAGACAGGTTATACCGGATGTTTCTCTTTTGAGGCGCATAATTATTTAAATGCTTTGCCGGATTGCGCTATAGAATCGGCGTTAAAGTTAGCATATGATATAGGCACTTATTTGATGGGACTGGGGAGGAATGCTGATGATTAAGCTAGTGGTAAGCGATGTGGATGGCACGATGCTGGATGAGACAGAGCGGATTCCGGAGGAGATAAGGGATCTCACGGAATTGATTGCAAGAAAGAACGTCCTGTTTACGATTGCGAGCGGCAGAGAATATTCACAGGTAAAGGAGCTTGAAAAATTATTAAATATTCGTATACCGATCATAATGTGCAACGGAACCGCAGCCAGACATAAAGACCATTTCCTCTGGTGCGAGACGATAGATCACAAGGCATTAAGGCAAATTGTGACGAAAGCGGACGCGTATGATATGTCGGTGGTTCTCAGTATGCCATCCGGGGAATTTGCATACAGGAAGACGGAATTTGTCGAAAAAACCATTTTGCAGTATGGTCGATTTGGAAATATTCTGCGGATTACAGATGATGATTGGGACAATCTTTCCGTACAAAAGATATTGATTATGAACGAAGAGGAAAAGCCTGGATATAAGGAAGTATTAGAGCTTTTACAAACTTTCGATGACTGCCTGACATGGACAGATTTCGGAACATCTTTGGATATTGTGCCAAAGGGATGTACGAAAGCATCAGGTGTCATCAGATTATCCGAATCACTGGGAATAGAATTAAGTGAAGTTATGGCATTAGGCGACAATTATAATGATATTGAAATGCTGACAGAGGTCGGGCTGGGCGTAGCTGTAAATAATGCTGTCGATGATTTGAAAGCTTCGGCGGATTATATATGTAAAGGAAAATATATTGACGGAGTCATTGAGGCAATTGATAAGTTTTGTTAGGAGGGTGGTTCTATGCTTGTCCGTGATGGGAAAATGTATCATATCCAGTGTCGGGAAGGCGATGTGGGAAAGTATGTCCTGCTTCCAGGGGATCCTTTTCGCACAGATATGATCGCGCATTATCTGGAAAATGCAAAATTAGTGGCACATAACAGGGAACATAAAACCTGGACAGGAGAGCTGGAAGGTGAAAAAGTCTCAGTTGTCTCCACCGGAATGGGCTGCCCGTCCACAGCGATTGCCATGGAGGAATTAATTGCCTGTGGCGCGGACACTTTTATCCGGGTGGGCACTGCTGGGTGCATGTGCCCAGAATTAAGGGAAAAGGACGCGATTGGCGGAATCATCACGGCAGCTGTCCGTGATGAGGGGACAACGCGCCAGTACGTCCCCGTTGAATATCCCGCCGTAGCAGACAGGCATGTCGTTGAAGCCTTAACGGAAGCCGCACGGATGCTTCACTATCGTTTTGATGAGGGAATCACCTATACGAAGGATTCTTTTTACACACATGTATGTACAGACACGGTACCGCTGGCGGACAAATATTTTGCCAGACAAAAGGTATGGGCGAGAGCCAGAGTATTGCTTACAGAGATGGAGGCATCGGCGGTACTTGTCATATCATCTCTGAGAGGATGTCGCGCCTCAGGAATTATGGTCTATTCAGACATGGGAAACCTTCCAGAGCTTGTGGACAAAGAAATCCAAACTGCCTGTGAGGCAATGAAAATATTGATCAGAAAAGATAGAAGCACGGAGTGAACGCAGAGCGCTCATGGGCGTTCGTAATTTAGAGGTGAATCATAATGAAAGGGAACAAAATTGATCTGGTCCTATGTGATGTTGACGGAACACTGTTTGATCGCAAAGATACGATGACAGATGACATACTAAGGCTTGCGGAAATTGTTCAACAACATAAGATTCCTTTTACATTAGCTTCAGGGCGATGCTACGAAGAACTGGAAAAAATCGTTGAATGCGTTGGCGTAAAATTGCCGATGATCGTCAATAACGGCACAGGGATACTGACAAAAGAAAAAGTATACTGGACGACACCGATGAATACATCCATCCTGACAGAAGCCGTTAAGTATGCTGACGCCTGTGGCATGTTGGTTTCTTTTTATGATGAGATGAATAGAAAGGTTATTCGTTGGAACCCATATGTACAAACATGGATTGACAGGTTTGATAAGCATTATACGTTCTGTTTTGGGCCGGACGAGAGGATTCAGGAGGACTTCTGGAATAATTTAAAAATCCAGAAAATGTTGATTATTGACCCACAAAAACCCGGAAGGATTGATGAAGTGATAGGGCGGATTCCGGATAGAGAAAACGAACTATCGATCATAAAATATGATGATCGATCCGCGGATTTTATGCCAAAAGGATGTGACAAAAGCAATGCGATGATCAAATTAGCACAGATATTATCTATTCCTATGGAAAATATTATGGCCATAGGCGACAATGAAAATGATATTCAAATGTTACGACTTGCAGGAATTGGCGTGGCCGTCAACAATGCGACAGATGACTTGAAACAGCATGCGGACTATGTATGCCATCTGGATTCGGCAGCGGGTGTGGCCGAAGCGATAGAAGCTTTTTATATCAATAACAAAAAGGGTTAGGGGGTATTATTATGAAGAAAAAAAATAAGCGTGTCATGAAGCGTATTGAACCGTATTTATGGCTGCTGCCAAGTATGTTGATTTTTGCGGTGTTTACATTTTACCCGTTTTTAGAGACGATCATTAAAAGTTTTTTTACGCTTGATTCAAGCGGCTCGATTGTGAGGTTTGTCGGGCTGGAAAATTATAGCATTATTTTTAAAGATAAAAAATTTTTAAAATCCGTGGTCAACACGCTTTTGTTTGTGTTGATGACTGTGCCGATATCCAAGATTATTGGCTTTGTCCTGGCGCTTCTGGCAAACAAAAGAAGAAAATTTTCGGCTTTCTATGAAACGGTTTTTTCACTCCCTATGGCGGTAGCATCATCCGTTATCGCGATGATTTTCCAGTTGCTTTTTGTACCTACGCTTGGGTTCATCAATACGACTTTCAAATTGAATATACGTTGGCTGACAGACCCTAAATGGGCTTTGCCCTCTGTCGCGATTGTCCAGATTTGGCTGTCAATAGGCTATGCCTTCCTATTTTTGTTGTCCGCGGTGAGAAGTATCTCGGATGAGATTATTGAGAGCGCGGAGTTAGACGGGGCGTCGCCTTTGAGGAAAGTGTTCACTATTTATTTACCTTTGACGACGCCAACCATGTTTTACCTTGTATGCTCCGATATAACGTTTATGATGATGTCGATGAGCCTTGTCAATGTCTTGACCAAAGGCGGCCCGAACGGCGCTTCAAGCACGATTATATACTATATGTACGAGCAGTTTTCCGGATCCGGTAATTACACGATGGCTAACCCTGTCGCGGTCATTGCCTTTATCATGACGATGATCGTTACGGCGATTACATTCATTTGGGAGAAGAAAGGGGTGCATTATTAATGAAAATGAGCAGAAATAAAAGGAGGAGTATTATTGTCCAGATTGTAAGTATTGTTTTGGCTTTCATACTATTATTTCCGATTTTATATGCATTGTCAGTATCCTTTATGGAAATGAAGGATATCCTCTCAAAGACACCGCACTTTCTGCCTACAAAAGTGACATTGGAAAACTATAAGACAGCCCTGTTTGATACGTTGCTTCCAAGATATATCGTCAATTCATTTGTCATAGCTACTGTATGCGGCGTGAGCAGGGTTATTCTGGGAGCCATGGCGGCTTATGCCTTTGCGTTTTTAGAGTTTAAGGGAAAGAAAATTTTATTTTCCCTGACTTTGGCGACAATGATGATACCGGTAGATGTTTTGATGATATCAAATTATACAACGGTTTCAAAGATGGGGTTGATCAATACATTTTTGGGTATCTGCGTTGTGTTTTTGGTCAATGGCAATAATATTTTCCTGATGCGGCAGCAGTTCTTATCATTTGCGTCCAGTATCCGTGAGGCGGCGAGTGTTGATGGCTGCGGAAGCGTCCGGTTTTTCGTCTCAATCCTCATGCCAATTAACAAGCCAATTCTTACGACGGTTTTCATATCCTCTTTCGTTGGCGTCTGGAACCAATATGTATGGCCAATGATTGTGACAAATAAGGATGAGATGCGAACAGTGCAGGTCGGTATTACAATGCTTAAAAATTGGGATTCTATGGTATTTGGCCCTGTCATGGCAGGTGTTATTATCGCCTTGATACCAACAATTTTCATCATCATCTTTTTCCAGAAGCAAATTGTTGCCGGAATGATGACTGGCGCTGTAAAAGAATAAGAACTATAAGCTTCACGAGATGAAACTTATAGATATATATTAAATAAAATAAAAAAGGAGGAAGAAACATCATGAAAGAAATAAGGTTTAAAAAAGGGTTGGCATTATTATTAACAACAGCACTTTGCCTTGTATCGCTGTGTGCGTGCGGTGGCAATAACGACAATGCCGCATCAGGTAATTCCGGCGGGCAGACAGAGGGCAATGCCGGCGGGCAAACAGAGGGCAATGCCGGCGGTTCATCAAATGATAGCGGCGAGTATACAGAAATTACTTTCTGGAACTCCATGGATACGTCGTATGGTGAGATTCTGCAAAGCCAGATCGATGAATTTAATAATACCATCGGCGAGGAGAAAAAAATTAAAGTGACTTCTGTATTTCAGAGTTATCCGGGAACAGAAGCTTTCAGCGCGGCAATGACCTCAGATGATATTGAGAATATGCCGGATGTTATTCAGCTCTATAGTGAAAGCGTGAGTCTTGTCAGAAATTATGACCGCCTGGTATGGGCTGAGGATATGATTACGGGGGAAGGTTCAACACTCTCTAAAGATGATATTATTCCGAATGTGCTTGAATCGTATTCTATCGATGGGAAATTAATCGGCGTACCTTATAATATTGCCTGTTATCTTTTATATTATAATAAGACACAGCTTGAACAGGCCGGATACAGCGAGCCTCCAAAGACAATTGCTGAGATGACAGAGATGTTGCCAAATCTCGTAGAAAATACAGACGCGGATTATGGCCTGAATGTCCGTATCAATATGAATGAATTGCTTAATTTTGTGGAAACGCAGGGCGCGGAGGGCAGTTTGTTTGGCGACAACAATAATGGCCATACCGGGCTGATGACGAAACTTCAATGCGTTGAGGATGGGACTTTGAAACAGTTTATTGATGCGTGGGGAGATGTCATCAATACGGGCGCATATAAACCTGTCCGTGACAGTATCAATGAGGAGTTTGCAGCTGGTATGTACTCGATGGTAATCATGTCCAGTTCCCGTCTGAAGACAATCGAAGAATTAGTGGGAGACGGATTTGAATGGGGCGTAGCGCCGATGCCTACAGTCAATGAAAATGATGCTGCGGGATCATTCCCGACAGGCTCAGGATTGTTCATTGTCAACAGGGATATGCCTGAAAAAGTAGAAGCGGCATGGGAATTTGTACAGTATATGGCATCACCTGAGATACAAGCTGTCTGGCTTGATACGACAGGCTATGTTCCGGTAAACAAGAATGTTCTTGAGAGCGATACCTATCAATCAATCATTGAAGCTGACGCAAGGATGAGTGTGCCTTATGACACGCTGATTAATTCTCCGAGCATTATCACAAGCCCATACGTGCCAAATTATTCCGCGGTTGATACACTGATTCAGGATACAATGGTTTCTTTTGGTAATCAGGAAATGGATGCGGACGCGGCATATTCAGCGATAGCGGATGGCGTGCAGGAGATATTTGATGAATATTACCGTATAAATCCAGCCGAATAACCCCTTTTGTCGTACGCTTAACAGCGCATATTTCTACAATACCATCAGAAGTGTTCCGGCTGTGATCAGCGCGGCTCCGATCAGTGATTTCGGGGTAAATTTTTCATGAAGAAAAATAACAGCCATAATCAGCGTGATCACAACACTCAACTTGTCGACAGGTACGACTTTGGAGGCATCACCCATCTGCAGGGCCTTATAGTAACAGAGCCATGAAGCACCGGTGGCCAGGCCGGACAGGATCAGGAAAATCCAGCTCTTCTTATCGATATGAGAAATGCCGCCCTGTGCGTCGGTCAAAAAGACCATACCCCATGCCATCGCAAGGACGACAACCGTGCGGATGGCTGTCGCGAGATTGGAATTCACGCCGTCAATGCCGATTTTGGCCAAAATCGATGTGAGTGCCGCAAAGATGGCAGACAGCAGTGCAAAAACAAACCACATATAGATGCCTCCAAAATAAATGAAATTAAGACAGGACGCTGAGGGTCTTCCTGAGAAAGAACTATTGTGATTTAATTCCCCACACAGAGCATTTCAAGAAATCCGTTTTTGAATGTTGTGTGGGGAATGGATCATCAATTTTTCCGATTCAGATAGTGGACGAACATCAGGACTTTATTTTCATCCACCTGATACTTGGCGGCGACTGTCGACACAGATTCTCCTTGATTGAGGGAATCGAGAATTTTCAGTGTCATATCGATGCCCTCTGTTTTGCCAGAGACATAGCCCTCGCTTTTGCCAGTTGCATAGCCCTCAGTTCTTCCGTCATTTCTGCCGGAGGCATAACC
>CAYRDY010000001.1:48938-70233 GCA_964423195.1 uncultured Catenibacillus sp. | reverse complement strand
TCTCCGTCGCCACAGGAAAGCGGCTCTCTCATCATCCTTCACATATCTCTCCAAAAAATTCAACCGTCCCAGTTGTGATAAACGGCCTGCACATCGTCGTCCTCCTCAAGCATATCCAATGTGCGGTTGAGCTTCCTGATATCCTCCTCATCGGTCAGGGTATTCCACGTCTGCGGGATCATCGTCACCTCTGCGGAAGCCATCGGGATGCCGGCCGCCTCAAAGCCCTCTCGGACGGCCGAGAAATCGTCCGGATCCGTGGTGATCTCATAGCTGTCCTCCTCGTCGGAAAAATCCTCCGCGCCCAGGTCAAGCGCCTGCATCATCAGATCATCGGCGTCGCCGTCATACGCCTCCTTGTCGACGATGATCAGACCCTTTTTATCAAACATATAGGACACGCATCCCATGGCGCCGACGGAGCCGCCGCCCTTCGTGAAAGCGCTCCTTACATTGGCCGCCGTCCGCTTGCGGTTGTCGGTCAGCGTCTCGACAATGATAGCGATCCCGCTCGGCCCGTAACCCTCGTAGGTCACTGTCTCATAATTGACAGAGGAGGCGTCGCCGGCCGCTTTCTTGATACCGCGCTCGATCGTATCATTCGGCATATTGTTGGCCTTCGCCTTGGCGATCACATCGCGCAGCTTGCTGTTGTTGTCCGGATTTGCGCCGCCCTCCTTGACGGCGACCGCGATCTCCTTGCCGATGATGGTAAAAATCTTGCCCTTCGCCGCGTCATTTTTCTCCTTTTTATGCTTGATATTGGCAAATTTTGAATGCCCTGACATAATAACACTCCTTTTTTATTCATTGATCACTCATCCCACATGTCCCAAGGACTGGGATGGCTGTACATGTCCTCCATGCGTATAACCTGCCCGCGCTCAGGACTGGGGTGGCTATACATGTCTTCCGCACATGCGAGCTGCGCTCAGGATTGGGGTAGCTTTGCAAGTCTCTCCGCCCGCACATCACAGATCATATTATTCCTGACTGACAGCACATAAAACCTGTAGCCGCCAAAGTCAACACTGGCCTTTTCATTTTCCGTTGGAATGTGTTCAAGTTCCGAGATCAGAAGTCCGTTGAGCGTGTCAAACTCGCCCTTCACAAAATCAGCGCCCAGCGCCGCGCTCAGTTCATCCAGCGGCGTGCTGCCCTTGATCAGGTACGTGTTTTCATCCTTCTGGACAATATATTTTTCTTCCAGATCGTACTCATCAAAAATATTGCCCACGATCTCCTCAAGAATATCCTCCATTGCCACCACGCCGGCGGTCTGTCCGTACTCGTCCACAACGATCGCCATGTGCATCTTTTTCTTTTGCATTTCCCGAAACAGATGATCAATATTCTGAGTCTCCGGCACGAAATACGGCGCCCGCATGATTTGGCGCAGCTGCACCTGCTCGTCATGTTCGACGAGCGCCTTCAAAATATCCTTCACGTGCAGAATGCCGACCACATTGTCGATATCGCCCTCATAGACCGGAAATCTTGAGTGCGGCTCCAACGCGATCTGCTTCGCAGCCTCGAAAACCGTCATATCGGCTTCAAGGCCCACGACATGACGCCTATGCGTCATGATATCCGCCGCGTTTTTATCGCTGAACTCGATAATATTATTGATCATCTGTGCCTCGTCCGCTTCCAGGACGCCGCGCTCGTGTCCCTCGGAGACCATCTGTTTGATCTCCTCCTCGACCTGCTCGGCCTGTTCGTTCGCGCCGAATCTGCGGCCGAAGCCGTTTGAAAATTTTTTGAAAAATCCCCTGCCGCCGCTATTGGGATGGCCATCTTCCATAATAATATCATACTCCTTTTAAATGTATCTCATACGGTTCCCTGCGCGCCGTACAGATAATAGACTTCCTTGATCTTTTTTCCGGCGACCGTATATACCCGCGGCACACGACGCCCGACCTCACAGACAAGCTCATAGTTGAATGAACCGGCTAGATCCGCGACCTCCTCCGCACAGAGGCGATGATCACCGTCACGGCCGACCAGAACCACCGCATCGCCCGCGCAAACGTCCTCGATCCCCGTGACATCCACCATGAACTGATCCATGCAGATGCGCCCGCGAATCGGTGCTTCCTGCCCGTGGATCAGCACGCGCCCGATACCGGAGAGACTTCTAAAATACCCATCCGCGTAGCCGACCGGCACTGTCGCCAGCACCGTTTCTCTATCCGTCACATAGGTGCCGCCATAGCTGACCGGCGTCCCCGCCGGAACGGTCTTGATATAGGCGACACGGCTCTTCAGTGACATGACCGGTCTCAGATCCACTGAGTCATGACTGATCTCCTCCGAGGGATAAAGGCCATAGAGCATGATGCCCGCGCGGACCATATCCATATGCGCCTCCCTGTACGCCATGATGCCCGCGCTGTTGGCGCAGTGCTTCAGCGGGATCTCGATGCCGCGACGCTTCAGGACCCGCACCATCTCTAAGTACTGGTCCAACTGTCGCAAGGTGGGCTCGCGCCCTCGCATGTCAGCACACGCGAAATGTGTAAACAGCCCCTCGATCTTCAGATTCGGAAGTCCCGCGATGCGGCAGATGGCATCGGCCGAAGCCTCAGACATCTCAAAACCGATGCGACTCATGCCCGTGTCCAGCTTGATGTGGATATTTGCGCGCATGCCGCATCGAACCGCCGCGTCGCTCAGGGTACGTGCCGCATCCTCCGTATAAATCGTCAGGGTGATATGGTGTCTCACAGCCGTCTCGTATTGCGCCGCGAATGTCGTCCCCAGCACGAGAATCGGTTTCTCGATGCCCGCCCAGCGCAATTCCAATGCCTCATCCACGCTGGACACAGCGAACCAGTCCGTGCGTCCCTCCTCAAGGAACTGCGCCACCTCTATGGCGCCATGGCCATAGGCGTTGGCCTTGATCACACAGCACAGTTTTACCCCGCCGCCGATATACTTACGGATCTCTCGCACATTATGGTCCAGCGCGTCCAGATCAATTTCCGCATAATATCTGTATGTGCTCATCCTTCCCCTGTCCCTTCATATTCAGCAATGATCTATTGCACTTGACAAGTATTTTATAATATCTGACGCCAAAAGTCCATAGACACCGGTCACTTTTTTTGCCTCATCGCCGCTGCGCCCGTGAATGTAGGCGCCAAGCGCCGCCAGCCGCAGTTTTGGCGAAACGTCCGCACCGGACAGCGCATCTTCGAATCCCGCCTGCGTCTGCGCCAGCAGACCTCCGATGATGCCGGCTAGGACATCGCCGCTGCCGCCGGTGCTCATCCCGTTATTGCCGGTGGTGTTGATAAAGACATCCTCCCCGTCGGAGATGACCGTCCTGGCATCCTTGAGGACACAGACGACCCTGTATTGTGCGGCAAATGACCTGCACGTGCCGATCAGATCCGACTGAATCTGTGCGACCGGCCGTCCGGTCAGCCGCGACATCTCGCCGAGGTGCGGCGTCACGATCACCGGCCCGCGGTGACGCGAGAGCATCTCTCGATGTGCCGACAGGACATTGAGCGCGTCGGCGTCGATCACCGCCGGCAGGTCCGAGGCGAGGACAGCCTCCAAAAACTTCAATGTCTCCTGTCCTGTGCCGAGACCCGGACCGATGACCACCGCGTCCGCCCATGCCAGCAAAACATTGATCCAGTCATCGCCGAGCTTCCCGCTCTCGTATGTATCGAGCACCGCCTCAGGCAGGCCGCTCTGTATGATGATCCTGTTTTCCTCCGGAGCGGCGACCCGTACCAGTCCCGCGCCCATTCTGTAAGCAGCAGCGCCGCACAGCAGCGCCGCGCCGCACATATTCTTCTTCCCCGCGATCACCAGCAGGCGTCCGTAAGTGCCCTTGTTGGAGGACGGCAGCCGCGGCGGCAGCAGCGTTTTGATGTCTTTGGAATCCAATGCGCGCACTTTTGGCTGCAGACGCTCTGCCGCGCCCCTGGCGAAACCGATGTCCGCTACATAGAGATCCCCGGCCATCTGCGCCCCAGGATACAAGACCATGCCAATCTTGTCATACCCAAACGTGACCGTCATTTCCGCGCGCACGCAGCAGCCGAGAATCTGCCCGTTGTCGGCAAAGACGCCGGAAGGGATATCCACGGCACACACAGACGCACGAGACTGATTGATCCGGCGGATCATGTCCGCATAGCCGCCGCCGACCGCGCGTGACAGGCCGATGCCGAACAGGCCGTCGATCAGCCAGTCAAACTGGTCAAAATCCACCGTCTCCCCACCCATATAAATCTTCATCCCCAGCTTCTCGGCGATCTCCAGCTGTGTGCGCAGCTCATCGGATATCTTCGACCCCTCCGCCGCAAGACAGATTTCTGCCGCATAGCCCATATTGTAGAGAATGCGGGCGGCCGCGACCGCGTCCGCGCCGTTATTGCCGCTGCCGGACACCGCCAGCACGCGCGAATCATCCTCTAGCCGCTCTCTCAGGCGAGTGGTCACCGCCAGGGCCGCGCGCTCCATGAGGACGAGCGACGGTATGCCGATCGTCTCTATCGAATAGGCGTCAACCTGCTTCATTTCCCTGTGATCTAAAAGATACCGCATATCATATCTCCCTCCCAGACAGAACTCACAGTTCTGCTTTTTTCTTGCCGTGGTTGCGGTAATTATATGAAAGTGTCATCAGGCTCTCATCGAGATGCACATTCCTCACACACACATCCTCCGAGAGCTGCAGGTCCGTGGGCGCGAAATTCCAGATTGCGCGGATGCCCCAGCGCTCCAGCTGCCGACCGATCGCCCGCGCCTGGCGCTTCGGCACCGTCAGAGTCACCACATGCACTTCATGGCTCTCAATAAACGCCTCAAGATCCTCCATCATCATGACCTCCACGCCATGAAACGACAGATCCTTGAGCCGCGGATTGATGTCAAAAATACCGATCAGCTTAAAACCAATATGTGTAAAGTCATAATTTGCCAGCGCCTGTCCAAGATTTCCGGCGCCGATAATGATCATATTCTGCGTTGTATCAAGGCCCAGAATTTTTCCGATCTCATCATGGAGATACTCGACATTATAGCCGTACCCCTGCTGCCCAAAACCTCCGAAATTATTGAGATCCTGGCGTATCTGCGAGGCCGTCACCTTCATGCGGGCACTCAGCTCTTTGGAAGAGATGCGCACCACATCATTCTCTAGCAATTCCCCCAGATACCTGTAGTACCTCGGCAATCTCCGGATCACCGCCGATGAAATTTCTCTGTCGCTCAAAACTGACAACTCCTTTTTGTCTGTATAGTAGCCATTATAAAAAAAACGGCCGCAAATGTCAAATAGTAACAATTCTGTCGGATCCAAATCGCTGTTCCCCGTTCAAACCGCAGTGTCTTAGCCATCGGCCGAGCCGCGCGGCGGGGCTGATCCCGTTATGCATTACATTTTGCATTACAAATTGGCGTCTCGGATTACAACGCACTGATCCCGTTTTTTCTGGACTTTAGACGCAATAAATGATATGATAAAAGGGCGTCAAACAATATCTGACGCCCGCAATATGCCAAAATGAAGATGATGTCTGAAGGGGTGCGAAAATGATACTCTCATGCCAAAATATCTGTAAATCCTTCGGTACAGATGAAATATTAACAAATATCCATTTTCATATAGAGGAACATGAAAAGGCCGCGCTCATCGGCGTCAACGGCGCCGGCAAATCCACGCTGCTCAGGATCATCATGCGCGAAATACCGGCCGATTCCGGCGAGATTGTGTTGTCACGGGGAAAAACCATCGGCTATCTGGCCCAGCATCAATCCCTCTCGGACGAACATACAATCTACGAGGCCATGCTGGAAGTCAAGCGGGAGATTCTAGAGACCTACAGCCAGATGAAACACCTTGAGCGCGACATGGAGGATGCCCAGGGCGCGACGCTGGACCAGATGCTGACCGCTTACGCGCGCCTCACGCAGAAATTTGAGGATGCCAACGGCTACGCCTACAAAAGTGAGATCACCGGGGTCCTAAAGGGCCTGGGGTTCGAGGAGGACGAATTTCAGACGCCCGTCAACACCCTCTCCGGCGGGCAGAAGACGAGGGTTGCCCTGGGACGGCTGCTTCTGTCCAGACCGGATATCATCCTGCTGGATGAGCCGACCAACCACCTGGATATGAACGCGATCGCCTGGCTGGAAACTTTTCTCCAAAACTATCCCGGCGCGGTGCTGATCGTGGCCCATGACCGATATTTTCTCGATAAAATTGTCACCAAAGTCATTGAGATCGACCATCACAGGAGCACTGTCTTCTCGGGCAATTACACGGCTTTTGCCGCGAAAAAGGCCGCCGTGCGCGATGCGCAGATGAAGGCCTATTTAAACCAGCAGAGAGAAATCCGGCACCAGGAGGAAGTCATCACCAAACTGAGATCTTTTAACCGCGAAAAATCCATCAAGAGGGCGGAAAGCCGGGAAAAGATGCTCGAAAAAATCGATCGCCTTGAACAACCGGACATCGGGGAAAAGGGAATCCGCCTGAGTCTGGAACCTGCCATCATCAGCGGAAATGACGTCCTTCATGTCGAAAATTTGAGCAAATCTTTTGGCGGCGTCCGCCTCTTCTCCGGCATCAACATTGATATCCGGCGCGGCGAGCGGGTGGCGCTGATCGGCAGCAATGGCGCAGGAAAGACCACGATGCTCAAGATCATCAATCATATGATGTCGGCCGACTCCGGCGAAATTCGCCTCGGCGCGAAAGTCATGATCGGCTACTATGACCAGGAGCATCAGGTCCTCCACGCGGAGAAAAACATTTTTGACGAGATTTCCGACGCCTATCCGTATCTGGACAACACGACGATCCGAAATGTCCTCGCCGCGTTTCTGTTCACGGGAGACGACGTCTTCAAGCGCGTCGGCGATCTGAGCGGCGGCGAGCGCGGCCGCTTGTCACTGGCCAAACTGATGCTCTCCGAGGCCAACTTCCTGATCCTCGACGAGCCGACCAACCACCTGGATATCACTTCCAGGGAAATTCTTGAAAACGCGCTCCGCAGCTACACCGGCACGGTTTTTTTTGTGTCCCATGATCGCTACCTGATCAATACGACCGCCACCAGAATCCTTGAGCTGACCGGCGGCGGACTGATCAGTTATCTCGGAAACTATGACGACTATCTGGAAAAAAAGAACCGTTCCATCCCCTCCTCGTCCGGCACAGCAGGCACACCGTCACCGGACAACCGAGGGCCGTCATCCGCCATCTCCGGCAAAAATTACCGCCTGCAAAAACAGCAGCGGGCCCAGGAGCGCAAGCGGCAAAATGATATCGCGAGAATCGAGGCGCGCATCGATGAGGCGGAAGGGCGCATCACGGCGCTTGACGAACTGCTCACAAGGGCGGACGTCTACACCGATATGGCTAAACTTCTGGAGATCAACGACGAAAAACAGACACTTGAAGAGGAGTTGAATGATCTGATGACAAAATGGGAAAATTTACAGGAAGAAGGATAGCCCTTGTAAATTTTCGGAATTTATTTTCATTATTTATTAAAAAAATTAATAATTTTATAAAATGCCTTGACTTTTACACGCAAAAGGAGTATTGTATGATATAGTTAGATGGTATAGTTGAATGGATAAATTTTTTTACAACAAGAACTCACTTTTCATGTAATTATTATAAATCCCTTATTTTAGGACAAGGAATGGACAAAAATAATTACTGTTGCATACCTGCATTGGCGAGACTGAGATTGGCTTTCCGTTACTTTGTCACCCCGTACCTGAAAGAAGGGATTCGTATATGTGGAAAATTCTTATCGTCGACAGCGATTCTGCCTTCATATCTCGTCTGAAAACAATGCTCTCATCAATAAAACTCAATGTCAGTGTGTGCGCCCAGACAGAGGACGTCCATGACGCGATGCATTTTATCGAGACACTGCGCCCGGATATCGTGATCACCGAGACCGCCCTTTTGCAGAGCACCGGCCTGGATCTGATGCGTCTGTGCCGCAAGCATTTCGGAGAGATACCGGTCTTTATCATTGTCACCGACCGCAAAGATTTTTCTTTTGTCCAGGCCGCCGTACATTACAGCGCCGTCGAGTATCTGTTAAAGAGCGATCTGAACGAGGAACTGCTCTCCGGGGCTGTGAGGTCCGCGATCGAGCGGCTGGAGTATATGAATGTCCACCGGACGGTGGACGAGGATCCGCCTGAAAAGCTGCCGGACGACAACAGCAAAAAAAATGAGGCCAAAAACCACACGATCACGGAGATTCAAAAGTATATTCAAAAAAATATTGACAAGAAGCTCTCTCTCAATGAGGTGGCCGATGTCTTCGGACTCAGCCCGAACTACCTGAGCAGTATTTTCAAAAAATACAGCGCGTACAGTTTCACCAAATATATCAACTTCCTCAAGATTGAGGAGGCCAAGAAACTACTCACCGAGAGGAACTTAAAGATTTATGAGATCTCAGAAAAGCTCGGATTTGAGGACGCCTTCTATTTCAGCAAGGTGTTCAAGAAAGTGGCAGGGTGCTCACCGAAAGAATATATGCAGAATCTAAAGTAACACGATTGAAAACACAAGTTCACACCATCTTTTTGCAGCCGCTTTAGACAGGCCTACAGCGGCTGCTTTCTTCACGAAAGTTTTCAGTAAACGTGCGCCGCCAGGCGCACCACCACCACAACTGGAATGGAGCCGGAACCCTTGCGGGTTCCGGCTCCATTCCATTACTTTGGCAAACCGACCAGTTGGCAGAAGGGGGGAGGTGGGAATCAACTGGTCTGAGTCCAGCATTGTGAATAGTAAAAAGAAGGTATTGGGTAACTATTATAAAAAACCTTTACGTTTTTTACAAGTCTAAGTATACGTTAAATTTTTATCATTTACAATGTAAAATTTTCCGAAAAAGATGTAAATTTTTAATATATTTAAAACTTTTTGATATTTTCGATTTTTCTTGATTTATCACGGCAGAGCGCCGCACAAAAACCGCCAAAATATCCGCCCTCTACAGGCCTAAATTTTCCATGGTTTTCCGAATTTCCCGAATAAATTCCAGGCTGTCAAGCACGGTCACATTTTCCAATGCGGTGATCATCGCCAGGTCTCTCGTCATCTTGCCGTCCTCGATCGTCTTTACAGCCGCCCGCTCAAGCCGCGCGGCAAACGCCGTCAGCGCTTCGTTGCCGTCGAGTTCTCCCCTTTTCTTGAGCGCCCCTGTCCACGCAAAGATCGTGGCCACAGAGTTCGTCGATGTCTTCTCCCCCTGCAGATGCTTATAATAGTGCCGCTGCACCGTGCCGTGCGCCGCCTCGTACTCAAAATAGCCCTCCGGTGAGACGAGCACGGAAGTCATCATCGCCAGCGAGCCGAAGGCCGACGAGATCATGTCACTCATCACATCGCCGTCATAGTTTTTGCACGCCCAGATAAAGCCGCCCTCAGACTTCATCACACGGGCCACGGCGTCATCGATCAGCGTATAGAAATACTCGATGCCCGCCGCCTCAAATTTGTCCGCGTACTCGGCTTCGTATATCTCCTGGAAAATGTCTTTAAAGGTATGGTCATATTTTTTGGATATCGTGTCTTTCGTCGCAAACCAAAGTGTCTGCTTTGTATCCAGCGCATAATTAAAACAGCTCCTGGCAAAGCTCTCGATCGACGCGCAGAGATTGTGCATGCCCTGAACCACGCCCGGGCCCTCAAATCGGTGGATCACTTCCCGCGTCTGAGTGCCGTCCTGGGCCGTATAGACCAGTTCCGCCTTTCCTGGCCCCGGAATCTTCATCTCAACATTTTTGTAGACATCGCCGTAGGCATGCCTGGCGATGGTAATCGGTTTCCTCCAGTTTTTCACATAGGGTTCGATGCCCTTGACAATAATCGGCGCCCTGAAAACCGTGCCGTCAAGAATCGCCCGGATGGTGCCGTTCGGGCTCTTCCACATTTCCTTCAGGCCATACTCCTCTACACGGGCGGCATTCGGTGTGATCGTCGCGCATTTGACGGCGACGCCGTACTTCTTGGTGGCATTGGCCGCGTCAACCGTCACCTGATCGTCGGTCTCATTTCGGTGGGCCAGCCCCAGATCATAATATTCTGTCTTCAGATCAACATAGGGCAGGATCAGCTCGTCCTTTATATACTGCCACAAAATCCTTGTCATCTCGTCGCCGTCCATCTCGACAAGCGGCGTCGTCATTTGAATCCTTTCCATCAAAAAACCTCCTGTGTATAAACTTTGGAAACAGATCTGCCTGTCACTGATTCAATGAAATGTCCTGGCTCCCAGGCCTGTCTCAGCCAGCCATCGGCGGACTTCAACTCCACAATTTCCGCGGATACATTCCGGCAGCCTTCATCTGGGCGATCGCGTCGGCGATCACAGCCCTGTCCTCCTTATAAGTCACGCCGTACCAGCGGTCATGCGACCTCAGAACCCTGACCGTGGCCCTGTCCGCTCTCACCAGTTCATCGACCACATTGGGCAGGAAATATTCGCCCTTTTGCGGCCAGGATCTGAGCGTTTCATCCAGAAACGGAATAAACCGTCTCTCAAGCTCATCCATAAAGCCCGTCGAAAATCCCCACATATTCATCGACACCGTGCTGCCTGCCGGGATCCGATGCCATGTCCGGCCATCGTCCTCCGTATACACGGCCCTGCCGTCCCGCTTCTCGATATGCGTGCGCTCGCAGATATCGATGAGCATTTGATCCTCGCCGACCCTGCAGACACCTCTTGACACATAGCCAAAATCTGTCAGCGTATTTTCAATCGGATAGCCGACCATCGCAAAACGGTATCCGTCGTCGTCCGTGACGGACGCAAGATAATCATAGATGATCCCAAACGCCTCCGGACCGTAATAGTCGTCGGCATTGATGACCGCGAATGGTCCGCTGACCACATGCCGGCAGCAGAGCACCGCGTGCCCCGTGCCCCCCGGCTTCACACGGCCCTCCGGGACCGCATAGCCCTCCGGCAAATCTTCAAGCCGCTGGTAAACATAGCGGACATCGGCATATTTTTCAAGGCGTGCGCCCACAATTTTCTTAAAGTCTCTCTCAAACGCGCGCCTGATCACAAAGATGACCGTCTCAAAGCCGGCACGAATCGCGTCATAGATTGAAAAATCCATAATAATCTCGCCCTCGTCGCTGACCGGATCGATCTGCTTGAGGCCGCCGTAACGGCTGCCCATGCCAGCCGCCATGACGATCAGTACAGGTTTGTGGTCCATCGCCACCCCTCCCAGACATTTGACAGTGATGCTCAATCGTATTCGGCTTTTCAAATGATCAGCATCAAATTTTTCAGCACAAAATTTCCGATCAGGATGGCGATACCCACAAAGACATAGACATCACGGTACTTCATCCCGATCGCGATCCGCCCCCGGCTCAGCTTTTCCACATACCAGCTCCCCATAAACCATACAAAGAGCGCGGAGAAATAGAGGACAATCGGGTGGTAGGACAGCGACCGGAGAAAATGTCCGTGCAGCATCGCGTTAAAAGCCCTCGTGCCGCCGCAGGCCGGACAGTAAAATCCGGTGAGTCTGTTGAATACACAGCCCCAGGCGTAATCGCTCTGATGTCTCAAAAACCAAGGCCAGAGTATCAGGATCAAAACAATCATGACATTTCCGATCACAAACAGAATGTCCTCCAGCTTTGGCGGCTCTTTTGCCCGCATCGCGCACCTCCCGTCACTGCCGGTATTTGACGCGGCTATGGCGATGTGCCATAGCCGTGTCGTTTTCTTAAGATTTTGCGACAATATTGACGATGCGCCCCGGAACGTAGATCTCCTTGACTATGGTGCCGGAGAGTTTGGCGCCGAGCGCCTCCTTCGCACGAGCCAGCACCTCATCTTTCGCGGCGTCGGCCGCGACATCGATCACACAGCGCGTCTTGCCGTTGACCTGAACCGCGATCTTGATCTCATCGTCCCTCATGGCCTCCGCGTCGGCCGACGGCCAGCGGTTGTCAAAGACCGAATACGCATGGCCGAGCTGCTGCCAGAGCTCCTCGGCGATGTGCGGCGCGAAAGGCGCGATCAGCACCACAGCCGTCTCAAGCGTTGCCCTGTCGACACCGCCCTTCTTCGTCAGCTCTGTCAGCCTGTTGGTATATTCCATAAAGCCGGACACCACGGTGTTGAGACTGAACTGCTCAAGCCTGGAGGTGATATCATAGACCATCTTATGGCGGATCTTCACCAATTCCCTCGTCTCGGCCACATCTCTGTCCTTATTCTCCATGACCACTTTCCAGAACCGATTGAGAAAGCGGTAAACACCGTCGATCCCGCGCTCATCCCACTCGGAATCCAGCTCCGGCGGCCCCACAAACAATTCGTACATCCTCAGAGAGTCACAGCCGTAATCGCGCACCAAATCATCCGGTGACACCACATTGCCCTTGGACTTGCTCATCTTGATGCCATTCTTGCCGGTGATCATTCCCTGGTTGAACAGCTTCGTGAATGGCTCGTCAAAATCGATCACGCCGATGTCACAGAGGAATTTTGTATAAAATCTTGAGTACAGCAGATGCAGCACCGCGTGCTCCACGCCGCCGATATACATATCGACCGGAAGCAGCGCGTCCGCCTTCTCCCTGGAAACAAGTTCCTTATCGTTTTTATTGTCCACATAGCGCAGGAAATACCACGAGGAGCCCGCCCACTGAGGCATGGTATTGGTCTCGCGCTTTGCCGGCCCGCCGCAGCAAGGGCAGGTGGTATTGACCCATTCAGGGATGTCAGCCAGCGGCGACTCGCCCGTGCCTGTCGGCTGGTAGCTCTCAACCTCCGGCAAGAGCAGCGGCAGCTCCTCCTCCGGCACCGGCACGCAGCCGCACTTCTCACAGTGTACGATCGGGATCGGCTCGCCCCAGTAGCGCTGGCGGGAAAATACCCAGTCGCGCAGCTTGTAATTGACCGTCTTCTTGCCGATGCCGCGCTTCTCAATGATGTCCGGCGCTTCCGCTTTGAGTTTCGCGGAATCAAGGCCGGTCCACTCTCCGGAATTGATCACGATGCCGGACGCCGTGTAGGCTTTGGTCAGCGGCTCGATCTCCTTGCCGTCCGGCGAGATCACCTGGACGATCGGAATGTGGAATTTGGTGGCAAACTCAAAGTCGCGGTCGTCATGCGCGGGCACGCACATGATCGCGCCCGTGCCATAGTCCGCAAGCACATAATCCGAGAGCCAGATCGGAATCTTCGCGCCGTTGATCGGATTGATGGCATAGCTGCCCGTGAAGACGCCGGTCTTCTCCTTATCCTGCAGGCGGTCGACATTGGACTTGAGCGATGAGGCATAGATATATCTCTCAACGTTCTCCCGCGTCTCGTCCGTCGCAAGCGACGCCGCCAGCGCGTGTTCCGGCGCCAGCACCATGAAAGTGGCGCCATAGAGCGTATCCGGCCGGGTCGTGTAGACCGTGATCATCTCATCTTGGCCGTCCACCGGAAAATCGACCTCGGCGCCGTAGGACTTGCCGATCCAGTCGGTCTGCATCTTCTTGACCTTCTCCGGCCAGTCGAGCTTGTCCAGGTCACTTAAGAGCCGGTCGGCATAATCGGTGATCTTTAGCATCCACTGTTTGAGATTTTTCTTGGTCACATCGGCGCCGCACCGCTCGCACTTGCCGCCCACGACCTCCTCGTTGGCGAGGCCGGTCTTGCAGGACGGGCACCAGTTGATCGGCATCTCCTTCTCATAGGCCAAACCCGCCTTGAACATTTTCACAAAGATCCACTGGGTCCACTTATAATAATTCGGGTCGGTGGTGTTGACCTCCATATCCCAGTCATAGACGGCGGAAATCTCCTTGATCTGTCGCTTGATGTTGGCTATATTCTCCGCCGTGGACTTCTCAGGATGCACGCCCATCTTGATCGCGTAGTTCTCCGCTGGCAGGCCGAACGCATCCCACCCCATCGGGTGGATCACATAATAGCCGTTGAGAATTTTGTAGCGGCTCCAGACATCGGAGATCACATAGCCACGCCAATGACCGACGTGAAGACCGCTGCCGGACGGATACGGAAACATATCCAGGCAATAATACTTCTCTTTTTTCCCGTCATTGACATTGATCGGATCCGTTTCCCATCTGGCACGCCACTTTTTTTCAATTTCTTTATGGTTGTAAGCTATGGCCATAACTCAAGTCATCCTTTCCTCTTTCTTGACGCACTTTCGTGCGTCATCAAGGTAGATAAGGAAGTTTACCTCCAAACTTCCCTATCCGAATCATCACGATTGAGACAAATCCAAACGGTTGCCGCAATTCGATTTTTATTTTAGCATATAGCGCCTATTTGTCAACAAAATCTTCCGGATCCACCCTGCGAATACCGGCTTCCTGCCGCATTTTTTCACGCACCCTGGCCTCGGCCCGCGCCTGATTGAGTTCCCGCTTCCGCCGGATACGCCTGCGCTTGAGATAACGCCTGCGCAGCCGTCTGCGCCGCATATAACCGGCATTCAGCCCGATCAGGCTGACAAAGAACAGGATCAGAAGCACCGCGCCGCCAAGCACCAGCCATGGCAGAAACACCCAGTAATAGGTCACGGACACCATATGCGGCTCCTGGACATCGGTAAACGTATAGTCATTCCAGTGATCCCGCAGCTGCCAGACGTAGGTGCGCGCGCCGTCTACCTCGATCCACGCCAGCTTGTAATAATCCCGCGGGTGGTAATACACCGTATAGTTTTCGTCCCTGTAAATCTTTGACTCCGTCTGCGAGATCACGCCGTTTTTTGCGGACGTGCTGATCTCAAAGGACGGAATTTCGGTAAAGCGGACATCAATCTGATGATCCTGCTGAATATTCTCGAATGTATACTGTGCCGGGGCAAGCGATCGATCGATCGGCGCGCCGTCGATCAGAATCTCATTCAGCTCATAGTGCGCATCGGGCGCGTAGGCGACGGTCAGATCCTTGTCCCTGTACAGCGTCACCGAGTCGTCGATGACGCCGTTCTCCACAGACGTCGTCACCTTGAACTTCGGTTTTTCCTTAAATGTCACATCGATGGAGTGATTCTCCGATATCTGCTCAAACACATAGAAATTCGGATGCTCTGCCGGATCCACAGCCTCACCGTCGACCGTCAGGGTGTCGATCTCGTAATTCTCCTCCGGCTCGTAGCTGATCGTGTAATCGGAGGCATAGGCCACCGTCTTCTGGCTGCCGGTGATGGTGCCGTTTTCCACGGAAGTGGTGATATTGAAGGCCGCCGACACCCTTGTCCAGTAAAAGGCGATCCGGCGCGGATCCCTCATGGCATTGCCGATCAGAATCTGTCCGGGCCCCATCTCACAGATCGACTCCGGCTCTATAAAAGCGCCGTCCTCCTGCAGAATGTCGAGATCATAACTGACCAGCAGTTCCCGCTGTGAGAGCGAATAGATATGCATCACATTACTGTTGGACGCACCCTCCGTGAACGCCAGGGAGATCAGATAATCACCGGAGATACAAAAGTCCTGGTGCCGGATATCCTGCCACATCACGGCCGGCATCACATCGCCGACCTGCTGAAAATCCTCATCCAATTCCATGAAAAAGGATTCCGTATAGCCGTCGTTAAAAAACTGAACCACATAATGCCCGGTATCCTCGCTGTAGGCAACACCCAGCAGTTTATAGCCATTCGACAGCCTGACCGTGCGCTTCAGCTTGAGCGTATCCGCGTCCACGATATACACAATGCCTCTGTTCTCTCTGTTCAGCGGTGTGGCGCCCACCACGAGGATCTCGCGCGTGTCCGGATTGTATGTCATGCCGTTGGCGTGCTCATAGTCCGTCTCCGTGACCGTCTTGGCAAGGCTGTACTGCGTCACGGGATTGCCGTCGGCGTCCACCTCATTTTTATAAAAAGCCAGAAAAGTATCCGCCGTGCTGTCGCTCGTCGACGTGTTCTCCAGACAGATGATATAATCCTCCGTACAGCACATCGACTGCAGCCAGCCCGTGTCGGAAATAACGGACGTCTCGCCCATATACTCCCAGCTCACATTTTCAAACACGGTCGCGTCCTTGATGGCAGCCTGTACATTCATCGCCATGCCGCCAAAAAATCCTGCAAGCAGGAAAAACGCCGGCACAAAAGCCGCAAGACGCTCCAAGATCTTTTTTCCCATCCATTAACCTCAAAACGAGCGCCGGCACTTCCACAGTGCCGGCACTTAGTTTCACATACCATTTTACATGACAGATATCCATGTCCTGCCGTAAACGAAGGTCCTTTTGCGCCCGCAGCCGTACAGCACGGCTTTCATCCTCCGGTCGTGCGCCCGCGCCGGGCGCAGCGCCCCAAAAGTCAAATCAGGATTCCTCGTTGGCGTTCTCCGCGATCACTTTCTCCTGGACATCTGACGGCGCCTGCTCATATCTGCTGAACGTATACGCATAGTCGCCGCGCCCGCCGGTCATCGAGCGAAGATCCGTATTGTAACCGTAGAGCTCCGCCATCGGGATATCGGCCACGATCTCCGTGCGCCCGAACTCTGACGGATTCATGCCCAACACACGGCCGCGGCGCTTATTGAGATCACCCATGACATCGCCGGTATAGCTGTCAGGAACATAGACGCTCAGGGAGACGATCGGCTCAAGCAGCACCGGTGAGGCCTTGACAAACGCGGCCTTGAATGCCTGCCTGGACGCCGTCTTGAAAGCCATCTCCGAGGAGTCCACCGGATGGTAGGAACCGTCAAAGAGTGTCGCCTTCACGCCCACGACCGGATAACCGGCCATAGGTCCCTTGGCCACGGACTCTGCAATACCCTTCTCCACAGCCGGGAAGTAGTTCT
The DNA here is from genome assembly GCA_964423195.1 of uncultured Catenibacillus sp. Classification (GTDB taxonomy): domain Bacteria; phylum Bacillota; class Clostridia; order Lachnospirales; family Lachnospiraceae; genus CAKRHR01. The sequence goes on along the minus strand of CAYRDY010000001.1, from coordinate 53,399 downwards.
TCGGCACGGCGCCGCCCACAACGCGCTCCTCAAAGACGTAGGCGGTCTCCAAGTCGCCTGAAGGCTCAAACTCCATGGCCACATCGCCGTACTGTCCATGGCCGCCGGACTGCTTCTTGTATCTCTCGCGCACGGAAACTTTCTTTCTGATCGTCTCTCGATACGGGATCCTCGGCTTGGTGAGCTCAATCTCAATTTTATATTTAGCCTGCAGCTTGCTCACGACCACATCCAGGTGCTGGTCGCCGATGCCGTAGAGCAGTGTCTGACGGTTCTCCTTGTCATTGAATACCTTGAGCGTCAGATCCTCCTCCATCATCTTCTGCAGAGCCTGGGAGACCTTGTCCTCATCGCCCTTATTCTTGGCCGCGTACCTCTTGTAAGTGTACGGCTCCGTCATCTCAAACTTGTCAAACACGATCGGCGCATTCTTCATGGAGAGCGTGTCTCTGGTCGATGTATTGCTGAGTTTGGCGATCGCGCCGATATCGCCGGCCTTGAGCTCAGACACCTCGATGGCCTCCTTGCCGCGCAGCACATAGAGACGGGATATTTTCTCCTCCGTCTCCTTCTCATAATTGTAGATCACGGAATCATTCTTCAGTTCGCCGGAGCAGACCTTGATCAGCGAATAGCGGCCGATGAACGGGTCGACGATGGTCTTAAATACATAGGCCGAGAACGGGCGCCTGGAATCATAGTCCACATTGTAAATCGTATCTGTGCGCGGGTCCTTGCCGGTCATCTTGATGTTCTCCCGGATCGGCGACGGCAGAAACTCGACACAGGTCTGGATCAGATTGATCACGCCATAGCCCAGGAGACCGGAACCGCACTGCACTGGCACGACGCTGCTGTCGTTGACACTGATGCGCAGAGCATCGATGATCTCATCCACCGTAAATGCCTCGCCCTCAAAATACTTGTCCATCAGCTCTTCGCTGGTCTCGGCAACGGCCTCCATCAACGCCTCACGGCACGACTCGATGTCGTCCGACAGGCTGTCAGGAATATCCATATTTTCCCATTTGCCGCTGGAGATAAAGCGACGGCCCTCCATCTTCACCAGATTGACAGCGCCGACAAACTTGCCGCCCTCCATGATCGGCAGATGGAACGGCGCGATCTTTTTGCCGTAGAGCTCGCGCAGCTGATCGACGACACGCATATAGTCCGCGTGCTCATCGTCCATATCGGTCACAAAGATGGCGCGAGGCACGCCGAATTTCTCACAGAAATTCCACGCCCTCTGCGTGCCGGACTCCACACCGGCCTTCGCGGACACGACAATGATCGCGGCGTCGGCCACCGAGAGCGCCTCCTCTGTCTCGCCGATAAAGTCAAGATAGCCCGGCGTATCCAGAAAATTGATCTTCCAGTAATCCCACTCGATCGGGACAACCGAAGTGCTGATCGAGAATTTCCTCTTGATTTCTTCTTTATCATAATCACTGATCGTGTTGCCGTCGTCAACTCTGCCCTGTCTTGATGTGACACCGGTGGCAAAGGCCATAGCCTCGACAAGCGTCGTCTTGCCGCAGCCCCCGTGGCCTAAAATTGCGATGTTGCGAATGTCCTGCGTCTTATAAACTTTCATGTTTATTTCCTCCAATACTTTTTTAATCAGCCGCCCGGTCAGGAAATCTTCTTGGCAGTTCAGTCAAATCTGCCTGCCCCGCACCACGCCCGTCAGGATCGCGGCGCGATGGCCGCGGCGTGAAACCTGTGTCTTTTCCGGTTCGGGAAACTCATGTTTATATTCTACTAAAAACAAGTCTCAATTTCAAGTCCTGTTTTTCCACCAAACACTTGATTTTTTCATATTAAAATGATAAGCTTTGAATGTTTTGATGCATGTCACAATACTTTTACATATGTCGCTTGACATAAAAATCAGGAGGTTTAACCAATGCAGCCACGTACCATCGGATTTATCGGGCTTGGGCTGATCGGCGGCTCGATCGCCAAGGCCGCGCGCCGCGTCCATCCGGAGATCAAAATCATCGCCTGCGACAGGGATACCGACAGTCTCACCGCCGCGCTCTTGGACGGCGTGGCAAATGAGGCCGCCGACCATATCTCCGCCAGCTTCTCCGAATGTGACATCATTTTTATGTGTGCCCCGGTCTCTGTGAATATAGAAAACCTGCAGACGCTCAGGGATATCATCAGCGACACCTGCATCCTGACGGATGTGGGCAGCGTCAAGTCATCCATGCACGCGGCCGTGCGCGACGCCGGCTTGAGCAGCCATTTTATCGGCGGCCACCCGATGGCGGGCTCCGAAAAATCCGGCTATATCAATGCCTCGGACCGCCTCCTCGAAAATGCCTATTATATTCTCACGCCGTCACATATGGCTCCGGATTTCATGAGAGACGCGATGGTCGAATTTGTGCGCTCGATCGTGTCCGTGCCCATCGTCCTCACCTGCCATGACCATGACAATATCATCGCCGCCATCAGTCATCTGCCGCACATCATCGCGTTTACACTGGTCAATCTCGTCCGCGAGAGCGACACGGACGACGGCATGATGCGCGAGCTGGCTGCCGGCGGTTTTAAGGATATTACCCGCATCGCCTCATCCTCGCCGGTTATGTGGCAGCAGATCTGCAGTGAAAACCGCGGACCGCTGCTGGCGGTACTTGAGCAGTATATCGGACGGCTGCAAGACATTTCATCGGCGATTGAGGCGAATGACGCTAGGGGACTTCTGGACACCTTCGGCGCGGCCAAAGATTACCGCGATGAAATCCCGACCACCAGGGTGCGCAGCGACCTAAAGCCGCTCTATGAAATTTATGTGGATATCATCGATGAATCCGGCGCGATCGCCACCATCGCCACCATCCTAGGCACAAACAATATCAGTATCAAAAATATCGGCATCGTCCACAACCGGGAATTCCAGGAGGGCGTTCTGCGCATCGAATTTTATGACGCGGAGCCGGCGGAGAACGCCGCCCGCCTGCTGCGCAAATTCCACTATACCGTGCATGAAAGGAATTAAACCATGAAAATCACAAAAGTCCGACGCCTGCGCGGTGAGATCACTGTGCCCGGCGACAAATCGATCTCCCACCGCTGCGTCATGCTCGGTGCCCTGTCGAGAGGCACCACCACAGCAACGAATTTTCTCCAGGGTGCCGATTGTCTCTCCTCGATCGACTGTTTCCGGAAGATGGGGATCGCGATCGAAAAACGCGCTGAAAAAAATACCGTGATCATTCACGGAAGGGGACTGAACGGACTGAAAGCCCCAAATGAGACGCTAGATACCGGAAACAGCGGCACCACCATGCGCCTGATCTGTGGCATTCTGGCCGCCCAGGATTTTGAATCTGTGCTCGACGGGGACGCCTCGATCCGGAGGCGGCCGATGCAGAGAATCATCGATCCCCTGACACAGATGGGCGCCAAGATAGAGAGCGCAAACGGATGCGCGCCGCTCCATATTTTCGGCCGGAAACTGCACGGCATCGACTATCAGTCCCCGGTCGCCTCCGCCCAGGTCAAGTCAGCGATTCTGCTGGCCGGCCTCTATGCGGACGGCCCAACGACCGTGACAGAGCCAGCCATCTCCCGCAACCACTCGGAACTGATGCTCGGCGCATTCGGCGCCGAGATTCAAAGACAGGGCCGATCTGTGACGATCGCCCCGGCGGATGAACTGTACGCCTGCGACGTCGACATCCCCGGCGACATCTCCTCCGCAGCATATTTTATCGCCGCCGGACTGATCACACCGAACTCGGAGATACGCGTCAAAAATGTCGGCGTCAACCCGACACGCGATGGCATCATCACTGTCTGCAGACAGATGGGCGCCGACATACGGCTGGAAAACAGCCACGAAACCGCCGGTGAACCTGTTGCAGATATCATTGTCAGGACCAGTGCGCTGCGCGGCACCGAGATCGGCGGCGATCTCATCCCTGCCCTGATCGACGAGATTCCGGTCATCGCCGTGATGGCCTGCTTCGCGGATGGGACAACGGTGATCAGGGACGCCCGCGAGCTCAGAGTCAAGGAATCCGACCGCATTGAGGTGATGACAGCCAACCTGAGAGCCATGGGCGCCGACATTGAGCCCACAGATGACGGCATGATCATCCGCGGCGGCCGCGAGCTCCATGCCGCCATCACCGACAGCCATCTTGACCACCGCGTGGCCATGGCTCTCGCTGTCGCCGCCAGTCAGTGCAGCAGTGAGACCGAGATCACGGGCGGCGAATGCGTCGGCATCTCCTATCCGCGGTTCTATGAAGATTTTGGGAAACTCTGCGGCTGACAAAAAAGACATACCGGAGAGATGAGTGACAAAAAAAATAAGAACAACGAGAACAACAAGAAAGACAAGGACAACAAGAAAGACAAGAACAACAAGAAAGACGAGAACAACAAAAAAAGACGAGAACAACGAAAAAGGGAACCGCTAACGCATCTCGTTTAACGATT
>CAYRDY010000001.1:0-48838 GCA_964423195.1 uncultured Catenibacillus sp. | reverse complement strand
AAAAAAGACGAGAACAACGAAAAAGGGAACCGCTAACGCATCTCGTTTAACGATTCCCTCTTTAATGAACTGGCTCAATCATCGAATTGCTCCTCGTCTTTCATTAAAATTTTTATCTATCATGAATTCACTGATCATGAATAAACCCATATGAAATTGTCAATAAAACCGGCTTCCGTCCGATTTTTCTATATTAAACGCCATCTCTCACCGAATAGTTTTCATTCTTTTTCTCATTTACTTTTACTGTTGCTGCTATTAATTGTATCTGGCGAATACAAAGAGCAACGCTTTGAAATTAACTATGGTCAACAGATGCTATAATATAAAAACCCCTGATAACTACTCATATGCCCCGATAAATAATCTCCTTGTCTCAACTTAAAATACTTTCTCGTCATATTTTAATTCTCAGAAACTATCGTCTCGCTTCTATCAATAATTATCGAAATAACTATTTCATCGGTCCGTACCTCCTTTGATTGATTAAGAGCTTTCCATTTCTCTTTCGATGTCATTATCCTACCACAACCGTCCAATTTTGTCAACACAATTTTTTTAAAAATTTTTCATTTTTTTACATTTATCTCTAATGCACAATTTTGAATACTCTAATTTAGATAATTTGCCCTGTTTTCTGTTTTTGTTTCTTTATTTACAGATAATTCTGAATATTTCAAGGCGCACACCCCATATTTACATGAAATGCGCGCCCCGAAAAACCTATGCACTGTCAACTCATTTAAAATAATCCACGCCCGATTCAAATATCTTCTGATCCTGATTGCCGTAAATATTCAGTGCCACATGTTCGCCGATTCTCTCCGAATGTGCCATCTTGCCGAGAATCCTGCCGTCCGGACTTGTAATGCCCTCGATCGCGGCGTAGGAGCCGTTGATATTGTAATCCTCATCCATCGTCGGCCGTCCATCGGCGTCCACGTATCTGGTGGCCACACAGCCGTCGTCAAACAGTTTCTTGATCCAGGCATCGCTGGCCGCAAACCGGCCCTCGCCGTGGGAAGCGGGGATCACGAACACATCGCCGACATTCACCCTCCGAAGCCATGGCGACTTGTTGGAGACGACTTTCGTGTAGACCATCCTGGACACATGACGGCCGATACTGTTGACGGCGAGCGTCGGCGAGTCATCCCGCGGCGGTACAATATGCCCATAAGGCACAAGGCCGAGCTTGATCAGCGCCTGAAAACCGTTGCAGATGCCAAGCGCCAGGCCGTCCCTCTCATAGAGCAGCCTGTTGACGGCTTCGCTGATCCGCTCATTCCTGAAAATCGCGGCGATAAATTTCCCCGACCCGTCCGGCTCATCGCCCGCCGAAAAACCGCCCGGAAACATCAGCATCTGAGCCCTGTCCAGCGCCCGCGCGAATGCATCCACGGACTCGCGGATATTCTGCGCCGTCATATTTTTAAACACGACCGTCTCCACATCAGCGCCCGCGGCCTCAAAGGCTCTGGCCGTGTCATACTCGCAGTTTGTCCCCGGAAATACTGGAATAAAGACCCTCGGCCGCGCCACCTGATGCCTGCACACGTAAATCTCTCTGGTGTCATAGAGCTGATCCTGAAGTTCGACATCCGCCACGCCGGCATGCACCGGATAGACATCCTCAAGAGTGCGCGTCCACGCCGTGAACGCCTCACGCATCGGAATCACGGCATCCTGACAGACAAATTCTGGCCGCCCTGTCACCTCGCCAATCACACAGTGGCTGGCATCAATCTCCGCCAGATTCGCCTCCGAGACCTCCGCGATGATATTGCCGTAGGCAGCCTTAAATAAGGTATCCCTCGTGATCGCGTCACTGAGCCGGACACCCAGGCCGTTGCCGAATGCCATTTTGCTGACCGCGGCGGCGACACCGCCACAGCCCACAGCGTAGGCGGAGACGATCACTCGCTTTTTGATCAGTTCATATATTTTCGCATACTGCGCCTTGATCTGCCGATAATCCGGCAGGTCATAGGCATCCCTGGCAATCGGAAAGATGACGAGGCGATCGCCGGCGCTTTTAAGTTCCGGCGTGATCACTTCCCTGTCATCCGCGACATTCACCGCGAATGACACCAGTGTCGGCGGCACATCGATGTCATTGAATGTGCCGGACATGGAATCCTTGCCCCCGATCGACGGCAGCCCGAAGCCGAGCTGCGCGTGATAGGCGCCGAGCAGCGCGCTCATCGGCTGTCCCCAGCGCTCCCTGTCCTTCCCAAGGCGTTTAAAATATTCCTGAAAAGTAAATCGTATCCGGCGATAATCACCGCCGGCCGCCACCACCTTGGCTACGGAATCCACGACCGCGTAGATGGCACCGTGAAATGGACTCCAGCTTGACAGATACGGATCATACCCGTAGCTCATCATGGTCACCGTGTGCGTTTTTCCCGATGGCACCGGCAGCTTGCCGACCATGGTCTGAACCGGCGTCATCTGATATTTGCCGCCATAAGGCATATAGACGCTGCCCGCGCCGATCGAGCCGTCAAAGCGCTCCACCAGGCCTCTCTGCGAGCAGACATTGAGGTCCGAGAGCATTTTTAGCCAGGTCTCTCTGAGATTTAGCGCCTCATACGGACGCCTCTCAAAAAACCGGTCACGCTCAGACGGCATCCGCACCAGCACATCCGTCTCCTGATGCGCGCCGTTGGTATCTAAGAAAGCCCTGGAGATATTGACGATCTCCCTCCCGCGCCACAGCATCACCAGCCGCGGCTCCTGTGTGACCTCCGCCACACAGACGGCCTCAAGATTTTCCTCCTCCGCACAGGCGAGGAAGGCATCGACATCCGCGGCGTCAATCACGACCGCCATGCGCTCCTGGGACTCGGAGATCGCCAGCTCCGTGCCATCGAGGCCCGCATATTTTTTTGGTACGATATCCAGATTGATGCGCAGGCCTGCGGCCAGCTCACCGATGGCCACCGACACGCCGCCGGCGCCGAAATCATTGCACTTTTTGATCATGCGGCTGACCTTTTCTTTTCTGAAGAGGCGCTGCAGCTTCCGCTCCGTCGGCGCGTTCCCCTTCTGGACCTCAGCCCCGCAGGTATCCAGGGACAGCGATGTATGTGCCTTGGAGGAACCCGTGGCTCCGCCGCAGCCATCGCGGCCGGTGCGGCCGCCCAGCAGAATGACCTTGTCGCCGGGGTCAGAATTCCCCCGCACCACATTCCTGCGCGGCGCGGCGCCGATGACCGCGCCGATCTCCAAGCGCTTAGCCACAAAATCCGGATGATAGATCTCGCTGACCAGGCCTGTCGCAAGGCCGATCTGATTGCCGTAGGAGCTGTAGCCCTGCGCGGCGCCGGTCACAATCTTTCGCTGCGGCAGCTTCCCCGGAAGCGTCTCGGACAGCGGTACGGTCGGGTCGGCCGCGCCGGTCACGCGCATGGCCTGATAGACATAGGTCCGCCCTGAGAGCGGATCCCTGATCGCGCCGCCGAGACATGTGGCAGCCCCGCCGAACGGCTCGATCTCCGTCGGATGATTGTGGGTCTCATTCTTAAAACTGACGAGCCATTCCTCAGTTTCGCCGTCGACCGCCACCGGCACCACGATACTGCAGGCATTGATCTCGTCGGATTCCTCCATATCATCGAGTTTTCCCTCCGCCTTGAGCTTGCGCATGGCCATCAGGGCGATGTCCATCAGCGATACGTATTTGTCGTCACGGCCGGCAAAAATCTCGTCGTGATGCGACTTATACAGCTTGAATGTATCCTCAATCGGTTTGCGATAATATCCATCCTCAAATTCGATATTTTTAAGCTCCGTCAGAAACGTCGTGTGCCGGCAGTGATCCGACCAATAGGTATCGAGCACGCGGATCTCGGTCATGGAAGGGCCGCGCTTCTCCTCATTTTTGAAATATTCACGGATAAATCTGAAATCCTCATAGGTCATGGCTAAATTGAGGCGCTCATAGAGCGCCTGAAAATCCGCCTCCGGCATCGTATTGAAATCCTCAAAAATATGCACATTTGCCGGCTCCTCATAGGAAGTTGCCAGCGTGGCGGGCTTTTCGCAGCCGCACGCCCGCGAATCCACCGGATTGATACAGAAAGCCTTGATCCTGTCAAACTCCTCCGGGCTTAGATCGCCGTCGATCACGTAAAAGGTTGCGTAGCGGATGATCGGATCCTCGTCCTCACTGAGGAGCTTCACGCACTGCACGGCGGAATCCGCGCGCTGATCAAACTGACCCGGCAGATACTCAACGCCAAAGCTCGGACCGACCGCGTCGGCCGGCAATTCCTCCTCATAGAGTCTGTCGACCGGCGGTTCAGAAAATACGGTGTCCTTTGCCGCCTGATAAACCGCCTCGGAGAGATTCTCGATATCATAGCGATTGAATACCCGAACGCTCCGGACGTGGCTGATGCCCAGATCATTGCGGATATTATCGAGCAATTCCCCGGCCGCCACCGCGTAAGACGGTTTCTTCTCAACATAAATGCGCCGAACTTTATTCATGATGTTCTATCCTCCTGACCCGGCGAAGCCGGTACCATTCATCCATGGTGTTGCGCCGTGATAGCGGCGCATGAAAGTTTACTCTGAGCTCTCCACGCGGACATTTGTATCTCGGTTGACGACGTGCCTGTGAGGCGCTCAATCGAGACCGCGCACTTCCCGCAGCCGTAAAAACACTGTGATGCGTCAAGGCGCGTCATCCGCGGATATTAGCGGATCCGCCGCTACTCCTCCAGGACATCCGCAATGGACGTATCCGTCATAAATGTATTGACATTGTATAAAAACAAAATGTCGGTGATCCCATAATCCGAGACCAATTTGTCCACACTCTCATAAAAATATCTGGGGTCGATCATGATGATATTTCTGAAATACGGCGTCAGAAACTGCACAAAACAGTTGGCATAGGAATCCTTGATCAGCAGCAGATTTTTATTCTCCGGCAGCGGCGTACTGATATCGACGCGCATATGGTTCCCGCCGAAGAACACCTCATATTTATCTTTTTTCTCAAGCGCCGCGCTGTCATAGATCGAGGCGCTTTTCTCAAGCGTGTCCGTGTAATTGACCACATAATTGAGATTTGTGGTCACAGGCACATAGATCTCGATCGTGTCCTCCGACCCGCCGTAGCCGCTCTTGGAGGCCAGCGTCCCGGAAAAACTGTGCGTCACGGGATAGACCTTGTAATCATGCACCGGATTCTGGATGCCCAGCGCGCTGCTCAGCGTCTCAAACGCGTACTGGGCGCCGAGACTTGTCCAGTGATGATCCGTTTTATAATAAATCTCCTCCGTGCTGTGCATCAGCATCGTGTCTGTTAGATCGATGAAATTGAGGACATCGCCGGTCATCGAACGGGCGTGACTGATATCCTCCCCCTGATCGCGCACGGGCGCGTGCGAAGGCAGATTCTGCTCACAGACGTAGACTGCGTTGGGCACAAGCGCCATGACCGTGTTGACGCCTGCCTGCCTGGCGGCAAAATCATGGATGGCGCGCAGATTTCTGTCCACAGCGTCCATGTCCGGCGTGTCCGGAATCTCGATCAGATAGCCGTTCTTTCCCAGATAGACACCGTTGGACTCGCGTCTCCCCATCAGCATATCCTGTCCGAGCTTGAGTTTGATCCACTGGTCTCTCAGGAAAAACTGATCGGTCACATAATCTTCGACTTCCGTCATGAACCTGCCGTCGGCCAGACTGTTCAGGGATATCTGCGGCCACTGGGCGAGCTTCCTGTTCTCAGTCTCGGAATAACTCTTGTCCTTTACCGCCAGATTAAGGACGGTGACGACCAAAATCACAACAATAAAGATCAGCGCTAATTTTAGGTATATTTTATAGCTGCGCTCCCTGAGGATTCTCTTTTTCTCCTCGGACGTCAGCTTCCGTCTTCGCATACTCAAAGCCTCTCCTCTCCCTCATCAAAACCTAAAATACAGGAACGGATTGTATGTCGCATTGACAAGGTAAGCCATCGAACATACCAGAATCAATGTGTAGATCCCAGCCGCCACCACCGACGGCGCAGTGCCCTTCTTTAGCGCAAATTTTCTGTACTTTTGCCATATCAGCGGCGTTGATCCCAGACAGCAGATGATCAGCAGAATCAGATTTCCGGCCAGATAATAAAGTCCTGTGCCGTCAATGAACCCGCTCCCGCCGATGCCGATCATATTTCCCATATAGATCACGGCATCCCCCAGGGTAGGCGACGCGAAAAGCACCCAGCCGAAGAGAACGATCAGACAGGTATAGAGATGTCTGAAAAAGGCCGGGATCTTTTCCAGCAGCGAGGCAAGAAAATATTTCTCGATCAGCAGCCACACGCCGTAGTAGAGCCCCCAGACGACAAAATTCCATGCCGCGCCGTGCCAGAGGCCGGTGAGAAGCCAGACCACCATGATATTTCTGACATGTTTGATTTTGGATACACGGTTGCCGCCGAGAGGAATATAGACATATTCCCTGAACCACGAGCTCAGCGAGATGTGCCATCGGCGCCAGAAATCCGTCACGCTCTTGGAGATATACGGGTAATTGAAGTTTCTCACAAACTCGAAGCCCAGCATCTTTCCGAGGCCGACTGCCATATCCGAATATCCGCTGAAGTCAAAATAAATCTGCATGGCATAAGCCAGCGCACCGATCCATACCGTCAGCACGGAGCGGTTCGCGGGCGCGAGCGCGGAGATGGCCTCCCACGCCATGCCGATATTGTTCGCCAACAGAACCTTTTTGCCGAGGCCCCGCAAGAACCATGCGACGCCATGGCCGAACTTGTACAGGGAGAGACGTCTCTTCTCAAGCTGCTTTGCCACATCGGCATAGCGCACGATCGGGCCGGCGATCAGCTGTGGAAACATCGTCACATATGTGCCGAAAGTGATAAAATTTTTCTGCACCGGCACCTTGCCCCGATAAACGTCGATGATATATGAGAGTGTCTGAAACGTATAGAATGAAATGCCTATCGGCAGCGGCAGCTCTCGGTAAGGGATATCAATTGGCAGGATCACATTGAGATTTTCGATCAGGAAACCGTAATATTTAAAAAATCCCAGCACGGCCAGATTGACGATCAGGGTGAATAAAAAACTGATCTTTTTCCGGACCGCCTTGCCCTCCGTCTGAAAATGGTCGATCTCCACGCCGCCGATATAATTAAAAATAATGCTGAACAGCATCAAAAAAACATAGACCGGCTCCCCCCACGCGTAAAACACCAGGCTGCACAGAAGGAGCACCGCGTTCTTCACCTTCCATGGAACGATATAATAGAGCAGCAACGTGATCGGCAAAAACACGAACAGGAAAAATATACTACTGAATATCATGATCAATGTCCTCTCTGTAAACGCTCATGCGCCGCGTATTCTACAGGCTTTTTCTGAAAGCCTGATCCGCCTTTTCAGCGTCGGCGTGGACAATATACAGGATATAATTGCCCCGCACATCCAGGATATGTCTCTCAAGCAGATCAAACTGTTCGATGCCGTATCCCTCAAAACTCGATTTCTGCGTGGCCAGCCGCGACTCGATGGCCGCCTGTACCTGCTCGGCCTGCGCGCTGTCCCTGAGCTTGACGATCAGAATCTCCTCCGCGTCCATATTGCTCACCGGCGCGTAGAGCACCACGCCCTCGTAGTCACTGGCATTTAAGCCGTAAAACTTTTTAAACATTCGATTGGAACTCTCCTGCACGGAATCCAGGCTGACAGCCGCTGTGACATTCATGGCAACCTCACGGATATCCGCGTCGCTGGTGCGCGTCCCGACCTGCAGCCAGATAATCACCAACAGCAATACCGCCACCATGCCGATGCGGACGGGCATTAACAACGAATATATTTTATTCACCCTCAAATACCTCCAAAACGATATCCATCGCCCAGTACGGATAAAACGCGCTCTGCATGTGAATTCCGTCGCCTGGATCGTGGAGATCATTGTGTTGCTCTACCGTGTCGCTGACATCTATAAAATGAATGTTATTCTCCGCGCAATACTGCTTCATATAACTGTTCCAGTCCGGAATCTCCTGCCACTTCGGCCCCTGGCTGAAAGCCTGTTCCGTCACCGGAATGATCGAGTTGATGTAAATCGCTGTGTCCGGCAGCTCGCTCTGCAGTTTCTGAACAATCTGGGCATACTCGTTCATATATTCCTCAACCGTGCCCCAGAAGCCGATGTTCATATCATTGATCCCATAGGAGAGCACGACCACCGAGGGATTGAGCGCCTCAAGCTCAGGAATATGCCCCTCAATATTGCGGATCGTGGAACCGGCCTCGGCCAGCACGCGCCGCTGCTCAATGTACTCAAAGACGTAAAAGCCGACAGCTCTGGAATCACCCAGAATCACGGTATCATTGAGCATCTGCCACACATCGATCTCGCCCTGCTCAAGCGCCAGTCGCATTTCCTCCCGCTCAACCGCCTTGATCTGCTGTTCAACCTCCGCGGTTCCCTTTGTCTCCAGGCTCCTGATATAGGAAATGCCGGCTTCAAGATCCTCATCTGACGTACTCCGTGAAGTTCTGTGACCAAGTAAGAATAAAATCAGAATCAGAACAACAGCCGCGACGGACAGAACCACCGCCCCCACATTGAGGCGCAGCTCTCTATTGAAAATTTTTATATTCACATCTTGTCTGAACAATTTGCTTCCCTGTCCTTTTAACTTAGCGTCCGTCAATGGAACCGCCATCTATTTGATCGAAAGCGTGAATGAAAAACCCTGCACAGCTACCGCTTACAGGGCCTCGTTGAGATGAACACGAGTAACCATCCATAAAGCCTGAACGCCTACTCATCGTCATCTACCTCAAACAATTCATCACACAATTCTTCAAGCGTCTGCTCATCGATCATCTCATCAAATGCATCCGCCACGACATCATACTCATCGTCATCCTCGATGCTGATCAGATCGATCTCATCATTCTCCAGCTCCACATACTGATACAGATAAACCATGCCCTCATCGCTCTCACTCTCGTCGCTGACCGGCAGCAGGGCGATATACTGCTTATCATATACAGGAAACACTGCCAGGACTTCACACTCGATCTCCCGGCCATCCTCAAGCGTCAAAGTCATTGTGTCAAAATCCTCGTCGTCAGTTATTTCATGATTCAGATCAGGATCCGGTTCTGATCCATTGGTATTTTTAATCATTGATATTAACCATCCTTATTCTCAAAATCACCGACGGCCACAAGATATGGCCATCATCCCCGCGGCCATATCTTGTTGTCATCAGCCGCCAAGCCACAAATTTCATTATAACGTAACCGGCATCATTAATCAAGAGTCAATGTAAAATTTCATCGATAAATCTCGACGGCTCGACTGCCCTGCCGCTGCGCTCATTCACGTAATAAACGTCAAGAAATCGCTTGGCGCGGGTCAGCGCCACATAAAACATCCGCCGCTCCTCCTCGATATCCTCGTCGAGCACCGCCTTCTGATAAGGCGTGACACCCTCGTTGGCATCAATCACAAAAACGGCCTCATATTCAAGGCCCTTGGCGCTGTGCATGGTCGAGAGCATGACCGCGTCCGGCGCCGCGCCCTTGTCGCTTTTGACCTGATTCCTCAGCTTCTCCCTGTACGCGTCAATGTATTCAAACCAGGCGCCATACGTCTTGAACGGTCTGGCGCTCTCCTCGATATTGTCAAATATTTCGATGAGATCCTCCGGCGGCAGGCGCCTGTCCAGGGCATAATGATACAGATAGTTCTCATAGCCGACGGCATTTCGCAGATAGTTGAGGGCCGCATAGGGCGGCAGCGTCTCAATCATGTGGAGATCCTCCTCAAAATTCTCCAGCCGCTCGATCATCCACGGTTTATCCTCATAATACCGCTTCACCTTCTCAAAATCCACCTGCGCCTCGTCAAAACACTGTCTGGAGACATAGCGGTTGGGTCGATTGATAATCTGAAGATAGTCTCTGCGCTCCGTACTCCCCATCGCCACCTGGATATAGGCCATAATATTTTTCATGATCCAGTGATCGAACATATTCGGAATGCGCTCACGCGACGCAAATGGAATGTTGGCCTCTATCAGTTCACCGGCGATCAGCCGCGACCCGTGATTGGTGCGAAACAGCACCGCCATCTGCTTGTAGGCGATGTCATTTTCCCCTTTCAGGCGCAAAATCTCACGGACCACGGCCGCGCATTCCTCTCTCGGCGTCTTGAAACCGCAGACGGCAACCGGCCGTCCTGTCTGTGCGAGTGCCTTCATATGCTTCGCAAAGCGGTTCTGATTATGGCTGATGCAGCGCTCGGCCGCCGCCACGATCGGCGCACTGCAGCGATAATTGATATTTAAAATGACCCGCCGCGCCCGCGGGTAATCATTTTCAAAATTCAGCATAAACTCCGGTCTGGCGCCCCGAAAATGGTAGATCGACTGGTCGTCGTCACCGACGATAAAGAGGTTTTGCAGGGGCTCCGCCAGCATTCTGACAATCTCATACTGCAGCCTGTTGACATCCTGAAACTCATCGATCAGAATGTATTTGAACTTGTTTTGCCAGGCCTTTAAAATATCTTTCCTCTGGCTGAACAATTCATAGGTATAGACCAGCATATCATCAAAATCGAGCAGGCGGTAACGCCTGAGCATGGACTGGTATTCATCGTAGACCGTCTTGAAAACCTCGGAGGAACAATTCATCGGATAATAATGGTTGACATCCATCATCTCGCCCTTGACGACGCTGATCTCCCCGGACACTGCCGAGATGAATTCGTTCTCATCCTCCGTCTCCAGGCCATGCCGGTCAATGATCTCCCGAAAAATCTTATATTTGCGCCCCTCGTCGATGATACTGGACGTCTCATAGCCATAGGAATGCTTCAGTATGGCAAAGAAAATGCTGTGAAACGTCCCGAAACTCACCGGCACAGTCTTCCCCGCCATCAGTGTCCTGAAGCGCTCTCTCATCTCCTCAGCCGCCGCCCTCGTAAATGTAACCACGAGAATATTGGCAGGGGGAACCCCTGCCGTATCAATCAGATATTTCAGCCGGTGCGTGATGACGGTCGTCTTGCCGGAACCCGGCCCGGCTAGCACCATCATCGGCCCGTCCACATGCCGGATCGCCTCCATCTGTGCGTCATTAAAATTCTTCATATTTCCCTCTTCAAGCCCCGTCCTGTGCGCTGAGTTTCTCAATGGCCGCCGCGATCCGCCGCAGGGATTCCGCCTTGCCCAATATTTCCATCAGCTCGGTGGCGCCGCCCGGCGTCGACTGCCTGCCCGAAACCGCCGTGCGGATCGGCCACATCACATAACCATTTTTCCAGCCTCTCTCTCGCGCAAAGGCCAGCAGTGTCTGATACAGCGTATCATTATCGAAATGCTCAACGGCTTCAAGCACCGGCGTCACCGCCTGAAGAACGGTCAGTGAGGACGCTATCGTCGTCTTCATTTTTTTGTGCACATACATCTGTGCGTCATATTCCGGCATCTCCTCAAAGAAATCGATGTGACGTTCGATATCCGGAAAGACCTCAATCCGGGTCTTGACCATCGACGCGATCTTTCTGAAATCCAGATCCTTGGAGATGACGGCTTTCATATAGGGGAGCGCAAGTTCATAGAAGCGTTCAAAATCCATGGCCTTCAGATACTCGCCGTTCATCCATCTCAGTTTGCCGACGTCAAAGACGGAAGGCGTCTTGCTGATGCGGTGATAGTCAAAGGCCTCCACCAGCTCCGGCAGGGAAAAAATCTCCCTGTTGTCCTCCGGACTCCAGCCGAGCAGCGCCACGAAGTTGACGATCGCCTCGGAGATAAAGCCCTGTTCGATCAGATCCTCATAGGAGGCATGGCCGCTGCGCTTGCTGAGCTTCTGATGCGCCTCATTGGTGATCAGCGGGCAGTGCACATAGACGGGTACCTCCCAGCCAAAGGCCTCATAGAGCCGGTTATATTTCGGCGACGACGACAGATACTCGCTGCCGCGCACCACATGGGTGATCCCCATCAGATGATCATCGACGACATTGGCGAAATTGTAGGTCGGATAGCCGTCGGATTTGATCAGAATCATGTCATCCAATTCCGCGTTGTTCACAGTCACATCGCCGTAAATCTCATCGTGGAAGGTGGTGGTGCCGGTATTCGGATTATTCTGTCGGATCACATACGGCACGCCGGCCGCCAGCTTCTCCTCGACCTCCGCCTGACTGAGGCCCAGGCAGTGCTTGTCATAGATCATGATCTCCTTGCCCGCGACCTCCCGCTTCAATCCGTCAAGGCGCTCCTGGTCACAAAAGCAATAATAGGCCTCCCCCTTGTCGACCAGCTGCTTCGCGTATTTCATATAGATGCCCGCGGCCTGCCGCTCGCTCTGAATGTACGGGCCCACGCCGCCGTCCTTATCCGGCCCCTCGTCGTGCGTGAGGCCTGCCGCGTCCAACGTCCTGTAAATAATCTCCAGCGCGCCCTCATAATAGCGCCCCTGGTCGGTATCCTCAATTCTCAGTATAAAATCGCCGTGCTCGTGCTTGGCGATCAGATAGGCATAGAGCGCCGTCCTCAGATTGCCGACATGCATCTTTCCTGTCGGGCTCGGCGCAAAACGTGTCCTGACCCTGCTGCTCATATAAATCTCCATTTCGCCGCCCTACGGTTAGCGGCACATAAGCCCATGAGAATTTTATTTTTCACGCTAAATTCTCCTCCATTCTATTATCTCTCAGACTTTTTAGATCTATCCTCTCTCAGTCTTTTTCATGTATTGCCTCTAAAGTCTCTTACGGCCTCTCGATGGAATTGATGGTCACAAAATCCTCCTCGGTATCGATATACCCGACCGTGACACGGTCGCCGACCTGCAGTACGGCCAGCAGATCACTCAGATCAATCGATGCCATGAATACCTGATCCTGCCCTGCCAATTCGATGTAATAGCAGGTATTGCCTTCCTTCACGGCCGTATGGATGGCACGCACCGCCGCTGTCACCGACTGCATGGAGGAGGTGTCGATCGTGCTGTCCTCCGCCGTCAGCTTCAGATAATTCGAGTAGGCCGTGCTGATACTCTCGCCGATGCCGACCACCTGATACTGCTCGACATTTACATAGGCGAACATCTTCACAAGACCCGCATTGTCTTTGAGCGACAGGAAATACGTCGGCTGGTCGGCGATATTGAGCAGCAGCGGGAAAGTCGCCTGATAGGACAGATGCTGCACCTGCCCCTCCGCGGAGGCCATGGCCGAATACTCGGTGGCGCCAGACACAATATAGTGCCTCGCCTCTTTTGTCCGCAGGTTGACAAGCACAAAACCGATGTTGGACTGATCGTTTCCGGCGCTGGTCAGGCCCGTATAGAGCCAAACGTCGTCGTCCAGGGCAATATAATTGTAACCGCCGCTGGACACGCACACATCTTTCTGGCCGATGATGGTGTTGATAAACCCGCGTTTGTACTTGCCCCAGTAGTCGATCTGCGTCACCACCAGATCGGACGAGTAGGCCTGATCCACCCACTGCGGCACCTCGGAGATATCATAGTATTCGCTGGAGCCGTCCTGGGCATCGACGATCACCACGCCCCGCATATCCTTGCCGCCGAACAGGGCGATCTTATAGGTGTACACCGGGCAGATCCAGTACGGATTGCCCTCGTCGTCAATTTCAAATGAATAGTCATCAAACATCAGTGTCGGATATTTGACGCGCAGATGCCTGTCCAGCTTCCTAAAGAAAAACTCGTGCGGTGAATACCTGATGCCCTGCTCCAGCCTGTGCAGCGTGACCTCCTGTGTCGTCATGTCCACCGACATATAACCCGGAATGCCGTTGGACTGGTTATTGAGCCACTTGATCACATCGCCGTACATCAGGAGCGCCACACGCGTCGGCGTATTGTTGTAATTGATCTGCGTATAGGAATAGCCGCTCTCATCCACCTCAAACTGGGACACCAGATCGACGAGCTCACCCAATTTTCTGTCGCCTAAGCGCACCGCCGTGTCCCTGTCGACGACAGGCACCTCATTCACGGAAATCTGACTGATGTCCTCCGAGAACTCGCGTTCCTGCACATTCATCAGCTTCTGATAGGCCGACGCGTGGAAAAACTCCGCGGATACGAGCTGACCGCCCACAAGCACCACCGCGAGAACGCCGATGACCACCAGCACCGTCTTCAATATCGTGCCGGAACCGCCGCGCGACATGGCCACCTTCACGCGTCCGATGTTCTTCTCACTGCTGCCCCTCCCCGCGGACAAGCCCGTCAGCACAGCAAAAACGATCAGCACAAGGATGGTGAAAACGTAAAATTCCATTGACCTTAAGTTCAGCGGCGGCAGCATAAAATAATATACGATCGCCGCAAAAACGAGCGTCAACAAAATATTTTTCACTATCTTCATATCTTTTTCCTCCATCTTTTTTCTTTAAAGTTATTATAATGAAATTGGCACCAAACGATGAGAAAAAACCACCCGCGGGCCGCGCGCGCCGCTCACCGGTTCATCGGTGACCAGCGCTTTTTCGCCCGCATCCGGAAACTGTCCTTCTGATACCTCTATATATTATAATCCATTTCCACCATAAATGGAATAACAAATTATCAACAACATTCATTTGCCGGATCGTCATTCACTGTCCAGAAAAGTCCGAGTTGCTAAAGGCACTGTCCATTCAGACAAATCCAGATGATTGTAACCCCAGTCCAGATGATTGTAACGATTCGTTGCATGTTGCAATTCGTGTCATTGAGACAAATCAACGGTCAAATTTGTTATTCTGTATATGGCAGCCGCCCGCCGAATCCTACCAAGAATCCTACCAATAAAGAAGGGATTGATCTCCTTGAACAAACACACAATTCTCACCGAACAGCTGATCCGATTCCGGCACGAGAGGGATTATACCCAGACAGATGTCGCCGATAAGCTGAACATCACACGTGCCGCCTACACAAATTATGAGACAGGCATCCGGCTTCCGGATATTTTCATCCTCGATCAACTCGCCATCCTGTACAATGTCAGCATGGAGGCTTTTTTATATCCGCCGAAGCTATACAACAAATTTAAGGAGCTGCACAGTCTTCCCTACGATCGGGGACTCGCGCCGGACATCGGTCTCGATGAGGATGAAAAACTGCTGATCTATCACTACAGACAGCTGTCGGCCCGTGACCAGAAAGAACTGCTGCATCTCGCAGAATATAAAAGCGAACACTAAAATGCGCGAAGACAGGATTCGCTGACTGAATCGCTGACTGAATCACTGACTGAATCACTCGAAATAATCATTTGACATAATCCGCGGCAAACTCCGGGCGACATTTCACTCCGCAGCATTTTCGCGGCAATTCGGCATTTCGGCAATTTGGCATTTCGGCTGTAAAAAAATATTGACACATTGTCTTTTCTGTGATATGATCTTTTCTGTTGAGCGGGAGTGCTGGAACTGGCAGACAGGCAAGACTAAGGATCTTGTGTCTGTATAGACGTGTGGGTTCAAGTCCCATCTCCCGCACTTTTTTATTTTTAGGGAATCATTCGCAAAAAGGTACGATATTGCAAGGAAAATCCCCGTGATTTGGATGGTCACGGGGATATTTTTGTTTTTTCACCGCTGTATTTTATTGCATCGCTGTCTGCCTCATGTATGCTCACAGGTGCTCACAGGATATTCAGCCACGCTCTGATCGTCCGGCACATATCGCCGACATCGCACTGGCGGCTGTGGCGCACGGGCGCGCTGCGAAGTTCGGTGACCGCCGCCGGCTCAGGCCGGCCGGTGAGCTTTGCGAGCGCGTCCACCAGTTCAAACTCTGTCAGGGCGCCATACTTCGCGTCGATGGCCGTCATCACACTTCGGGCAAACTTAAACGGACTGGCCGTGGACGCGATCACCGTCGGCGTCTCGTCGCCGGTCGCCGCGCGGTACTGCCGGTAAACATGGGATGCCACGGCGGTGTGCGGGTCCATCACATAGCCGCTCGCCTCATAGACCCGCCTGATTTGTGCGGCCGTCTGCGCCTCGTTGGCAAATCCGGCATAAAATGACGAGAGCCCATCTCTCATCTCATCCGTGATCTCATATCTCCCGGTCTCGGCGAGCGATGTCATCATCTGCCGGTTTTTCTCGCTGTCGTCGCCGGCAATATGATAGATCAGCCGCTCAAGATTTGAGGAGATCAAAATATCCATCGACGGGGATGAGGTCACATAAAAATCTCTGTTCCTGTCATAAATGCCCGTGGTGAAGAAATCATACAGCACTCTGTTGCGGTTGGACGCGCAGATCAGCCTGCCGATTGGAATCCCCATTTGTTTTGCGTAGTATGCCGCTAGGATATTTCCGAAATTGCCGGTCGGGACGACCACATTGATCGGCGCGCCTTCCGCGGCCTCGCCCATTTTCACCATCTGCGCGTAGGCATAGACATAATAGGCCACCTGCGGTACCAGACGCCCAATATTGATGGAGTTGGCCGACGAAAACTGAAAACCGTGGGCGTCGAGCTCCGCCGAGAGCGCCTTGTCACTAAACATTCGCTTGACGCCGGCCTGGGCGTCATCAAAATTGCCGTGAATGCCGACCACAAAGGTGTTCTCGCCCTTCTGGGTCACCATCTGACGCTCCTGCACAGGGCTGACGCCGTCCTTCGGATAAAATACGGCGATGCGCGTCCCCGGCACATCGGCAAAGCCCGCCATCGCTGCCTTTCCGGTATCACCGGAGGTCGCCGTCAATATCACGATCTCGTGATCCACACCATTCTTTCTGGCCGCCGTCGTCATCAGATGCGGGAGAATGGAAAGCGCCATATCCTTAAAGGCGATCGTCGCCCCGTGAAAAAGTTCCATATACCATGCATCTCCCGCCCTGACAATCGGGACGATTTCCTCTGTGTCAAATTTGTCATCGTAAGCCCTGTCGACACAGACTTTTAATTCCTCCTCCGTGAAATCTGTCAAAAACAACCGCATGACCTCATAAGCCAGATCCTGATAGCACATCCGCGAAAGCGTCGATACCGGTACATCCAAAACCGGCATCCGCTCAGGCACAAAAAGGCCGCCGTCGTCCGCCAATCCCTTCAGAATCGCCTGTGTGGCACTCACCTGCTGAGTCCCGCGGGTACTCTTATACATCAATCGCATTTTTTATCATTCCTTTACTCCTGTTATTATAAAAATGCCGAGGCAAAAATCCGATATCATATTAAGTGAAAATCAACAACTTGTCAACACTTGCTATTTCACCGAAAAAATTGTACGATATAACATGAGAATATAGAATTGAACGGAGGTCTTACGGATGAAGCTCATTCATCAGGTCATCACCGCGCTGGTACTGATGCTGTTTATCATCTCTTTTGCCGTCACACTGACACTGAATTTCCGCCCCCTCTACTATTTTGACATTGAGTATCTGGACATACCGGCGATGTCCGGCATGAGCGCTGAGGAGATCAGAGAAAATTATGACGCCCTGATCGACTATAATTCGATCACAGGCCCAAAAACACTGAATTTTCCGACATTGACGATGTCAGAGGGCGGACGCATCCACTTTGAGGAGGTCAAAGATATTTTCCTGACCTTTGAATATCTGATGTTCGGCACGGCCGTCCTGTCCGTGATCCTGATCGTCATCTCCCACAAAAAAATCCGGATGATCCTCTATCTGAAGCTCGCAGCCATTCTGACGCTCGCCATTCCAGCCGTTCTGGCGCTGTGCATCGGAATCAACTGGGATGCCGCCTTTGTCGCATTCCATCACATTTTCTTTGACAACGATTACTGGATCTTCTATCCCGACACTGATCCGGTCATCACCATGCTGCCGGACACCTTCTTCCTCCACTGCGCGGCCATGATTCTCGGCCTGGTCGTCCTGGGAAGCGCCGCCTGTTTTGTGTCCTATCGATTACTCAAACGAAAAAAAGCGGCAGGGGCGTAATGTTTCCCTGCCACTGCCATTTTTTTCTTTCCTGAAGCACTTGCGTGCGTCATCAAGGGAGATTTGGAAGCTAGTATACCTTGAAGATCAGCCGCACGGAGGTGATCACAAATACGACGGCCGCCACTGTGAATATCGTCACGATGACATAGCCCTTGTGCGTAAACAGATCGGTGTCCGCCCAGTTGATATTTTTTGTCCGGAAGCAGCGAATGACCGTCGGAAGCGACAGAATCGCGATCACGAGCATCACCGCCAGCGCAAGGCACCACAAAATCAGCTGGATGATGCCGTTCCAGTTTGTCTCTCTGGCCTCGCTGGAGACAAACAGACTTTTGTTATAAGTCGTCAGCGACAGGCGGTTCCTCTCCTGCCGCATATTCTCGTATGCGTTGTCACTGCTGAATGTGCCGACATAATGCTCCGGATACTCAAAGACATACTGGATGCCCATGCTGACACTTGAAGCGCCCAGAAAACTCGAAAAATCAATCTTATCGCTGTAACTCATCCGGATATCGCGCAGCCGCTTTTCATCCAGCAAGCCGCCGCTCATCGCACTGGCGCCGCTAGACGCGCTGCCGTCCAGTAAGGCACAGGTCAGTCCGGCCAGATTCTCGGGACCATCCGCCGTGATCGTGACGAGATACTCGGCCATCTCCTCGCTGTCTCTCTTCTCAAACGTCATGGAATCATTCAGACGATCCTCGATGCGCGACTTTAGCCCCTCGCCGACCAGTGCATCCGATTCCCTTGACAGATAGAAACCGATTTGCCGCTCAAGGCTGCGCTCGTGATTTACCCTGGTCAGTACGTCGATCCGCTCAATCGCCACATCCGTGCCAAGGGCAAGCGTCACCTCGTCATTGGCCGACATCCGGATATCCGCCGTGCTCAAGCCATTAGCGCTCTCAAAGACGGACGATTTCACAAAGCCATCAGCGCCCTCACACGAATCCATCACATAATTGCCGTCAATCTGAATCGTGTAGGTCGCCTCCGAATCGGGATCAGTAAAATCGATATACTGGCCACTGTTGACATAAAATGTGATATATTTTTTTGCCTTGAACGCTTCCTGCTTATCGCTCTCGTCACTGACTTCCAGTTTTGAATCTGTCGATGAGAAGATTCGGTTCATATTTGAGGCAAAGTCTTGCGTGCTGTTCCCGACAAATGAAAACGCAAAAGTTTTCTCATCATTTGTCAGTGAGGTCTGCAAGCTGATATGACTGGAACTGATCGCATCCATCGCCCGATTGAGGCTTAACAGCTGTTCATCCGTGTAATCCGCCCGCAAAGCTGTCAACACAACGCGGCCGCTGTACACCTGCTGTGCCTCGTTGATCTCCGCGGAAACATGGATGCTCCGGAAGGCATTCGATACCATATCCGAATAACTGATGTGGTCTTTTGTCTCGATCGCCTTGCCGTCATAGACAAGTTCGGTGCTGGCCGATGTAAAGAGGACGGAAAGATCCTCGTCCTCAAGTCGCGGAAATTCTTCCCTGATCGCGGATGTGATCCACCAGAACATATCCTCCGAGGAAAAAGATTCCCTGATCACAAAACCTTTTTTGAAAATCGTGTCGGCAAACTCATAGTAAACGGATGAATTGACGGTATCTTTATCCGGATTTTTGTCACTGGTCAGGATCCGCTTAATCTTTGTCTTATACTCGTCAAACGTCGCAAAGGAAACGCTCACTGTCATATGGACATCTTTTCCTTCAGACACCACTGTACACGCCATCTCCTGCGGACAATACTTTTCAAGCAGGGATTTGAACCGGTCAATGTCGCCATCAAACAGGCGTCTGATCACAGATTCGGGAACGATGCCTGTCATGACCCGCTCGCCCTCAAATGGACTGTCAATTTTTAAACTTGTATCCAAGCGGACAGGCTCTGTCTTGCGGCAGCCGCCCAGAATTAGCAACCCAGAAAGAAGCGCAGCCGCCAGGATCCATTTTCTGACATTCTTCATTCGCTTAACTCCCACACATCATTTATCTCATGCTGTCTCCCGTGATCACCTGTCTGTTTTTCACGATATAATCCACGAGAGAAATCACCGTCAGGACCAGCGACGCGTAAATTAAAATCTGTTCGATGATCCTGATGCCCGATATCTGAAGATTCGGGATCATGACGATGATCGTGAGCATCGTCACGGCGGTCTTGACTTTCCCCCACCAGCCTGCAGCGATCACAGTGCCGGATTCCGCGGCCACCAGCCGAAAGCCGCTGACGATAAATTCCCTTGCAATGATAATCAGCACAATCCATGCCTGGATGCGTCCCATCTCGATAAAGCAGATCAGCGCGGATGCCACCAGAAGCTTGTCCGCGAGCGGATCCGCGAACTTGCCGAAATTTGTCACTAAATGATATTTTCTGGCGATCTTGCCGTCAATCAGATCCGTGAGACAGGCGACAATAAATATGATCAGCGCGATATATTTGACATACCCCAGGATCCCGCCGAAAAGGGCATGGAACCACCCCCACTCATCGTAATGGCAGCCGCCCAGCAAAAATATGACAAACGGTATGATCAGTATCACTCGAAAAATCGTCAGTTTATTCGGCAAATTCATAAACGACATCTCCAATCAAATCATAATCGCTGGCGCCCGTGACTTCGACCGTCACCAGATCGCCCGACATCAGCTCTCCGTCCGCATTGACGAAAATATAACCGTCAACATCCGGCGCGTCTCTATAAGTTCTGCCGACATAGATGTCATCCTCAGGGATCCTGCCCTCAATCAGGACTGGAAGTCTCCGCCCGACCATCGCCTCCGCGGCTGCAAAGGCGATCCCCTGTTGCAGCGCCATCAGCTCATCTCGGCGCGCGGCCTTGACTTCCTCATCAATCTGATCGGCCATCAGGGCCGCGGCGGTGCCCTCCTCCGCGGAATAGGTAAAGACACCCAGCCGGTCGAATTTGATATCCTCCACAAACGATTTCAGAATCCGGTGATCCGCTTCAGTCTCACCCGGAAACCCTGCGATCAGCGTAGTGCGCAGGGCAATATCGGGAATCTCGCGCCGCAGCCTGTCAATCATCGCCGTGAGTTCTGCCCGGTTTGTCTGCCGTCCCATTTTTTTGAGGATACGGTCGCTGGCATGCTGAACCGGAATGTCCAGATAGTGACAGATCTTCGGCTCCGCCTTGATCGTCTCGATCAGCTCATCATAGATTTCCTCAGGATAACAGTACAGCAGACGGATCCACTTTAAATCGGGGATTTCACACAATTTTTTCAACAAAACATGTAATGATTTTTTCCCATACAGATCCATGCCGTACACGGTGATCTCCTGCGCCACGATATTCAGCTCTCTGACGCCCAGTTTGGCCAGTTCCGCGGCCTGCGCGACCAGCTCCTCCATCGGCACGCTCCGGTACCTCCCACGCAGTTTCGGGATGATACAGTAACTGCAATGCTTGTCACACCCCTCGGCGATCTTGAGATAGCTGAAATACCCGCCGGTCGTCATGACCCGGCCGCCGCGGACCGCGGGCAGCAAGTCAACGCTCTTAAAGCTCAGGACATGATTTTCACCGGACAATATCCGCTCGATCACACCCGTGATCTCATCATAGCCGGTCGTCCCGATCACGGCATCGACCTCAGGGATCTCTCGCATGATCTCATCCCTATAGCGCTCCGCCAGACATCCGGTGACGATCAGAACCCTCAGTGAACCTGCCTTCTTATACGCCGCCATCTCCAGAATCGTATTGACACTCTCCTGCTGGGCGTCATGGATGAAACCGCAGGTGTTGATCACCGCAATCTCCGCCGACTGCGCGTCAGCGGTCAGCTCATAGCCGCCGCGGCTTAAGAGCCCAAGCATCACTTCCGAATCAACCAGATTTTTGTCACAGCCCAGAGAAATAAAAAAAATCTTCATACCGCTACCCAAACATTTTGGCCGACTGTACGCAATTGTACATCAGCATCGCGATTGTCATCGGTCCGACGCCGCCAGGCACCGGTGTGATGGCGCCGGCCACCGGCGCGACATCATCGTCGTCCACGTCACCGCAGAGCTTGTTGTCTTCGCCGCGGTGAATGCCGACATCGATCACTGTCGCGCCCTCTTTGACGTATTCCCTGGTAAAAAATTTCGGTTTGCCGATCGCGCACACCAGAATATCCGCCCGACGGCAGACCTCCCGCAGATTCCTCGTCCGCGAATGGCAGACGGTCACGGTCCCGTTTTCGCGCAGGAGCAGAAGCGCCATCGGCTTTCCCACAATATTGCTCCGGCCGACGATCACGCACTCTTTGCCCTCGATCTCTATGCCGCTGCGCTTCAGCAGCTGAATGATGCCCGCCGGCGTGCACGGGACAAAGCCCGGTTGCCCGATGGAAAGGGCACCGACGCTCTGCGGGTGAAAACCGTCCACATCTTTTTTCGGATCGATGCTTTGGATGACCTTGTCCTCATCGATGTGATCCGGCAGCGGCAGCTGCACCAGAATACCGTTGACATCCGCTCTCCCGTTGAGCTCCCCGATCAGGGACAACAGTGCCTCCTCCGTCGTCTCCTCCGGAAGTTCGTAGGCCAGCGATTCGATGCCGATATAGGCGCAGGCATTTTTCTTGTTGCGCACATAGACAGAGGACGCCGGGTCGCTGCCCACCTGAATGACCGCCAGTTTCACCTGAATCCCCTCGGATTTCATCGCCTCGACCTCAGCCTTCAACTCATCTTTGATCGCCGCAGAAATTTCTTTGCCATTAATGATCTTCGCCATAGCTGCCTCCTAAATCATCATGCGCCGCAAGCGCGACGGTGCGTCTCATCCCGCAGTTTCGCACTCGGCGCTGATGCGCTGATATTTTATGTATATAAAGTCAGAATAATCCCGTGATCCTGCCCTCATCGTCGACATCAATGCCCTCGGCCGCCGGAACCCTCGGCAGCCCCGGCATGGTCATGATCGAGCCGGTGATCGCCACCACAAAACCTGCGCCGGCAGAGACATAGACCTCGCGGATATTGATCTTGAATCCCCTCGGACGGCCGAGCAGTTTCGGGTCATCCGACAGAGAATACTGTGTCTTGGCCATACATACGGGCAGTCTGCCAAAACCGAGATCCTCAATCTTTTTCAGGGCTTTTTCCGCCGCCGGCGTATAAGTCACGCCGTCGGCGCCATAGATCTCGGTCGCCACGACAGCAATCTTTTCTCTCAGCGAAAGCTCGTCCGCATAGAGCACTTTAAAGTGGCTCTCTTTTGTCTCCAGAGTCTCGATCACCTGATTGGCCAGAGCAATGCCGCCCTCGCCGCCCTTCGCCCACACCTGCGCCGGGGCGAACGCGCAACCCCTATCCTCGCAGAACTTCTTTACATAGGCCAGTTCAGCCTCACTGTCGGTCACAAACTCATTGACCGTGACGATGACCGGCACCTGATATTTCTGCAGATTCTCGATGTGCTTTTCGAGATTGACAATGCCTCTCTCAAGCGCATCCAGATTTTCTGTGCCCAGATCGTCCTTTGGCACGCCACCGTTATATTTCAGGGCGCGCACAGTCGCCACCAGGACAATCGCATCCGGTCTGAGGCCTGCTTTGCGGCACTTGATATCCAGAAATTTTTCCGCGCCGAGGTCTGCGCCGAAACCCGCCTCCGTGACGACGATATCCGAGAGCTTGAGCGCCAGCCTCGTCGCCTGAATGCTGTTGCAGCCGTGAGCGATATTGGCGAAAGGCCCGCCATGGACAAAGGCCGGCGTGTGCTCCAGTGTCTGAATCAAGTTCGGCTTGATCGCGTCCCTGAGCAGCGCCGCCATCGCGCCCGTGGCTTTTAAGTCGCCGGCGGTCACCGGTTTGCCGTCATAAGTGTAAGCGACAATGATCCTGCCCAGTCTGTCCTTGAGATCCCTAAGGTCATTGGCCAGACAGAGGATGGCCATGATCTCCGACGCCACGGAGATCACAAAATGATCCTCTCTCACCACGCCGTCCATCTTTGAGCCAAGGCCGATGACAATATTCCTCAACGCGCGGTCATTCATATCCTCGCAGCGCTTCCAGACGACCTGATTCGGGTCGATGCCCAGTCTGTTGCCCTGATGCATATGATTGTCGAGCATCGCCGCCAAGAGATTGTTGGCGGCGGTGATCGCGTGGAAATCACCGGTAAAATGAAGATTCAGCTCATCCATCGGCACCACCTGGGAATAACCGCCGCCGGCAGCGCCGCCCTTGATGCCAAAGCACGGCCCAAGAGATGGCTCCCTGAGCGCGATCGACGCTTTTTTGCCGAGACGGCAGAGCGCCTGGCCGAGACCGATGGTGACCGTCGTCTTGCCCTCGCCGGCAGGCGTCGGGTTGATGGCCGTCACCAGCACCAGCTTGCCGTCCTTATGATCCCTCACCTTCTGCCACAACTTTGCAGACAATTTCGCTTTATATCTGCCGTAGAGTTCAAGATCATCCTCATCGATTCCCAATCTGGCGGCGACATCCCTGATGTCCGCCATCTTCGTCTCCTGAGCAATCTCAATATCCGATTTCAACAGAATCTCCTCCTTCTCGTCTAAACATGTTCCTCAACATAGGTTTCAAACTGTTCAGGGGACATCAGAACTTTCCTCGGCTTCGTCCCCTCCTCCGGACCTACCACGCCGGCTTCGCACAGCTGGTCCATGATGCGGGCCGCCCTGTTAAAGCCGATCTTATACACGCGCTGCAGCATGCCGATCGACGCCTTATCCTTCTCAATGATAAAGCGGCCGGCGTCGGCGAAATAGACGTCAAGCGCATCGGAATGGCTCAAAGCATCCATACTCTTGGCGGATGTGATCTTTCCGGCGACCTCGTCGCTGTATTCAGCGGTCTGATTTTGTTCTCTCAAGAATTCGACGACATCATTGACTTCCCTATCCGACACAAATGCCCCCTGCACGCGCTGCGGTTTCTGCATGCCCGACGGATAGAACAGCATATCCCCCTTGCCGAGCAATTTCTCCGCGCCAACCATATCAATGATCGTGCGCGAATCCACGCCGGACGATACCGCAAACGCGATGCGGGACGGCACATTGGCCTTGATCACGCCCGTGATGACATTGACGGACGGCCGCTGCGTGGCGATGACCAGGTGAATGCCCGCCGCACGCGCCAGCTGTGCCAGACGGCAGATTGCGTCCTCGACCTCCGAGGAAGCCACCATCATCAGATCCGCCAACTCGTCCACGATAATGACGATCTGGGGCAATTTTTTATAGGTCTCGCTCTCATATTCGCTGGCGGCGATTTTCTCATTGTAACCGTGAATCTCCCGCACGCCCAGCTCCGCGAATTTGCTGTAGCGATCGGTCATCTCCATGACAGCCCAGTTCAGAGCCCCAGCGGCTTTCTTCGGATCAGTCACAACCGGAATCAAAAGGTGCGGTATGCCGTTGTAGACGGAGAGTTCGACCACCTTCGGATCAATCATGATCAGACGCACATCTTCGGGCTTTGACTTATAGATAATGCTCATGATCAGCGTATTGATGCATACGGACTTTCCGGAGCCGGTGGCTCCGGCGATCAGAAGATGCGGCATCTTGGCAATGTCCGCGACGACCACCTGCCCGCCGATGTCACGCCCGACGGCAAAGGTCACATTCGATTTACTACGCCTGAATTCCGCGCTCTCAACGAGATCACGGAAATAGACGATCGTGTTTTCACTGTTCGGCACCTCGATGCCGACAGCGGATTTTCCGGGGATCGGCGCCTCGATGCGTATCTCCGCGGCGGCGAGATTCAGCTTGATATCATTCGCGAGCGCCACAATGCGGCTGACCTTCACGCCCTGATCAGGCGTCAGCTCATAGCGGGTCACCGTCGGCCCGCAGCTGACATTGGTCACCTGCACGCCCACGCCGAAACTCTCCAGCGTTTTCTGCAGCTTCATGGCCGTCTCCATCAGATCCTGATCAGAAACGGTCGATTGAACGCCCTTGCCCTTTTCAAGCAGCGTCACCGGAGGAAAGACATATTCTCTGACAGGTTCCCTGATCTCATCGGCTGTCACGGCCTCCGTATCTCTGGCCGTCAGTTTCTGAGGCCTGGCCTGTGCGCTCCCTTGTGCCGCCGCACCTGCCGGCGCAGCCGCGCCGCCGGCGGACATCCCTGTATCTGCCATCGGCACCCCTGTCGCCTGGCTCTCTGTGCCGGATACATAAGTGCGCGCTATCTCCGCCGTTTCCGCGCCAGTCACAGCGCCATCTGTCAATCCTGCGTCGATCGCGGCGCCATCTGCAGCCCCCGCGCCGGATCCGGCCCAATCTGCCGATTCCACACCAACCACAGCCCCATCTGTTGATCCTGCATCATATCCGGCGCCATCTGCCGTTTCCGCGCCAGTCACAGCGCCATCTGAAGCTCCCTCGCCAGTCACAGGGACACAGGCGGATGACGCATCCTCCGCAAAGGCCGCCACTTGACGCCCGGCATTCGCTTCCATAGCCGCTATGGCAGCATTGATCTGATCGCTGTCCGGCAACGGCATGGTCTTCTCACCGATACCCGACGGGACAGTCACAGGACCGTAAGTGATATCCTCCGCGGCTGACTGAACCGGCACCATCCGCGTCACCGTGACAGTCGCGTGCGCCTCCTCATCTTTCGTCTGAGTCTCCGCCTTCGGCTCCTCGATAAATACGTCCTCCAGTTTAAAATGCTCTATATCAAAATCTGGTGTCTTGATCTGATCATCCGGCTGCATCCCCTGATGTTTTGCGGATTGCACCGCCTGAACTTCCTCATACTTGTCGGCATGGCCGTGTCCGGCTTTTCTTTCCGCGCGCTCGGCCTGTGCGTCCGCCAGTGCCTCCTCCTGGATCTCAGCCCGGATACGGCGTTTTTCCCTGTTCGTCTCACGCATTTCCGAAAACCACGACCGAATATGGCTGAAAATCGCCGTAAATACAGCTCTCTCGGCGATCAGGACAATGCCCACTAATATGCCGATAAAAATGATGACATAGCAGCCGATCTTGCCAAACAGAGGCGTCAGAAAATAGCAGACCGCGCCGCCGATGATACCGCCGCCGTTTTTATAGACGGAACAATTGATATAATAGTCCGTGATCTTTGTGGTCGCGTCAAACGGCGACACGATCATCTGAAGCAGTGCCAGCAAAAAAACAAAAAAGCAAATAAAAGCCCCTGCCTTTTTCCAGATGACGCGATTGTTCTTATTTGAGACCAGAAACGCCGTGCCAAAAAAGATGATAAACGGCACAACATACGCGAGCCACCCGAAGACGCCGAACAAAAAACGGCTGATATATCCGCCGATCCTGCCGCCGAAATTCAAAACACTGATCAGCAAGATGACAGACACGGCAAGTGAGATGAGCATCTTGACCTCATCATACATGCCGCTCCTGCGGATGATCTCCTCCTTGTTGTAGGCGCCCGAACGTGTACGGTTTGAGGATCCCCCGCGCCCTCCATTTGAGCCGCGCGAATTTCCGGATGTCCTACTGGATGAGGATCCCGAAGACGATTTCGATGATGATGACGCCTTTGATGACCTGCTGCCGTTTCCGGCGCCGGATCCACGGCCGCCGCCCGATGAGGCTGTGCGGTTTGCGGCATTTCCGCCGTTTGATGTCTTTTTCGTTGTCTGACCGGAAGCCATGATAAATCCTCCTTCGTGAGATGACACATATGAACGGCCGCTCCCCTGCCCGGCAGCATAAAGAATTGCGAAACATTTTTATCCGCGCGGATAAGCAAATATTTCGCAATCATATGTATAAAACCTTCGTATGCAGAGAAACCGCAGTCACCGTTTACTTGTCAAAAAAGAAGTACGCGATCAGGGAGATGACGCCGACAATCGCGCAGTAATAGGCAAAATGACGGTACTTGCTGCGCCGCACGACATTGATCATCACCTTGACGCAGAAATAGCCGACACCCGCCGCGACGATCATCCCGACAATATAGCTCGCGATCAGCGGTCCAGTCACCAGATCACCGCCGATGTAGCGCAGTTCCAAGAGATTGGCCCCTAAAACCGCCGGGATCGACGCCAGGAAAGAATATCTGACGGCGAAATATTTATCCATTCCGAGAAACAGCGACGCGGCGATCGTCGAACCGGATCTGGAGATGCCCGGAATCGTGGCGATCCCCTGGACAACCCCGATCACGGCCGCATCTCCGTAAGTGGTGGCCTTCGCCTTCTTGGTACCGCCTCTTCTGCCATCCACGAGCAACAGCTCGATGGCCGTCACCAGAAGGCCGATGGCAGGGATCAGCAGCACGCTGCTCGCGGACTCGGTAAGACTGCTCAGCAAAAGTCCGATCACCGCTGTCGGAATGCTCGTCACGATGATCAGCGCGGCAAATTTTCTGTAGGCGTGATTGATCAGACGGCGGAAAGGCCGGTTTTCATGGCGCAATTTATTGGTGACCCAGATCCCGCAGTTCGCGACGGCATCAACGATCAACCCGATGCCATGGATGACCAGATTTTTGACGTCTTTCCAGAAGACAATGCAGACGGCCGCCAGCGTGCCCAGATGCAGCATCGTCTCAAATAAAACGCCCGTGCCTGTATTCAGGCCAAAAATATGTTGAAAAATCGCCAGATGTCCGGAGCTGCTCACCGGCAGAAACTCAGTGGCGCCCTGGATGATCCCCATAAAAATTGCATAGATAAAATTCATACGAATAATCACTGCCGGCCGGCAGGTTTCCTCCTTATTCAATATTCCCCTTCCACGGTCTTTCGGGAAGTGTTCCCTCTGTTTTCCTATGATACACTATTTTAGTGATTTTGTCAAAACAGATTCGATTTGTTTGCGCATAAACATGTAAAGGGTATTGCGTTCTCA
The DNA here is from genome assembly GCA_964423195.1 of uncultured Catenibacillus sp. Lineage (GTDB taxonomy): Bacteria > Bacillota > Clostridia > Lachnospirales > Lachnospiraceae > CAKRHR01. Next base: position 20,002 of record CAYRDY010000001.1, on the reverse strand, counting down.
CAATACCCTTTACAAAACCTGTGCGGCACTTTTCGCTGTCAAAATATGTTGATATCTATCTCGTTGATATTTTCTTCGGTCTGCGCCGGCTCAAAATCGGCATCCTCTGATTCTTCCGGATCCGACGAATCAGGCACTATGTCCTCTATCCCCGCTGACTGCGGCGCGATGTCCTGTGTCCCCGTCAATCCCGGCGCGATAAGCTCCGGCTCCACCGCTATCGGCATTACCTCCTGGCCGCCATCTGTCCTGATCACCTCAATCACATATTCGGACACGTCGCCGGACGGCGCTGTCACGGTGATCTTCACCAAATTGCTGCCAAGGGCGAGCGTCTCCGGCATAGCCACGGTCACGACCGCGCGCGCGTCCATCGGCAGCGCGCTCAGAATCAGCTGCTCCGCGGAGACGGTGGCGTGATAGGTATAGATATCCGGTGAGAAAGTCTCATCGAGCTCGGCGGGAGCGATCACGAGATCGGACAATCTCGTCTCAGAGGACAGCGTATCATTTGTCTCCACGGAAACCGTCAGCGGCGCAGAGGAAACCTCCAAGACATTGGCGGAGCCAAATTCCTCAATGACAGTCTCGTCCATGGAAAATGTGCACGAGCCCACTTCCAGAGCCTTGAATTTCAGATGATACTCCGCGTAGGACGCGCCGTTTTCAAAAGTCTCGACGATATGGATCGTTCCGGTGGCACCGGCGGTCTCCTCCGCGTGATCACTCTGATACTCCAGGATGGTATCGTCGTAGCGGATAATGCTGTCAAACTTGCCGATGCTGACATCGCTGGAGACGACCATCCGAACGTCAAGGATTCCCCCCTTATTGACAGTGCCCGCCGATGCCTCAAGACTGATATCAGCTGCGCTGGCCGAGGTCAATAAATTCATGCCCGCCGCGCCCGCGCCGATGATTCCTATGGCGACAAAAAGTGCAATGATTTTTTTCTTCATGAAGATCTGCCTCCTTCATCCGGCATGGATTTTACTGCCGATAAATGTTGATCGTGTATGTCTGTGTCGTCCCGTTTCCGGCTGTACAGGTCACACTGATCACATTGATCCGTCCCGCTGCCAGATTGTAAGTCCCCGTGCCGGTGACACCCTTCGCGTATTTGCTGACAGGCGACGCCGACACGCGCACGCTGTCAACGCTGTGCGGCACGACCACCGAATACTTATATGTATCGTAATTAAACGAAGGTGTCAGCGTGACGCCGCCGTCGCTGAGCGTCAGGCTCCTCAAATATGGGTTCGGGTTGCCCGCATTTGGCTTTGCGAGAGGCGATGCCGGCATATTTTTATAAAAAGGAATATAAAATATGATCGCGTCGTCAAGGACACCGTATGTCTTGTAGGATTGGTACACAACCGCGGCCTGCGTGAATGCCCCGTGAACCGCTGTCATATACTGATGCCAGTACAGATTGCTGTTGCCGTGGACATTAAACTTCTGGAAGTAGGCTGTATTCTGCCCGACATTGATGTAGGACTGGGCAATATATTTCGCGCCGCCGACAATGGATTTGTAGCGCGTATTCCATGGCAGCAGATAATTCGGATCTGTCTTGCTCGCGAATTGCAGCCCGTTGGCCACAGCGTCCCTGCCGTCACTTGCGCCGATATTGAAAAAATTATAATAGCCCTTATAATTTCCGTAAGTCCCAGAGGTGGAGCCGCTGCCATTCGGTCCGCCCTCGGTCCTGGCGCGTGCCGCCAGAAAATACGGGCTAGCGCCGGCTTTCTCACCGGCCTCCATAAAAGTATCCGCGTAGCTCCTTGTGTAGGTCTGTCCCGTCGAAGGATCCGTCTCCGTGTAGGGATTCTTCATATAAGTCGTGCTCAGAATACTCTCCACGACACTCTTTTTTTGCACCGAGTCAAAGGCGAGCGATTCGAATGAGAAAATCGATCTCTCATCCAGGAAATTCCTCGGATCCAGATAATAACTGATCAGATCACTGGAGGCGGAGTACCATGTCCTGCCGTCACAGATGGTATAGGTATCCGTCCCCCAGTCATAGGCGCCGGAATCCGTGGAGAGCTGACCGAAATTCGTCGTGCCGCCGAATGAACTGATATCGACTGTGTTCCTTCGGAATACACTCTCCTCCTTGACAACTGTATTCCAGTCAAGCCCCGTATCGATGGCCTTAAAGATCCATTTCGGGTATTTTTCATGCAATGCCCGCAGTGACTGTCTGTAACTCTCCGGGAAGGCCGCCAGCTGCTGCTCAAAATTACCGTTTGAAGAACTGCCGCTCTGCCCTGGGGAAGTCTGGCCACCGGAAGATGCGTTGCCGCCGGATCCTGACGCTGCGCCGCCAGATGCGTTGCCGCCTGACCCTGACGCTGCGTTGCCGGATGAATTGCCGCCGGACCCTGACGCTGCGCCGCCGGATGCGTTGCCGCCGGACCCAGACGCTGTGCCGCCACCTGATGAGCTGCCGTCGCCGTTATTCTCTGACGCCTGACCGCCCGTTTTGGTGATATATTCCGCGAAGGCATATCCGCTGACATTTCCCGCGGTGATCTTGTACCACTCGCCTGACGTTCCGCGGATATTCACTTTTGTATCTCTGTAAATGCATCCAACTCTGGCATAATCGGTACCCGCGCCTGAGCGAACATTCAGGGCGCTGACATTGACCACGCCAGTGCCTGTGGCGCCACCCTGCACGGATCCGGATGAATTCTGGCTGCCGCCGGACGTGCCGCCCGTTCGGGTCACATAAGCCGCGTACACATAACCCGTGACCGCCGCGCCGTTCACAACGGCCGACATCTTGTACCATCCGTCCAGAGTTTCCAGAATTGTGATCTGAGTCCCGCCGCTTAAGCAATTCACAACAGAGGTTGAGGTGCTCGCGCCGGAGCGCACATTGAGCGCACCCACATTGACCACGCCAAAACCGCCACCGGAAGTGTTCTGGCCTCCCGATGACCCCTGGACAGCGCCGTCTGTGTCGATATAACTTGAATATACATAACCGCTGATTTGCTTTCCATCCAAGACGGCAGTCATCTCATACCAGTTTCCGGTCTGATTTTTGATATCAATTTTCGCCCCGCCGTACAACACGCCTTTGATTCCCGAAGATGTGGATGCGCTGCTGCGGATATTCAGGGCGCTGACATTGACTCTGCCCGTCCGGGCCGCATACGAATCTTCCATATTTAAATTCATCACGCAACATGCCGTCATCAGCACAGCCAACACGCCGGCGGCATATTGCTTCAATCTTTTGATCATAGCACACCCCTCCTGACTGTTACATAATTGTTAAATCTTTCCTTTATTATGTCATACTTTGTTCATATATGCAAGCCATATTTTACATTTTTTTTACAAAAAAAGAAGCCTGATCTCTCAGACTTCTCTTTGAAAGCATTTTTCGCGGGAAACCACCCGCCAACGAGACATTCATCCCCGCCACAGAGGGCTATCCTTTTAGATAATCAATAATGATAGAAAATGTGATCCTGGATCACCAGATAACCGGCCGCATCGGATGGCAGCTGCGCGCTGGTAAAGAAATAATATCCCGGCACATTGTTGATTCCTGACAAAGCGTCCCTAGCCGCCTGCAGACATGGCTCCGGCACAGTCTTATCTTCAAGCATGCCGTCAAACGATCCCGTATAATATGGCGAAAACTGACCCGGCTGCGCGATCACATCCAGAATCGTATCCGGAAAGAGCGGATCCCTCACGCGGTTCAGCACCACATTGGCGACGGCCAACTTGCCGTCATAACACTGATTGCCCGCCTCAAAATATACAACACAGGCCAGACGATACTCGTCCTCCTCGGATACCTCCATCGGATCAAACTTCTCGTATGTCTCCAGCTTCTCCTCAATCTCAGTCATCATTGTCACATACTTGGCATTTAGATACCCGTCCACGATCTCGCCGTCGCTCGTGGTCGTCACCGCATACCAGTCATCGGCCGTTTCGTTGATCACGACAAGCGTGTCCATGCCAAGCATGGCTATAAATGAATCAGCATCGCTCGGACCGCTCCGCAAGACCAGACCATCCTTATTCACACGGCCTGTCAGGTGCCCCACCGTATCGAGGAACAGAACAGAATCCTTCCCTGTGGACGCATCCCCGCCGGACGCGCTGCCATCCGTATTTTCCGAATCTAATTCGAGATCTCTGACATAGGTAACGTAAGACGCGTACAGATAACCTGTCAAATCGCCTGAGCGCACCTGATACCAGTCATCCTGCTGACCGATGACCTCAACCTCGGTTTCCCTGTTCAAAGTTCCCAAGATCGCTGTCGATGTCGACGCTCCTGAGCGCAAATTCACAGCGTAGACATCCACTGACCCGACAAACGCGTCAAAGGTCTCCGCATCCGCACCCGGCGCCGCTACGGCACCCGAATTCTGCGTCTGGGCGCCATCACCCTCTGTCAATGTGATATACTGAGCAAATACATATGCCTCCAATGGATGCCCATACAAAGACAACCTCACCTTATACCACTGCTCATCATCACTCCGGCCGACAATGCTGACCGGCGTACCCATGCCGACAGTGCCCAGAAAACTGCTGGAGCTTGAGGGCATAGATCGGATATTCAATGCGCTCACATTGACAATACCATTACCTGAAACAACGGACATCTCAGGTGTCTGTTGATTTTCTTCCTGACTTACTCTAACATATCTGGCATAAACGTAGCCTTCCTGCAAACCGCCGTTCACATTCGCGCTGACTTTATACCAGTCACCGCATGTCTCTGCAATTTCTACACTCGACCCCTGTAAGAGCACCCCCTTGGTCGGCGTGAGAACAGATGCGCCGCTACGCAGATTCAGCGCACACACATTTACAACACCTACTGTTGCAGCAAACACGTTGGCAGGGCTGACGGTGAATACTCCTGTCATCAGAAGTATAAATGTCAGGGTAAAGACCAGAAACTTTGATTTCTGTCTTTTTCTCATAAACTCATACCACCCTTTTGTATTTGTCACAATTTATTAAACCTTGCAAATAACATTATGTCATACTTCCGATATAAAATCAAGCTATTTTTTAAATGAATCCCCACTTTTATGAAAAAAACAGCCGATTATATCCGGCAGCCGATCATTTTTAAATCTCTTTTTCGATAAAATTTCCCACTGGCACCCACAAATATTGTCAGAAAATTTAGAAAATGTACTATATCTTGTGTTCCGATATTAATTTTAATATAAATTCACAAATTTTTTCAACCTCATTTAGTAAAAATGACGGAATCTCTGACTTCAAAGGCGCTTTCCCAACGATTGCGACACAATTTTTCGTAAATTTCATGAAATCTGTACAGTTTTCGTCGGGACAAATCACGATTTTCGGCTGAGAACCGTGTTTATATCCCTCGACCAAAATGATATCCGCCGTCTCTATCTCAGCCGCGGCGGCGGACAGAGAATCATCCGTGTGATCCCTGACGATGGCGATCCTCGCCGGGGATGTGATCACTGTCTCCACTGCTCCGGCTTTCTTAAATCGATATGTGTCTTTTCCCTCCACATCAATCTCAAAATCGTGGCTATCATGCTTAATAACTGCCACTTTGAGTCCTCTCTCCGTCAGGCACGGAATCAACCGCTCGATCAGCGTCGTCTTGCCCAAACCGGAATACGCGCAGACGGAAATCAGCGGTATCTTGTGCTCATCCCGTCGAACCATATCGAGCGCCCGATAATAGCTCCCGCGGTCATTCATATTAAAAAAATTCCGGTCCGCCGCGCGCTCATCGCCGAAAATATCCGCCGGCGCTAATATCTCGCCGCCGGCCCGCTCAAGAAATTTTGACATTTGAGATTCGCCGCGCGATAGCATCCCGCCGGCAATCCCCGCACAGACAGCGCCATACCACCCGAATAGAGGCTGCGCACGCCTGCCGTCACTGACGACGCGGTATGCGGGTCGGCGATGTTCCCGCGAAGGAAAGGTAGAATCTGTTGATCCTCCACAGCCCCTCGCTGCCTTCGGCGCCAGTGACAGCAGCGCCACCGGGTCTGCAAAAGGCATATCAACCGCCGTCACGAAGAGATCCCGCCCCGCGCACGCTCTCAAGACCGAGTAAATACCGCCAAGCGGCCCCATATCCGGCATCAGATCCTCAACCTCCGCTATCGTCCCCGACGCGTCGTCAATGTCGAGGCGATCAAGGAGTCCCGGATGCGACACGGAAATATAAATCTGATCAAAACAGGGCCTGAATTTTTGGATGATATATCCGAGAACCGATTCCTTTCCAAAGGGCAGCGAACTCTTGTCGCTGCCCATTCTCCGGCTCTTCCCGCCGGTCAGGATCGCCAGAATCTTTTTTTCTGTTTCCATTTACTTCTGTTCCTGATTGACTTTCCGGATCTCCTTTGTGCGGATCTCACGACAGATATCATCGATAAAGGCGGCGAGATCCCTCTGGCCCACATCGCCGTCGTATCGACTGCGCACGGAGACAAGAGATTTTTCGGCCTCATCCGCGCCGACGATCAGCATATAAGGCACCTTGTCAAGCCTTGCCTCGCGGATCTTGTAGCCGATCTTCTCCGCCCGCTCATCCGCACTCGCCCGTATGCCGTTGTCTTTAAGCTCGGCGAGCACTTTTTCCGCGTAGTCGTGATATTTCTCGGAGATCGGCAGCACCCGCACCTGCTCCGGACACAGCCAGGTCGGGAACAGTCCCGCGTACTTTTCAATCAGCCAGGCCAGCGTGCGCTCATAGCACCCAAGCGACGTGCGGTGAATGATGTACGGGCGCTTCTTCTCGCCGTTCGCGTCGATATAATACATATCAAACTGTTCGGCCAGCAGCGCGTCCCACTGGATCGTGATCATGGTATCTTCCTTGCCGTAGACATTTTTGGCGTTGATATCGACCTTCGGCCCGTAGAAAGCGGCCTCGCCCACGTCCTCGACAAACGGAATGCCGAGTTCTGTCAGCACCTCGCGGATGCTCTGCTCCGTCTCGTTCCAGACTTCAGGCTCGCCGATATATTTGTCGCGGTCGTTCGGATCCCATTTGGACAGATGGTAGGTGACGTCCTCCTCAACGCCAAGTGTCTCAAGGCAGTATTTGGCCAGCGCCAGGCAGCCCTTAAATTCCTCCACCATCTGATCCGGGCGCACGATCAGATGCCCCTCGGAGATCGTGAACTGGCGCACACGGGTCAGGCCGTGCATCTCACCGGAATCCTCATTTCGAAAGAGCGTCGAGGTCTCGCCGTATCGAAGCGGCAGTTCGCGGTAGCTGTGCTGCTTCGCCTTATAGACATAATACTGGAACGGGCAGGTCATCGGGCGCAGAGCCAGCACCTCGTCGTCCTTCTCCTCATCGCCCAGCACGAACATGCCCTCCTTGTAGTGATCCCAGTGACCGGAAATCTTGTACAGGTCACTCTTGGCCATCAGCGGGGTCTTGGTCCGCACATAGCCGCGCTTTTCCTCCTCATCCTCGATCCAGCGCTGCAGCGTCTGAATGATGGTCACGCCCTTCGGCATCAGCAGCGGGAGACCCTGGCCGATCACATCGACGGTCGTGAACAGCTCCATCTCACGCCCAAGCCTGTTGTGGTCGCGTTTCTTGATATCCTCCAGATGCAGCAGATAGGCCTCTAAGTCGGCGGCCTTCGTATAGGAAATCCCGTAGATGCGGGTGAGCATTTTATTTTTTTCGCTGCCGCGCCAGTAGGCGCCCGATGAGGAGATCAGCTTGAAGGCCTTGATATTTTTCATGCTCATCAGATGCGGTCCGGCGCACAGGTCGGTAAAATCCCCCTGCCTGTAAAATGAGATGACCGCGTCCTCCGGAAGATCATTGATCAGCTCCACCTTATACGGCTCCTCGCGCTCCTCCATCAGCCGAATCGCATCCGGCCTTGGAAGCTCAAAATACTCGATGGCCGGATTTTCCCTGATGATTTTTTTCATCTCAGCCTCAATCTTGTCCAGATCCTCACGGGTCAGGGACTGCATATCGAAGTCATAATAAAAGCCGTTGTCGATAGCCGGACCGATCGTACACTTGGCCTCCGGGTAGAGGCGCTTTACCGCCTGGGCCAACACATGGGATGTCGTGTGCCAGAACGCCTTTTTGCCGTTCGGATCATCAAAAGTGAGAATATTTAAACTGCAATCTCTATCAATCACGCGGCGCAGATCCACCACTTTGCCGTCCACCTCGCCGGCACAGGCCGCGCGCGCCAGCCCCTCGGAGATCGACCTGGCAATCTCAAATACTGACATCGGCTGTTCAAATTCTTTAAAAGAACCATCTTTCAAATATATTTTCATCATATCAACCTGCTTTCTGATATATTTAAATCTCTTCCATCCGCGTGATCCGGTCATGAATGGCCTGCATTCTGCTGTCCGTCTGGTGAATCGTCTCCGCGCACTCTCTCAGCTCCTCGATGATCTCCGCGTGGTCGTCGCCGCGATATTTATACTGGATCTCGTGTTCCAGGCTCGCCCAGAAATCCATGGCCATGGTGCGTATCTGCACCTCCACCTTGACAAACTGCTTGCGGTCAGAAAAGAATACCGGAATCTCCACCACGATATGCATGCTGCGGTAGCCGTTCGGCTTCGGGTTTTTGATATAATCTTTCTCCAGCAGCACGCGCACATCATCCTGCTTCCTGAGCATATTGGCGATATCATAGATATCCGAGGCGTAGCCGCAGACGACACGGATACCGGCGATGTCATTCAAATTCTGGATCATGGAATCCAGCGAGAGCTCAAAGCCGCGGCGATGCATCTTCTCAACGATACTGGCCGGCTTTTTGATGCGCTGCTTGATATAGAGGATCGGGTTTCGCTTGCTTCTGACCTGAAATTCATCATTCAGCACTTCCAGTTTCGTGCGCACTTCCCGGATCGCCGCCTTGTAGATCATCATCATCTCCTCAAAGCGCTTATTCATATTCTGCAGCGGCTCCAACTCGTCCACCAGTCTCTCCTGCTCCGCAATCCTGCCGTAATTTAATAAAAGTGTTTCTAAATCTGCGCTCATATCCGTCCCCTCAAAAATTTTTCAAACACAGTTTAACACATCCCGCTGTTTTTTTGTACCCATAAATGACAGTTTTATCTTTTTTTAATATTTACAAATCCGACGGGACGTGTTATGATTAGTTGACATCATAAGTTCGGAGATGTACCGAAGTGGCCGTAACGGGGCTGACTCGAAATCAGTTTGTCGGTTTATCACCGGCACAAGGGTTCGAATCCCTTCATCTCCGCTCTTCGAAAATCATTTTTCTTTTGCTATAAAAAGGCCCTGCGTTTCGCGGGGCTTTTTTAGATCTATCTTTTTCGGATTCTGTATGGCGTTTTTGTATCACTCCCGCCGCGCGCATCTGCACTTCGCGGGATTTTAAAATATATCCTCATAATCATCCAGAAACTGCTTAAATTCTGTCTGTGCCTCCCTGATCCGGTCGGGATCCTGGGTGTCGAGCGCCAGCTCGAAACTGCGCAGATAGTATTCGACGAGTTCCCGCTCCTCGCCCAGGCTCTCCTCGAAAAGCCGCTCGCCCTTAAAGAGCAGCAGCTTGTTGGCCTCCTGCTCGCGCGGCGGTATCTTCAGATAGCTGAGCATCTCCATGCGCTCGGCGATCTGCGCGTCACTCATCATATTATCCTGATTTTTGATGATCACCTTCTCCACCTCGCCCGTGGAGACAATCTTGGCCATCACCTCAAGGATCGCATTGATATCATAGGTGTAGGTGACGTCGATCGCCTCTTTTCCGGCCGGTGCGGCCGGCACCTCCAGTTCCAGCTTGCCAAGGCGGGTATTGTTGACCGCAAACCGGCTCTCCCCCTGTAAAATTTCGATCAGGATGCGCGTCTGGTCGTCATGCACCGTAAACAGCCGTTTGGTGCGGCTCGCGGGGATCACGGTATTGCGCTCGATGATCGGCAGAAAATGTCCCGGCTCGTATTGATGGTCGGCCTTCTCCACCACCACCTCCGTGCCCAGGGTAAACGGGCACACGTCCGTCAGAATCACCTCGCGCACCGCCTCGTTGCGGTCCTTCATCGCCGCCTGTATGGCCGCGCCGACGGCGACGACCTCATCCGGGTTGACGCTCGCGTTCGGCATCCTGCCAAACAGCCTGGCCACGAACCTGCGCACCACGGGCAGCTTGGTGGCGCCACCCACCAGAATGACCTGATCGATCTCGTCAAGCCTGACATGCGCATCCGAGAGACTGCGGCGCACCGGTTTCTTGATGCGCTCCAAAAGAGGCTCACAGGCCTTCTCATAATCGCCGATATCCACATTCATCTCATACGTCTTCCCGCCGATACGGCAGCTCATGTTCAACCGGCGCTGTGCGGAGAAACCGATCTTACAGTGCTCCGCCTGATTTTTGAGGGCCGCCGCCTCCCGAAGCGAAAGGCTGTCCTCGGACAGATCAAATTTGTCCAGAAACATCTGTACAAGGACTTGGGTGAAATCCTCACCGCCCAGATAGTTATCGCCGGCCACGGCGCGCACCTCAAGAATATTTTCAAACAATTCAAGGATCGACACGTCAAAGGTGCCGCCGCCGAGATCGAAGACCAAAAACTTTGTATTCGGATTTTTCTGGTACAGCCCATAGGCGACCGCCGCCGCCGTCGGCTCGCTGATGATGCGTTCCACCTTAAAGCCAGCCAGCTCACCGGCCCTCTTTGTGGCCTTGCGCTTGATATCGTTAAAATAAGCGGGCACGCTGATCACCGCCTCCGTTACCGCCTGACCCAGATAGGCCTCCGCGTCCTCCTTGAGCGATTTCAGCACAAACGAGGCCAGCTCCTCCGCGAGAAATTCGTGCGCTCCCAGCTTGTATCTGCGCCCCGAACCCATACTGCGCTTAAAGACAGCGGCGCCGTCCTCCGGATGGAGCGCCATGCGCTGCCGCGCCGTCTCACCGACATAGATCTGATCATCCGCCGCCGCGCAGACGACCGACGGCGTCAGATGCGCGCCGAGACGGTTCGGTATGACGACCGGACCGTCCTCGGAATAATAGCTGATCAGGCTGTTGGTGGTTCCCAGATCAATACCGACAATCATCTCATCTACCCCATTTCATCCCTGTCCGAGCTGGCGCAGGGCAATTTTGCATTCCGCGTCATTGACGGCGATCTCTGCCGCCTGCTTGTACAATCTGACTGTCCCCGCCGTGTCGCCCGCAAAATAGGCCAGTAGCGCCCTGCCCATCAGATATTCGTAACATGAACAGCGCCTGCAGGACTCGCAGCACCTCTGCTCATCGAGCATACCCTCAAAATATTTCGCGGCGCGCTCCAGATCGCCGTACAGGGCGAACAGCCGTCCGATCGCGTAATAGTCGCCGGCATCCATGCCCACAGGCGTGTCGGATTCCAGAATATCCGGATAAATCTCCCGATAGGAACTGATCGCTTCCCTGAAATAGACAGCCGCGTCGCCCTTATCCCCGATCCGCTCGCAGGCAAGGCCGGCGCCCAGGCACCCCTCCCGGTACATCTGGGCCTCCTGATCCTCCGCCGCGATGCGCATGCCCTCCATATAATAGTCCAACGCCTTTTTTGGCTTGTTCCGGCAAAACAGATAGCATCGCCCGATGCCGATGATCGCCCGGATGTCGCGTGCGTTTTTCCTGTAATAATGCCTGTAGATCCGAAACGCCTCTTTATGTTCAAAGTTCTCATACATCCGTGCCAGCTGCATATTGAAATACCGCGTGAAAGCCGGATTGTTTTCCTGCCCTTTCAGGAATATCTCCCTGGCCTCCTCGTATTTTCCGAGATGTTCGAAATAGGAGGCATATTTTTCATAGAGGCGCGGACGGTTCGGATACAGCGCCAGGGCACTCTCATACCACCGCCCGGCCGTCTCAAACTCGCCCAGGCACTCATAGCACTGCGCCAGATTTTCATACAGCACGGGCGTACCCTCACTGGCGATGTGATCAATGCCCGCCTGATACCATTTGACGGCCTGGCGGTACTCCCGCCGGTAACGGCAGACATCGCCGAGGGCATTATAGGCGTAAATATTATCGCGATTGAGTTCGAGCGTGCGGTTAAAATCCGACTCGGCCGCCTCATACATTCCCAGTTCCATATACAGCCGGCCCCGCTCGATCAGGTCATACTGGCTCTCGCTGATGGCCAACTGCCGGTCAAACGCCTCCACCGCCATCCGGTAATAGCTGCGCTGTCGCCGGTCCTGTGCCATCTCCCGGTAAATGATGCCGATCTCCCTGTGGATCTCAGGATAATGCTCGTCCTGCTCAAGCACCCTCTGGTAATAGGACAGCGCCTTGTCAAGCTCATGGCGCTCGCCGTAGACCGCGGCGATCCTGAACAGATAATAACAGTCATCCGGCTGATCGGCCAGAAGCTGTCGGTAAATCTCCAGCGCCCGCTTTGTATTTCCCTTTTTGGAACAGATATAGGCCTCAATATTCAGGCAATCGCTGTCCGACGGATTCAGCCGGAGCGCGTGTCCGATACATTCGAGGGCGGCATCCAGGACATCCCGCTCATAGATCATATATAGATCGCAGTAGCACAGTGCCATCAGAACGTACACTTCGGCAATCAGAGCATGATCATATTGATCCTCGTCGTACTTTTCCAGAAGATCGCGCGCACCGTCAATCACGCCGCGCAAGAGCGCCTCGCTGTCCGCCCGCTTGCGCCGCAGCCGCAGCCACAGAATGGCGATCCGAAGCGTCTCGACATGATTCTCGCCGGCCTGCTTGAGCACATCCCCGGCCATATCCGTCTCGCCGGCATCCAGAAGCACCTCCGCCGCCAGCTCATACGGCCGCTCGCCGCCCGGATAGAGACTCAAGGCCGTCCGATAATCCCGAATCACATCCACGCCGTATCCGAGCAGTTTATAACATTCCTGCCGCAGCACCAGGGCAGGATAAAATCTCTTTTCCATCTCCAGTATCGATGTGCACACATCGACAGCTTCCGTCAGATGCCCCTGCCGTTTTAATATATCCGCCTTGGCATAGTAGCAGTTTAATCGCTGATCGACATTCTCCTCCGTCTCAATGGCCATCTCAATAAAGGAGAGCGCGCGCGCATAGTCGGCGTTTTCCTGACAGGCATAGCACATCGCGATCGCGTAATTGGCGTAGCCCAACCGGTGCATGCGCTTTTTCGTCTTTTCCGTGCCGTCATCCTCAAGCGACAAAATCATCTCACGCCACTTCAGAAGATATGGCAGGCTCTCCTCGAAGCGGTTCAGGCACAATAAGACGCGCCCGCGCAGATTGATTTCATCATACAGATGTTCTTCGTCCGCCTGAACGGACGAGAGCACCCTCAGGCACTCCTCATAGGCCTCATTCTGGCAGAGACACCATCCGAGTTCAAGCGCGGTGTCACAATCGTCCGGATTCTCCTCAAGCCGACGCCTGTACTCAGGGATCAGGTAACGGTTTGCCTCCTGCAGCTTTTCAAGAACGGATTCATCATGCTCATCGACCTCGATCAGTGACAGATATTCCTCCTTGGCCAATCTGTATTGTCCCTGTTTCAGGTGCAGATTTGCCGTGGAAAACGCAGCCAGATAATGTTCCGGAGCCGTCTCCGGTATTTTTTTGAAAATTTTCTCGGCCTCGGCGTCCTCATCGCACATCATCAATGATTGCCCGTAAAAATACAGAATATATTCCGAATCCGCATACTTCTCTGAAACCGGCGCCAATAAATCACGGGCCTCTTCTGCCTTGCCCTCATGCATCAACAGACGGCCTTGCTCTACCGCAAGATACGGATGGGTGATCTCGGAGGACGCGAGCTCATCCAGCAGTTTTCCCGCCTCATCGTCATTTTCAAGTTCCAGTTGATATCTGACCATAAAATACCGCTCAATAAACCGGTCATAATCGGCGTCCGCCGGTCCTGAAAACAGATCATAATCCAGGACGCCCTCATAAGTGACGGCATTGACCACATATTCGATAAAATCTTCAGGAAATTTTTCCTTTAGCTCATCCGCGTCATCGACCAGTGAAAATGTCCGGTCAAAGAGTTTCCATACGCGGTTCGGAAATCTGGAATGAGCAAGCAGATACCTCAAAAAAGAATCCCGCATCTCCTCCGCGGCGTCGAGGCGCACGCAGATGTCCGCGTCGAGAAGCGGTTTCCAGCACTCGGCGTCAATCCTCTCAAAAAAAGACTGGTACAGAGCATCGGCCGCGGCTATCCAGGAGGCAATCTGCCCGTCCGCGGTAAAGTCTGACACTGTACCGGTCTTCGTATCTGTCTGATCTGCTTCGGCTGTGGCCTGCTCGAATGCGCGGCGCAGCGTCATAAACCCCTCCGGGTCATCCTCAGGATTGACATTGGAGAGCTTTTTTCTGTATGCGGCTTTGATCAAATCCTTGTCCTTCGTTGCTTCAATACCCAGAATTTCCCACCACGTCATCTGCCCTATCCTCCACAGATCTCTTTAACCGTCCCTGCCGTCAAAGATTTTTTGAAAGTTCAGACTTGTCTGAACTTTCAAAATTATTTTACCACTAAATCGACAACAGGTAAAGCACTAAATATGAAGTTTTTCATAAATTTTGTAAATTTTGTAACAGTTCAGACTTGTCTGAACTGTTACAAAATTACTCAGGCCTCCGCCCAGCCAAAAGCACACTTGACGGCCTTTTTCCATCCCTTAAGGAGCTCTGTTCGCCGATTTGGGGACATCGACGGCTCAAAACGCCTCGACATCGCCCAGTTGGCTCTGATCTCATCCTTATCTCTCCAGTACCCCACGGCCAGTCCCGCCAGATAGGCCGCGCCGAGAGCGGTCGTCTCGATGCACTGCGGGCGCAGCACTGCCGCGTCCAGAATATCAGCCTGAAACTGCATCAGGAAGTTGTTGGCACAGGCACCGCCGTCCACGCGCAGTGTCGGCAGCGCAACCCCCGCGTCGCTCTCCATCGCCTTCAGAATATCGTATGTCTGATAGGCCAGGGATTCGAGCGTCGCCCGTATCAGATGCGACCGGTTAAAGCCCCGCGTCAGCCCAACGATCGCGCCGCGGGCATACTGATCCCAGTAAGGCGCGCCGAGGCCGGTAAAGGCTGGGACCACATAGGCACCCTGTGTGTCCGGAACGGAGGCAGCGATCGTCTCGGTCTCCGGGGCGCTGCCGATCACCTTCAGCTCGTCCCGAAGCCATTGGATGGCCGCGCCGGCCACAAATACACTGCCCTCCAGCGCGTACTGCACCTCGTCGCCGGCGCAGGCGGCGATGGTCGTGAGCAGGCCGCATTTGGAGTCCACGGCCTCTCTGCCCGTATTCATCAACAGGAAACATCCAGTGCCGTAGGTATTTTTCGCCTCGCCCGCCTCAAAGCAGCACTGGCCGAACAGAGCCGCCTGCTGATCACCGGCGGCACCGCAGATCGCGATCGGCGTCTCGGTCACCGAGGGGTCCGTATAGCCGTAAACGCAGCTCGACGGCTTCACCTCCGGCAGCATGGATTTCGGAATTTCCAGAGTTTGTAAAATTTGATCATCCCACCGCAGGGCGTGGATGTCATAGAGCATCGTGCGGGAGGCATTGGTATAGTCGGTGACATGGACTTTCCCTCCGGTCAGCTTCCAGATCAGCCATGTGTCGATCGTTCCGAAGATCAGGTCGCCGGCCATGGCACGTTCCCTGGCCCCCGGCACATTGTCGAGAATCCACTTGATCTTTGTCCCCGAAAAGTATGCGTCGGGGACCAGGCCGGTCTTCTCCCGGATATAGCCGTCGAATCCGATCTCTTTGAGCTTCTCGACAATCGGCGCCGTGCGCCGGCACTGCCAGACGATCGCGTTGTACACCGGCTTTCCGGTATGACGGTCCCATACGACCGTTGTCTCCCGCTGATTCGTGATGCCGATCCCGGCGATATCCTCGGATGCCGCGCCGATCTGCGACATGGCGCCAAGCATCACCTCGCACTGCGTCTGCCAGATGGCCTCCGGATCATGCTCGACCCAGCCCGGCTTCGGATAAATCTGCGGAAATTCTCTCTGGCAGGTGCTCATGATCCGCCCGCCCTTGTCGAATAAAATGCATCGGCAGCTCGTCGTCCCCTGATCGAGTGCCATCATATATTTTTTCATCACGTTCTCCTTCCCGGCGCGTCTTCAAGATGATGCGCTCCATGGCTTCCAACCGGTCTTGTGACCTCCCCGACATGCCCCGTTGATCCTGTCAAACAACAGGAACATTTTTTGTGGCGATGACCGCCACGCCGGTGCCGGCCACGTTCTCAACAATCACATCGCCGATCCCTACCGGCGCGGGCACAGTGATGCCTTTGAGCGCCCGCACACAGTCAAAAATTTTGCCCTTTGGAATATCGGACTGTGTCTTCACGGAAACCATCGGGATCGCGCCGCCCGACACACAGACGGTCGAAGTCACGATTCTTGTCGGATGCGTCACCTCTTTTCTGGCGTAGGCATCCCCGCGCTTACAGGTATTGCCGGTCACGCTCACAATTTCGCCGTCGTCCATGTTCACGGTGATCAGGCAGCCGAGCGGACAGCCGATACAGATCAATTCTCTCGTCTCCATAGAATCATGCCTCCTCTACCTTGATCGTGATCTTTGAAAGTTCCGGATATTTGAGCAGAGACGCCCTTTTGATTTTCACATTCTCCATCTCTCCGGGCGCCAGCACACGTTTTTTCGTGTGGGCCACGCGCTCATTGTCATAATAGACACTGATAGCCTTGTCGCGAAAGACATTTCCGACCCTGAAGCGCACCGCCAATTCCTCGTCCATCAAATCCACACGGATGCTCGACGGCACGGTGTAGCGCACGCCGCTCTCTCCGGTCACCTGTACGCTGCGGCCCGTGCGTCCGCCGCCATCTCCGGCGATATAGGCGGCGGCATTTCTTCCGGCTGTCGCCGCTTCCTCCGAGACATGATCCACAAGGTCATGGACGTGGAGGACGTTGCCACAGGCGAAAACGCCCCCGATATTGGTCTGCAGCCGATCGTCGACGATCGGTCCCGACGTGATCGGTGACAGCGCCACGCCCGCGCTTCTTGAGAGTTCATTCTCAGGCAGCAGGCCGACCGACAAGAGCAGGGTGTCGCAGGGGATATATGCTTCCGTGCCCGGAATCGGCTTGCCGCTTTTGTCCACTTTGGCCAGCGTGACCCCCTTCACGCGCTCCCTCCCGTCGATATCCACGACCGTATGGCTCAGCTTTAACGGTATGCCGAAATCGTCAAGACACTGGACGATATTTCGCTTTAAGCCCCCGGAATACGGCATCAGTTCGGCCACGACTTTAACCTTCGCGCCCTCAAGGGTCATCCTTCTGGCCATGATCAGGCCGATGTCCCCGGAGCCCAGGATCACGACCTCGCGTCCCGGCATATAGCCCTCCATATTGACGAGGCGCTGCGCCGTGCCCGCGGAAAAAATGCCGGCCGGTCGGTAACCCGGAATATTCAGAGCGCCGCGCGGGCGCTCCCGGCAGCCCATGCAGAGAATAATTGCTTTAGCCTGGATCCGATACAGGCCCTCCTGCCGGCTCATGCAGGTCACAATCCTCTCACGGCTGATGTCCATCACCATGGTATTTAGGCGGTATTCGATATTCTGCGCCTTGACCTGTTCGATAAATCTGGCCGCGTACTCCGGCCCGGTCAGCTCTTCCTTGAAAGTATGCAGGCCGAAGCCGTTGTGAATACACTGGTTTAAGATGCCCCCCAGCTCCCTGTCGCGCTCCAGAATCAGGATGCTCTGTGCGCCGTGCGCCCTGGCGGACACGGCGGCCGCAAGGCCCGCGGGTCCGCCGCCGATGATGACAATATCATATGCTCTCATGATTCAATGCCCCCAGTCTGTCTTTGTTGGCGCCCAGAACAATCCTAGATGCACCGCCTAGTTTGGTGATATCGTACATGTGCATCGGCACTTCGCGCGCCAATATCTCCATCACCCGCGGTGAACAGAAACCCGACTGGCAGCGCCCCATGCCGGCTCTGGTGCGCCGCTTCACCCCGTCAAGCGAGCGCGCGCCCAGCGGGCGGTGGATGGCGTCAAGAATCTCCCCCTCGGAGATCATCTCACAGCGGCAGATGATCTGGCCGTAGGCGGGTTTTTCTCTGATCAGTTCCTGTCGCTCTTCAAATGAGAGCGTCTGCGGGTTCATGATACCCTTCCTGGTGCCGACAAAATCTTCATTGGCCTCAAGATTGAAGTCACCCGCGATCATCTCTGCCAGCATCCGACCGATGGCCGGCGCCGATGAGAGTCCCGGCGACTCGATGCCCGCGGCGTCATAGAAACCCTTAGCGTCCTCCGCCTCGCCGATGACAAAATCATCGCCCTTCTCATGGGCGCGCAGACCGGCAAAGGACGTGATCACAGACCGCATCGGAATATTTTTGACACTCTTGCCCGCCCTGGCCTGCAGGGATGACAGTCCCTCCGCGGTGGTGTTGACCGCCTCTCTGTCATCGATATCCGCCGCCGTCGGGCCGATCAGCAGATTGCCGTGGATGGTCGGGGTGACGAGCACGCCCTTGCCCATCGCGCCCGGCAGCTGAAAGACTGTGTGGGACACATGGCCGCCGGCCGTCTTGTCCAGCAGGCAGTACTCGCCCTTCCTAGCCGTGATCTCCAGCTTGTGTTCGCTGACCATGTTGTGAAATTTGTCCGCGTAGACGCCGGCGGCGTTGACCACGACTCTGGCCCTGATCTCCCCCTTATCTGTCGCGAGGACATAACCGCCCTCCGTTTTTTTGATCTCTGTCACTTCGGTATTCAGCCTAAATTCCACCCCGTTGGCCGCCGCGTTTTCCGCAAGCGCGATCGTCATGCCAAACGGGCATACAATACCGCCTGTCGGCGCGTAGAGTGCCGCCACGACATCGTCCGACACATTGGGCTCCATCGCCCTCACCTCATCCGCGCCCAGAATGCGCACGTCCGGCACACCGTTTTTCCCCGCGCGGTCTCTGAGTTCCTCAAGTGTCGGCAGCCCCTCCCTTTCCGTGCACACCACCAGGGATCCGTTGCGCCTGAACGCAAAATCCAGTTCCCGCGAAAGTTCATCCATCATGCGGTTGCCCTCGACATTGACTTTTGCTTTCAGTGTGCCCGGCATGGCATCGAAACCGGCATGGATGATGGCGCTGTTGGCCTTGCTTGTCCCGCAGCAGACATCTTCAGCGCGCTCCACGACGCATATGTCTGCCCTGTACTTTGACAGTTCTCTGGCCACCGCGCTGCCGATGACGCCGGCGCCGATGATCACAACATCGTACATAAATCCATCTCCTTGTCTTTTTATATGAAAAATTCACTTTGACATTTTTATAAACCCGCCGAAGCTCCCCGGCAAACCCCTAAAATTCTTCGACAGAAAAAAAGAGCCATGACAAATCAGGCATCTCTGATGCCTCATCTGCCTGACTCCACACTCCGGCAAAATAAATTCAGTTTTTGCGCGTTCCTCTGATTTATTTAGTATAACATCTTCAAAAGGTGTGGGCAAGTTATTTTTATATTTTTTATGTCAGGCCGTTGACAAATCCGACGTTTTGTCGTATCATATGTTTAAACAATCATTTAATTATTAAATCTTTTAATTATTTAATCTTTTAATCTTACTGTGAGTCTTCTGTGAGCATCGGATTGCAAGAGTGCCATAGGCAACGGATCGATCCGCAGAGTTCCATACGTGGTGATGCTCCGCGCGGGCGGCGCATCAATTTCTTTATAAATACAGAAATGGGGGATTTCTATGTTTGAAAATGATTTGCCCGTCTGCGGCGAAAAGCACGAACAGCATCTGAATCTGGAGACGACGCTCAGAGAAATGCCCGACGACGACGCCTTTATCGAGGCGGCGACGATCTTCGGACAGCTCTGCGACAGCACACGGCTGAGGATCCTCTACCTCCTCTGCCACAACAGCGTCTGTGTCTGCAATATCGCGGACGCCATCAATA